>NZ_JAWRWZ010000004.1:0-357982 GCF_046535285.1 Chryseobacterium sp. SIMBA_028 | reverse complement strand
AAAATCAATGCTAAATTTTTCTTTTTTATACATAAAAAATGCCCCTAAAAAGTGTCTAACTTTTTGGGGGCAGTCTAATCGTCAGGATTTTTATTTTTAGAAATACAAAACTCAATAAATCAGTTTACTTTTGCCAAGGTTTCATTAGCCTTATAAAAGTCTGCAATATTTTTTATTTCATCCAAACTTAAGTTCCACATAAAGTTCAGAAACTGTTGGTAGCTTTCGCTTTGATTTTTGGATTCTATTCTATCCAGATAACGGTTCAGATTATAGTTTTTCCGAGCTTCATATATTTTAGCAAAGTATTTTCCGAGCCAACTTTTATAGTATTTTTCCTCTTCCCCATCCTGTAGAAACTGCATTGCTGTATAAATTCCCACTCCATAATCTTCCGAATGAAAATAGTTTGGTAAGATTTCCATCTTTGCGGTCTTTTTCAATAGCATATAGGCTTCCGATGGTTTTTCCGGATCAATGAAAGCCTTAAGTTCAGGAAATATTTTTTCCAGTCTTTCTATTCTTCTTACCATTTCAGGATGTGATGCCAACGAATCCTTATTCAATTTTTCTTTATAAAAGTTATAATTGTACAACGAGAAATCTTCCTTTTTCAACCATTTTTCTTTAAAAGACTGCTTTGGAAGATCAAAAAGCTTTTTATAAGTCTCTACTTTCAGCTCTCTGGAAGAAATAGTATCAAATGTCTGCAGTTTCTGAAGCGCATTAACAAATTCATTTTTCTTAAAATCACTGTTTTTAAAAATGACATATCCCAAAGAGTCAGCCTGCATTTCCTGCTTTCTCTTTTCTACACCTTCTTTATAGATTCTATCTTTAAGGATATCAAATGCCTTTTGATTTCGGCTCAGGCTTTTACTATCTGTTGTCTCATTGATATCCTGTACTGTAGATTTATCCTGCTTATTCTGCTCAACAATGCTTAAAATCATCTTCGGTGTGTGCTCATCTATCTGATGTCCTAATTCGTGAGAAATTACAGCAGCTACCTGCTCCTCATTATCCAGCCAGTTATACAACCCCATGTTAATGACAAAGGTTCCATCTGCAAGACAATAAGCATTGGGAGTATTATCTCTGGCTATTAAAATTTTAAGATCTTTGGGAACTCTGGGATTATTTTTTCTGAGGCGCTCAATAAGCGATTTTATTACGGCATCAAACTCAGATTTAAACACAAAGTCCTTGTTTTTCACCTTGCCCTCAAAATCAGTTCCTAATTGTTTATAAATTTTAGATAACTCCGAACTCGTCCTCCCTGAGTACTGAGATCTCAACCCTTTGATAAAGGCTTCACTATGGGCATTAAAATTATATAAAAAGGCCTTACGCTGCAAATAATCTGCAGTATCTATCGGCTTATAAACCTGGGCTATTCCCATAATCGAAAATAGGAAGTACCCCAATATGATAAGTTTCCTGGTCATCTTTTTCATCAAATAAGAGCAAAAATAACTTATTTGTTAATTCATTTTTATTTTTTCAACTAAATTATTTTAAATTTGTTAGAGACCGATTGACGAAAAATGAGAATATTAAAGTACATGATAGGCGGGGCAGTAGCCGGAGCGGCAGCAGCTTATTTTTTTGGATATGATTACTTATTTAGTGGCATCTCCAAAACCTACCTTAAAGGAAAATCAAGTGCCTACATTGATGATGGAAACCTGTTTCCAAGCAATCCTATTGCTACAGAAGAGCCCAGACTATGGGAAGAAGATTCTGATTACAATAAAAAAGAATTATCTGAACATTTAGTCGAAGATCTAAGACATTCTAAATCAGCCTCTTTTGTGGTGATAAGGAATGGAAAAATTCTTCATGAACAATATTGGGAAGGGTATAATCAACTTTCGCAAACTAATTCTTTTTCCATGGCTAAGGCCGTTACCGTTATGCTTTTGGGGAAAGCACTGGAAGAAAGGATCATTCATAATATTGACGAAAAGATTTCTGACTTTTATGCTGAATTTAAGGAAAAAACATTTGGAAATGCAGTCACGCTCAAAAATCTGGCTCAAATGGAAGCTGGTCTTGACTGGGATGAAAATTATAACAGTCCGTTTCTTCCCAATGCCAAAGCCTACTATGGGAAAAGTCTTGTAAAAGCCGTATTTTCAAGAAGATTCAAGGAATCCCCGGGAACAAGGTTTGAATATCAAAGCGGAGCGACACAACTTCTTGGCTTTGCTCTAAAAAAGGCTTTAAAACAACCCTTGGCAAACTATTTATCTGAAAAATTCTGGGTTCCTCTGGGAATGGAACAAAATGCTAAATGGAGTACAGACAATCATGGAATGGAAAAAACATATTGCTGCATTCACTCTAATGCAAGGGACTTTGCAAAACTAGGCCAGTTATTTCTGGATGATGGCAAGGTAGGAGATCAGCAGGTCCTTAATTCTGATTTTATTGAGCAGATGAGAACCCCGACAGAAAAATCTGAAAACATCTATGGAATGGGTCTTTGGATTAATCACGACAACCCTATCAAACACTATTATTTCTTAGGACTTCAGGGGCAGTATATCATTATGATTCCAGAACACAATATGGTTATTGTAAAAACCGGAAGCTATTCCAACAATCCTAAAAATGACAGAGGAAGACCGGATCAGGTAAAATTCCTTGTCAATGAAACCATAAAGTTATTTCAATAGAAAACATGGAAAAATACAGCTCAAAAATAGATTCTTATATTGAAAAATCACAAGATTTCGCGAAGCCTATTCTTCTTTACATCCGGGAAACCGTTCATGAATACTGTCCAGAGGCAGAGGAAACCATGAAGTGGAGCTTCCCTCATTTTATTTACAAAGGGAAAAACCTCTGTGCGATGGCCTCCTTTAAGCAGCATTGCACCTTTGGATTCTGGCTGGAGAAAGAGATGAAAACCATGCAGGAAATCACTCATAACATTGAAAAGAACTCCATGTTCAGTCTAGGAAAAATTACAAAAACTGAAGATCTTCCCTCAAAACCTCAGCTTAAAAAAGCAATTCTGGAAGCCATGGAGCTTACTGATATGGGAGTTACCCTGAAAAAGGCCGCCCCATCCAAAACAGAGATGGAAGTTCCGGATTATTTTCAGGCCGCTTTAAACCATAATTCGAAAGCATTAGGTTTCTTTGAAAAAGCATCTCCATCTTTCAGAAAGGAATACATCATGTGGCTTACTGAAGCAAAAACAGAAGCTACCAGAAACAAAAGAATGGAACAGGCTTTGGAATGGATTGAAGAGGGCAAAGGCAGAAACTGGAAGTACGAAAAAAAATAAACACAACACACAATGGAGAAAAAAATTACATTCTTTTTCTTCCTCATTATTTCGACATATTCGTTTTCTCAAACATTTGATTTTGAGAGACAATATAAATATGCACGAGGACTTTCTTCAAAAAATCCGGACAGTTCAGAAATTGTTCTCAATACAATTATAGATTCCGCACAGAAAAGAAATGTACCAGAATATCTTGCCAAGGCTTATTATTTAAAGTCATACAATAGCTATTTAAGATCAGATGCAAAGAGGAGCCTTGATTTTTCCGAAAAAGCACTGAAAACTTCCACACAAAATAATTATGCTATAGGAAAAGCCCTTGCCTACAGAATGCAGGGTACACAATATGCAAAGCTTGGACTTTTAGAAGAGTCTTCTAGAAATTTACAGAAAGCATTGGCAGAAGTCAAAAATAATAATACGGATGAAGGGCATGAATTGAAAGGGATGATTTATAATTCTTTTCTGATTCTCCTCAATGAAAACCAGTACAAGGAAAAAGTGCTCTACTCCAATAGTGCTGTTCAGGAATTCCGGAGGATCAAAAATATACCCAGAAGAAATGAACTGTTGATCTCAGCCTACACCAACATGGGGTATAGTTTATCTGAGGTAGGAAAATTTAAAGAAGCAAAATCATGCTTTATACAAGCTCTAGCATTGATAGACGACGGCAACCATTACCTTAAATCCAGCATTCTCAATGATATAGGGTTTTCATTCTTTAAACAAAATAAACCGGACAGTGCTGTTTTGTATTATCAACAAGCATTGGCCATCGTCAATAAGTATGGTTTTAATGAAAAGAAAATAGAAGTTACAAAGAATCTTGAAACGGTCTACACTCAGCTTCACGACTCATCCAATATTCAGAAATATAAGGTTGAAAATCTCAAACTGAAAGACAGCATCTCCTATAACAAGGCAATGGCGATCAATAAAACACTTTCAAAAAAAGAGGAAAACTTTGATAATGAGCTTAACAAAAGTCATAGATTTTCAATTGGGTTAATTATTGTATGTCTTGTCATGGCACTGTTATCGGGCATTGTTATTTTTAACAGCATTCGTCTTAGAAAAAAACATAAGGAAGCAGTTGCCAGAATATATAGAGACGGGATTTCTCTTCCTGCCTATGAAGAGGATTCCAATGATACTACTGAGGAAATCCAGCCTCAATACAGCAATACTTCAACGGAAGTGAAAATTTCCGCTGAAGCAGAGGAAAACATTCTAACAGGGTTGAAAAATTTTGAAGAGAATCTTGATTTTAACGGCAAGAACATTTCACGCTACAACTTAGCCAACACCTTGAATATAAATACGAATTATCTTTCAGCGATCATAAGAAAACATAAGAACCTTAACTTTAATCAGTACATCAACCATCTTAGAATCAACTATATTGTAAGTCAACTAAAAAACGACCCGCAATATCGAAAATACAAAATCAATCACCTTGCTGAAATTACGGGGTATTCTTCTCATAGTGCCTTTTCCATTGAGTTTAAAAGAATCACAGGATTACACCCGTCAGCCTTTATCAAAACTCTTGGAGAGGGTACATAAATTACTGTTCTGCAATGGTAAGATTGTTATACCCACCCGCATTATTTAATGAAAAATTGGCAGTGTTAGAATTATTTAAATTAAACCAGATATAAGGCATTAGTCTTTGTCCTGTAGTCATATAGAATGATGCGGTACAGTTGCTTCCAGCATCAATATTGGTTAAACTATTGGAAGACATTGTATTGACGCACTTTACCGTGTTTACAATATTGGTAACGAGCAGGCCTGTTGTATTATCATACAGCTGCCAGATCGCCTCTATCTGGATCGGGTTTAAAACATCCGTAGTATAATTGATGGCAAGAGGGGCCAGATCCGTAGTGAAAGAAGCCACATAAACTCCATTTCTAGGTGCTGTAAAAACTCCTGCAGAAGCACTAAAGCTTGTCCCGGAATTACTTTCAAAGGTCTTTGCCCAATCTACCAGGTAATTACTGACCCTGTTTTGTAAGCCTGCATTTACTGTAGGTATAGAAGGAGTACCCAGTTTTACATTATTATTTGTCTTAGCTGCAATAACAATGACCTTATTATTTGCCGGCTGTGCCGTGAGTAATGGCAGCCACTCTTTTCCATTAGAGTATTCCATACCATTATTATACCGGACAGCTCCCTCGTCTGCAGTGGCTGCTGTCAGTGAAGATGTTCCAAAACCAACAGCACCGTTTCCGGAGTTTCTTGCATCTACTTTTACAGCAGGATTATGGATTCCTACTCCTACTCTTCCGGCACTATTAATCAGAACATCATTACTTTGCTGAGCAGGAGTAAATACCGTTCCCGAAACGGGGTTATCTGCCTTTCCATCAATATGCAAGATACCTTGTGGATTTGGCGTTTTGATTCCAACCTGTGAAAACACACAGTTGAAACCTAAAGTCATCAAAATCAGTAAACAATTCTTTTTCATCATTAATTTTTTTATAATCCGAAAATACTTAAAGAAGTAAGGGTTCCATCTGCATCCAGCGTTTTTGTATTGCCTAGTTTTTGATTCAGGCTTACTGTAATATTATCTCCTTTTATTAGGTTAAAAATCCCTGAACAGTTCCCGGCAATACGATTCCCAATGGTATTATTTCCGGGATAACTTCCCACACACTTGAAAACTGTATTGGTAGAAGCAGAAGTAGAATTGGTCTGAATCAGGGTTTCATATCGTGAATCATTTGCAACACCTCCTGAAGCTAATGAAAATGTAAAGGAAACAACATAAACACCCGTTTTTGAAGCGATAAATGTTCCTGTTCCTGCATTAAAACTACTGTTAACATCAGTTTTCTTCGTCCAGCCTGTAATAGTAGCCTGTGTGCTGTTACTAAAGCTTTGTCCGGAGAAATTTTCAGCGTCCACAAAATCATTTGCAGCCTTATGAGCCAGGGTAACCCAAGACGTCCCATTAGAATAGCTTAAATCCTGTGTGCCAGAATTATACCTCAACGCCCCTGATTTTGCCACCGCCGCCGTTTGCGAGGTTCCTCCAACACCCATTGCATTTACCTTTTCTGGTGATCTTAGGTCCAGTCTTGTTTTAGGCGATTTTGTTCCTACTCCCATATTACCTGTAGAAGTTACCACCACATCATCATAATAAGTGGATAGCACTGAAGCAGAAGTATTTTTTTGCCCGTCTACATGAAGTACTCTTTCAGGCGAAGAGGTATTTATGCCCACTTGTGCGTTGAGCCCTAAACTTCCGCAAATGATTAGGGTTGGTATTAATTTTTTTATCATATCAAATGTGTTATTGTTCTAATATCGAAATATTTACAAAACCATAGTCATTACTTGAAGACGAAGTATGTGTTCGTAAACTCAAACTTCCATTGTACACTGACTGATAGATCTGTGGTTGAAGCGTATCTCCTTTGTTCAGTTGTACTCCTGCAACGCATGAGCCTGCTACCTGCGCCTGTTTTGAAATGTTGGAAAATGATTTTACACACTTCTTAACGGTAGTGCTTCCATTCACTACATATCTCGCTTCAGAAAAATATCCGGATTCAATAGGGATTCTCACAAAATCATACGTAAAGGAAACCAGATAAACTCCTGTTCTTGGTGCTGTAAAAATTCCTGTTGCTGGAGTAAAGTCACCTGTAGGATCTGTAATTTCGTTCCATCCCAGGATACTGGTAGAAACTTGATAAGGAATTTTAACGGCAAAGTTCGCAGCCTCTATATTAGCCACTACAACAGCCTTGGTAGGCGTAGAAATAAGATCCTGCCACACTACACCATCTGAATATTGCATTTTCCCACCATTCAGCGGATTATACCTTACAGCTCCGCCTCCTGCAGCAGCAGCAGTTTGGGAAGTTTCTCCGATACCAATCGAATTATCAGTATTATCAATAGAACGAACATCTACTTTTACTGCTGGAGATAAAGTTCCTATTCCCAGCTCACCGGAAGAAGTAATTACCATATCATTCGCAGCTTGTACAGAGGTTATATTTCCGGATGCAGGGTTATCTTTCCCACCATCCACATGGAACATCGCCTGAGGATTAGCGGTATTAATACCTACCTGTGCTTTAATGAAATTAAAAGAAAGGCATCCCGTGATCAGAATCCCTTTTATGAGATAATTTAAATTTTTCATGTAATTTGTGGTTTTAAAACGTGCAGAATTTCAGTTCCAAAGATAAACTCAAAAGGAGCTCTTACACAATAGCCTCATTAACAACAAACAACAAAAACAACTGACTTACAATAAGTTAGAATATTATTTACAATATCAAAATTCGGTATTTTAATATATTTAAAGAAATAAAGATCTATTTTTTTTCAGAACTTTTGAAATGAAAGCTTCTTAATCTAAATCTTGAACTCCTAATGGAATCTAAAGTTAGCTTCAGGTAAGGTATTATTTTTTAAGAAAGCTTCATATTCAGGAGACATCTGAGTACGGCCAAAAGTATTCTCACCGCTCATACTTCCCAAACGGACCTTATCTTTTCCGTATTTTTTGTTCATGGCATCCATCGCTTTCATCACAGGAAGATGTTGATTCTGGGTATCTTCTTCGAAAAGACTGATCTGTCTTTGATCTTCAGGAACAAAGTCATTGACCATAACCCCAGCTCTTTTGTAGTGAAACCCATCCCTGTAGATGGCTTCAAATAATTCGTTTACAACTCTTCCTATTAAAATAGAGGAATTGGTAGGATTGGGAAGAATTTGGGTCATTCCATTTCTATATTCAGGAAGATCTTTTCTGAACCTGTTGGTTTGTACAAACACCGTTATCATCTTGCAGCAGGTATTTTGCTTACGTAGCCTTTCTGAACAATACATTCCAAAGGTTTCTACCCGCTCTCGGATCTCTTCCTTATCTGTAAGCATTTGCATAAAACTTCGGGTAACAGCAATCGACTTTTTGGGTGATGGAGCATCTAATTCCAGCTGACGAATCCCTTTTAACTCATTGATCATTCTTATTCCGTGAATTCCCATGATTTTCCTAACCCATGCCTCCGGTTTCTGAAGAAGATCCCATGCTTTATAAACTCCGCTGTCATTCATTTTTACAGCCAGTTTTCTTCCAATTCCCCATACATCACCAATATTCAGCCATTTCAAAGCCTTTTCAATTTTCTCCGGAGTATCCATAATATAGACCCCATTAAATTGCTTCGGAAAATCCTTTACAATTCTGTTGGCCACCTTACACAGGGTTTTGGTCGGCGCAATTCCTATACTTACAGGAATATTTTCTTTATCATCAATTTCTTCCTTAATTTTAAAACAATAATCATAAATATCAATGTATTTAAATCCGGTCAAATCGAGAAAAAGTTCATCAATGCTATACACCTCATAGTCCAAAACATAGGAACTGGCAATATGAATAACCTGCTGGCTTTTGTAATTATATAACTCAAATTTCGCTGAAAAGCTTTTTACATCATGTTGTTTGAAAAGCTCCTTGTATTTGAACGCCGGTGCAGCCATGGGAATACCCAGATCTTTTGCTTCCTTACTTCGGGATACAACGCACCCATCGTTGTTGGAAAGAACCACAACGGGTTTGCCCTCCAGTGTAGGATCCAAAGTCCTTTCACAGGAAACAAAAAAATTGTTACAATCTACCAGCGCATACATGGTGTATCTTGAATTATCTATACAAAATTATTGTTTTTAAAGAATAAAATAATCTTTTAGGCTGGAATTAACATTAGATTTAACACATTGAAAAACAAATGAATAATATTTTTAAATACGACATGTTTTGTCGTATTACCATGATAGCTTTGTTTTCAAAAACACTTTTCTATACTTCTATTTTTCTTTCCATTTTTAATTAAAATACGTCAATTTTTGTCGCTTTCCCCTACTACTTTTGCTTTAAAAAGATAAGATTATGGACAAAGTAACATCAGAAAGAATTCAGAAACTTCACCCACTGGTAAGAGACGAAGTAAAACAAATTATCAAGGAATGTGATGAAGCTCTCACCGGAAGAGCAAAAATAAGAATCACCCAAGGATTAAGATCTTTTGAGGAACAGGAAAAGCTCTATGCCATCGGAAGAATTACTTCCGGAAAAAAGGTAACCAATGCCAAAGCAGGACAGAGTATTCACAATTATGGTCTCGCCGTAGATATCTGCCTGATGATTGACGGAAAAACCGCAAGCTGGGACACTGTAAAAGACTGGGATAATGATAAGGTTGCCGATTGGTATGAATGTGTGAAGATTTTTGCCAGACATGGTTGGGATTGGGGTGGAAACTGGAAAACATTCAAGGACCTTCCCCACTTTGAAAAAAAGAATATTTCATCGAAAAAAGGACTTATAAAAATCAGCTGGAGAAAGCTGTTAAAGATGCCAAGAGATCAGCAAAATTATATCATTTTTTAATTGAAATTAATTAAAACACGACACGTTCTGTCGCTTCTCCGTCCTATCTTTGATTTACAAGAAAACAACTAAAAAGATAATGAAAATCAGATACATAACTCAGAAAAAGCACAAGACACAAAACTGATATCTGAAATAAAAATTATCCGTATTCTTCAAAAAAAACAAATAAAAATATCACATGAAAAAGACAACCATTCTTTCTTTGGACGGAGGCGGAATAAGAGGAATTATTACCTGCATTATTCTGCGCTACATAGAAGAACAGCTCCAGTATTATGATAAACCCACTGCAAAGCTCGGGGATTATTTTGATTTGGTAGCAGGCAGCAGTACAGGAGGTTTGATCGCATCAATTATCCTGTGCCCCGATGAAGTTCGTAAAGCAAAATATTCCATTCAGAAAGGTTTGGAATTGTATGCTGAAAAAGGCGGTGATATCTTCCAGGTTTCCTTTTGGGAAAAACTGGTTAATCCATTTGGATTGTTGAATGAAAGGATTTCCCAGGAAGCACTTCAGAAAAACCTGAATGACTTTTTTGGAAATCTAGAATTAAAGGAATTAATAAAACCATGTTTAATAACAAGTTATGATATAGAGAACAGGCGAGCAAAGCTTTTCAATTCCTGGGAAGCTCACCTCAGCACAGATAATTTTTATGTAAAAGATGTTTGCAGAGCCACATCAGCAGCACCCACCTATTTTAGTCCTGTGCAGATTAAATCTATGTACGGACAGATCTTCAGCCTGATTGATGGCGGTATGTTTGCAAACAACCCAGCTCTTTGCGCTTATGCAGAGGCCAGAAAAATCCCTTTTGCAGAGGTTTTAAAAAATCATCAGAAAGCCAATCATCCGGGGGTTAATGACATGATTATCATCTCCATAGGAACAGGAATTGAAGCCAGACCTTATTCTTTTAAAAGACTGGAAAAAGCAGGAAAAATAGGCTGGGTAAATCCTATCATTGATATTTTAATGTCTGCCAATGCAGAAACAGTAGATTATCAGTTGGGCCAAATGTTTCAGACCTTAGGATTGAGAAACCAGAAAAACTATTACCGCCTCAACCCATCCTTGAAAAATGCTTCTCCGGCAATGGATAATGTAAGACGCTCTAATATTGAAAACCTGATACAGGCAGGGCTGAGCTATATTGATGATAACAGAGAAACATTGAACCAAATTGTTCAGAAGCTCATCAAAAACAAAATATAAGTTTTTTAGCTTATAAATACTCAATATAAGCTAAAAAACTTATATCATCAAATTGAAAAATATTTTTTTAACACGTCAAGTTTTGTCGCTCCCCACTCCTACTTTTGTAGTATAAACAAAGCCACAAAATAACAATCAACAAAAACTTTAAAAGCCTTTGATTTCAACATTCATCAATGCTGAACAGCCCAAAATATGTTCAAAATATAACCAACACCTTATCACAAAAAACATGGAAATGCCAACTCACAACACAGATACAATCTTCGATGAAGATCTCTACACCATAGAGTGGAGCGACATCGAAAATGCAGAGATGGACTATGAAAACTATCTCAATGACATTGAAAACTTCTTCAGAACAGACTTTGAAGATGATGTTCTGGAAGAAGACACCATTTAATATATACTTTTAAACACAACACGTTCTGCTGCTGTTCAGTCATTTCCCTACTATACACCAACAGTCTCATTACATTATTCTCGAATCCTTTGAATCACCATCACAAAATGCTGAACAGCCGGAACTGTGTTTAAAATGATCATAAAACCCTAAAATATCCCCCAAAAGTGGAAACATAGCCTATAATCACTCCAAAAATAAGGCTATAATACCTTGAAGCCATCCAATAGAGGCTTCAAGTATTAATCTATTAATTAAATCACAATTTTTTATGAAAACAAAAGAAGAGCTTAAACTCTATTTCGAAAATGGAGATAAACCTATGCAGGAGCATTTCTGGGAATGGCTTGATTCATACTGGCATAAGAAAGAAAAACTAGACCATTCCTCCCTTGATCTAGCCACTTATGAAGAATTTGCTTATTCACCAACGGATAGTACCGAGATTATTGGTACTGATACCACTATTGTTTTTCCTGAAGGAATAAAAGTTATTGGAGGGTTTACCTTTTCAATGCCTATAAAACGAATTTCGAAAATTATTTTCCCACAATCTTTGGAAAGAATCAATGCCAGAGCATTTTCTCTTCAATACTTGAAAGGGATTTTAAAAATCCCTGGATCATGTAAAGTTATTGAGCTATCTGCCTTCGACAGTGCGGTTGCCAGAGTATCAGAGCTTGTACTAGAAACTGGTATAGAAATTATTGAAGATCGAGCATTCCAATTATCAGGAAGTACAGAACTAGCTTTCTTGGAGATTCCCAGTTCGGTAAAGTCTGTAGGACAAAATGCTTTCAATATTCCTTCTCTAAAAAAAGTTTTTGCACCAATAGGTTTAGACCTTAGTAATGCAGGCATTCCCGTAACCGCAACCATCACGTACAGATAAATATTAAAAATGAAAACAAAAGAAGAACTAAAACTCTATTTCGAAAACGGAGACATCCCCAAACAGGAAGAATTTTGGGATTGGCAGGAATCTTACTGGCATAAAGAAGAAAAGATTCCGGCAGAAAAACTAAACTATGATTTTTCCAAAAAAGCAGACCTTGTAGACGGACTAGTTCCCGCTTCACAACTGCCAAGCTATGTAGATGATGTCTTAGAATTTGACACCCTTTCTAATCTTCCTCAATCAGGGGAATCTGGAAAGATTTATATCACCAAAGACAACAATAAACTTTACCGATGGACAGGAGCAAGATACATTGACATTACCCAGGGTGAGCTTGGAACCCTGCAATCCGTAACTGATAGAGGAAACGAAACTACCAAATCTATCAATGTACAAGGAATAAGCTATGGCGGATCTTCTGCTTTAAACAATATTATAATTAATGATAAAATTGATGATCTGAATGTTAATTCCAGTAATACTATTTCAATAGGTAAAAGTTCAAAACCTTATGGCTCTGATCATCTCGTTATTGGAAACTCCACATACGTTACATCTGATGGCAGCTCTATAGGAAATACGGTTATTGGTAACTCTAGCTACTCAAACGGGCTATCCTCGAATGACAATACGGTTATTGGATACTCTGCTTTTGGTAATGCTAAGCAAACCAATGGCAATACCATTATAGGAACTTATGCAGCAAATTGGGGTGGAGACGGTAACAGTCTGAACATTATTTTAGGTCAAAATGCAGGTTCAGCGCTCTCTGCAGGCTCAAGCAGTAATATTATAATGGGTAATAATTCTGCATTTGCAAATGCTCAATTACAAAACAGCTTATATATCCACAATAATAAGTCAGGAAATTCTGTAACATTATCTGATGCTTTAATCTCCGGAAACTTCGTAGACCGATATGTAAATCTGAATGGTAAATTATCAATTACACCCAATCAGATTCCAACAGCAGACTCAAGTTATACCAAAAATATTGTTGCAAGACCTGATGGAACATTCGGTTGGGAAGATAAAGCTACTTCTGAGTCTATTCCATTAGCCGGAACAATGTCTAATAAGCCAGTAACAGGAGACATTGTTATCAAAGACATGACTAACAATAGTTTTACCAGACTTTCTAAAGGTGCCGTTTTCTGCTCAGATAAGACACAAAACGGAACTCTTATGGGGCATTCTACATTTACATTCCTTGAACAATTTGATGGTCCGGTAGCTGAAATTACAAAAAAAGGAATTACTACAATTGAGCCTACTTATCTGATTAGTTGTGGTGGAGCCGATGTAAGAGGACTTTCAGGATCATCTGATTATACTCATAATGTAACGGATCTTGATTACATCCAGAAGAAATACGCAGACAAACAGCACTCCTATTCCAAAGAAGAAGTAAAAACCGGTGGATTATGGATTGACAATAAACCCGTCTATAGAAAAACAGTTGTTTTCTCTCAAATTCCAGATCACGGAATCATTCTGATTGACAAAATCTTCGAAGACATGGAAGTTATTGTATCCAATCAAATGTTTACTGAGTGGTATGATATGAAAGCAGACTTTTCAGGGAACCAAATAAGAGGCGAAGCTTTCATCTCACTACAAAAAGAGTTTGTACAGTTTCAGCTGAAAGGTAATCCTAATTATAATTATTCTGCAATTAACTCTTTCACGCTTACTCTCGAATATACGAAGAAAGGAGATCAACCTGTCTAATATCAATAATCACTTAACACAAAAACAGCAAAATATTAAAATGGCAACAAACGAAACAAATAATACTGCACCACAAACCTTATTTAGATTTGTGAGTTTAAGAAATCCTGAATTGACAGAAACTAAAAAAGTCAATCTGGGTTTCATTCACAGACCAACACAATTGACAAGTTCTTTTGATTCAGCAATCAATCCGGGAAGCACCGCTTTGGAAAAATTCAGGGCATTGGAAAATGCGGCTAAAACATTCAATACAACAGGTTATCAAAGTGAAATCGAAATTGAAAGCAGTTCTCTTTCTGAAGCTCTTAAAATAGGAAGAAAGATTGCAAAAAAAGAAGTTATTACAGCATTAGATGAAATTACAGCCAAAAACTTATACAACAGCAGTGCAATTCAAAGTAAACTAGGACAAGTTTGGGATAACCTTATTTATCAAACTGTTACCCAAAACAACTTTTACGTTAAAGAAGCTTTAGTACACATTTTAAGAGCCTTTCACTTCGGATATGTCTGTGACTTACCTGCCACTCCGGAATTAATAAAAGTCAACGGAGAAGATTTAAAAGCAAAAGCATTGGAAGCCAGAGTTGTTCTCCCAATGAAGCTATTTGGAGATGGCTATGAAGGAGAAAATACAGATTCTACGTCTAATGGAAGTGGAAATGCTTTTCAGGTCAATGTTTCTAAAATTGGAGATGGAGTTATCAATGGAACAGCCCTTTCAATGGCGGCCCAACAACAATTAAAAGCCGAAGGGGAGAGAATTTCAGAATTATCCCATCTTACCTTTGAAAAAGACGGACTGATCCAGTTGCGATCTGAGCTGGAAGCCACCCAGAAAACATTCAATACTTTAAGAGCCAAAGCATATGATGCGGCTTACAAAGAGTACATGAATACTCATCAGGCTGATGTTGAAAAATATGACAATATGCATGAAAGCATTAAGTCACAAATTGCAAATGGAGGTTTAACGCAGGAACAAATAGATGCCTTGTATGCTTCATTGGAAGCATTAAAAGTTCCACCTTTCAAATTCGAGTATAAAAATGAAATTAACTTTGGAGATCTGAAAGAGAAACTTTCATTAGATTCTTTTAAACTATTTGTCAATATTTTCACAAAGGTAACCAGTGAAGAGAAACCTGAAAACGGATTAGATTTCTCCACAATTACCGTTTTAAATGACAGAAAGCTGCAATTAGGAAGAGTTGAGGTTTCTATTACCGATGAATTTGATACTTATCCTGAAATTTTTGAAAAACTGGATGAAGAAACGACTTCAAAAGTTCAGTCCTTATTCCAGAAATCTCCATCTCTTGAACAAACTTATGCAAGCATCGGAGGAGTATTAATTCCTGTTGTTAATTCTTACAGTGCTGCATCCCGTATTGTTCCAAGATCCTATTATCTAAAAACATCATACGAGCCTGTCTCCTCAAGAATGCCCGCAACTGCTACATTCTATTATCAGGCTGAAAGCAATGCCTGGGGAGCCACTTCTGTAACAATCAATGCCAGCACTGATTTCGGGCTTTATGAAGAAAACTTTTCCAATATTGAAGTTATAGATAACAAAGTGGAACTGCCATTATTCTTAATTGACAAGTTTGGTAAGTTTATCCGCTCTCTGGACATAAAAATTTATTTCAATAATGGAAAAGAAGCTTCGTTACGTCTTTCTGCAATTGAACTTAACAAAACTTTTACAGGTATTCTTTATACCGAAGAAACAAAAGATGAAGGTGAAAACCCAACCGAAGGGGGTGGCCAGTATAAGCCGGGAACCTTTATCCCTAAGCACTTTGGGGTAAAAAGATTGGGGATTGCCGATTACTTAAAAGTTGTACAGACAACCCATGCCTATGTTCCGGGAGAGGTCACTCACATCGAAAACATTATGGCAAAAGAGTTTAAACAAAAGTCAACGCGTAGACTGAGAAGAAGTGAGATTCAAACTACGACTTCAAAATCTACAGAGAGAGAAACTCTAAGCGATACTACAACCACAACCAGAAATGACATGCAATCTGAAGTTGCTAATGTTATCCAACAGGATATCAATACTGAAGCTCATTTCAGATATGGAGGTATGGGTAAATCTTTTGAAGTCGGAGGAAGTTTCGCCGCCAGAAACTCTAAAGAGAACAGTACCAGACAGGCTATTTCAAAATCTCAGGAAATTACAGAAAAAGCTACAGAAAGAATCCTTACCAAAGTAGCGGAAGAAAGGATTGAAAAAATTATTGAGGAGTTTGAAGAAAACAATGCGCATGGTTATGATAACAGAAATGGAGACAAGCATGTAGTGGGTATCTACAGATGGGTAGATAAAAAGATGAAAAACCAGATTTTCAACTACGGTAAACGTACCATGTTTGAATTTATGGTTCCTGAGCCGGCGAGACTTCATAATCTTGCAGCGGCTTCTTCAAAATCTGACCAATTAGTTCCACCGCTAGACCCAAGAAATGCTACCGACAAATGGAAAATGGAAAGTGCCCAAAAAGCGACTAGGGAACAGATTGAATATTGGGCTAATCACTATGGTGTAAAGCTTACCGATCAGCCGAAATCTCCAATTAACCTTATTTTAGGAAAACAATGGGATAAAATAGATGGAAACGGAGAAACGAAACACAGGCAAATTGATATTCCAGACAATTATGAAGCTAGTGCCGTAAAAATGTACTATGGTTTCGAAAGAGACTCTCCTGGTAAAAATGTTTTATATACGAGTGATTTCACAGGAGGTATGAGGGAATTTATCAGCCATATTAAATCTGTTGATGAGATCTCCTATTTTACACCACAAAATGTAACGGGATCATATGACTTTACATACAGATGTGTAAATATAGACTCTGTAAATATTGCGTTTGAAATTACGTGTAAACTTTCTGCAGCCTATATGTCAACATGGCTATTAGAAAACTTTACAGCCATTATCAAAGCTTATGATGAGGCTTATGCCATTTTCGCAGAGAAAAAAGCAGAAATAGAGAAAAAAGCTAAAGAGGAGGAAGAGAAAAACAGAGAAACACTTAATACAAGTAATTTCTTCCGTAGTATGGAATCTGTCATCCTAAAGCATAACTGTATTGCCTATCTGTTGCAGGATTATGGCTCACTTGGAAAAGACTTCACGAATGGAGCCGAGAAAATGCAGGATTTCAGTATTGTATTAAGCGATGATCTTGAACAATATACTGCATTGGCAAAATTCATGGAACAAGCCTTTGAATGGAGCATCATGGATTATACTTTCTATCCTTACTATTGGGGAGACAAAGCCAAATGGCAGCAAATGTATCTGTCTCAAAATACTGATCCTTTATTCAGAAACTTCCTTCAGGCAGGGATGGCAAGGGTAATTGTTACTGTAAAACCAGGATTTGAAGATGCAGTACAGTTCTTTATGTCTACAGGAAAAATTTGGAATGGCGGAGAAGTTCCGGTAATCGGAGATCCAATGTACCTAAGTATCGTAGACGAATTGCGTGAGCCGGTAGGTGTAAAACAAGGTAAAGCATGGATTACGGTACTCCCTACTTCTTTAAACATTCTTCAGGAAGGTTCCGCAGGTTTACAAACCCTTACGGCATTGCCATTTACGAAAGAAAACCTTGAAGATTTCGAAGTCCCATCTGATGTAGTCACAGAAGATGTCAATTTTAAAAAGAATAATAACCTGCTTGGTGTTCAAAATTCGGGTACCTCTTCAGAGAAAGTTATTTCTGGAGACTGGCAATAATTTAACGATCAACAATTACTAAAACAAATAATATGTCCAATATAGGAAAAATCATAAGGGTAAATGCATTACCTCCAGAACAGGAAAGAGAGAATAATGTCATTTATCAAGTAGCTGAACCAGGTTCAGCTACTTATACAGACTATGCAATTGATGAAAATGGAGATTTGAAAACCTCTGCAGTGGGTCTTCAACAAGAAGATTTAAAAGATAGTTCTATTAATATTTCTGACCCAGCGTTATTAGCTGCCGGAATCTCTACTCAAAAAGAATATAACACAGACACCAGAGAAAAACTGGACAATAAAATAAATAAACCCTCCAAAGATGGAAGTCTTCAGGATTATCCAAAAGTTTTAGGTCTGGATCATAATGGAAATACTGCAAAACTACCTGCTGGAGATCTAGGAAAAAATGTTGCTAATTCAACTTTGACTTCTACAGCAGGCGCCGGGTTAACCTTGGGAGATAGCTGGGGGATTAATACCTCTGGTTTACCCTACTCCATTACAGGATTAGCAGATGTTTCCAATGAAGCACTATTTAATACATTATTAACTCAAAATGCGTCTGGCCGCATTGGAAAAACAAATGGAAAGCAGCCTTTTATGAATCTTCCGTCATCATTAAACGATAGTGAAAAGGTTGCATGGCGAAAAGGAATGCGTTTGTCTAACGAACTTTATTCTACAGGCCAACCCAGAATTGACAGTGTTATCCTCCCGTTCATAGATAATTCTTTAACCTTTACGCAATACATCACTTTAATTGGCTTGAATTTGTTTGTAGACAATCAAACTCCCAATGCAAAGCTTGTCATGAAACGTGTAAAAGATATTAATGGGAATGTTCTAGCAACTCCTGAAGAATACGATATTGATAATTTCACTGTTCTTCAAAATATGCCCAATATTTTGAACTTTGGATTAAAATGGAATGCATATCCCCAGGGTTATTATCAGTTCTTTTGCACCCACAACCTGCTTACCAATCTGAGCAGTCCTGAACTATTAGTGAAACAAGGGGTTACCTTTTCAGCACTGAACCCTGTTTGGCAAGATTTAACAGGAAGCGCACAGGTAGATAGCAATAACAACATTGTACTCCCAGCTGGTGGAAGTGCGAGAACAAATATTTTGATCAACACTCCACAGATGATCAATGGGTTTGTTGTAAAATGTTCCGTATCCACTTCTGTAACAGGTATTGGGGCTAATTTTGCAGGTCATACCCGTTTCACGATGAAAGGAGATGATGGCTTGGAATATGGAGTCACGTTAACCGGAAATCTGGATTTTTATCCTGACGCAGTAGGAGGATTCGCTACAAAAGTGGATGTATTATATATATCCTACTATAACGGCCTCCTTACTCTAGCCGCCGAAGTAAATGGAAAGACCCGTGTATTTGCCGTCACTTCTATCCCCTCTGTTCCCCGATATTTTTATGCAACCCGATCAGATGGAGGAATTGGTTCATTTGCTGCAAAACCAACTGAATTATTATTGCTGTAAAAAAAGCAAAAAATAATCATGATGAAAGAAGGCAGACCTAAAAACTCTGCCTTTTTTATTACTCTTTAAAATTATTAAAAATGAAAAACACAGATTATAAAGATGTATTCGATATTGGTGATGAAGCTTTCTTAATGGATCATAAATTCTCTTTCCCTGAGTTTCCATCGTTAAAAACCGCTTTTACGTTAGGTGAAAATATAAGAGGAATGAGTAATGTAAGTCCTTTGGCAACGGTAAAATTATTTAACCAGTCAGCAGAAGATTTGCAGCAGAAATACTATCCGGATGGAAACTCCCCAGTAGAGGGTACTTTTACCTACATTCCTGATAACAGAAGTGATCTAACATCTGTAATCAAAACCACAGTTAAGGATTTTTATTATTATGGTGTACAAGATGTTAAAAATTTTGCTTTTAAAGTCATCATATTTTCTTCCACAGAGGCAACAAAGCTTAAAGAATGTTTTGAAGTTTCAAATCCTAAAGGCAGAGAGATACTAATATTTGTTGAAGATAACTCTAAAGACAATATCAGTGGAACCTACGGAGCTATAAAAATCTCAGATGATGTAATAAATTTTCTGAACTCAAAGAAAAGACTTGCCTATGATGTATATGACAATACAGAACTCTATAAAGAAATCAAAGCTGTAGTACCTGAATTAACTGATAGTCAAATAAGAAGCCTTTTGGAAAAGGGATATATTGAAGACACCCGGATTGATATCGCTAAAACCTATTTCAAAGTAGCTTCTTTTTTTTCCAGTGGAATTTCTCTAATCCATCCAAGTCTAGGGATTCTTACCAATGATGCAATGAGAGCCACAACAAGTTCTGTTCTTCAAAAAGTTATTGAAACCATTGAAGAAGCAAGGCTTGAGGAAAACCGATGGCAGCCCAGACCACCGAGACTTGAAAATGGAAAGCTTGAAGAAAATTATCAATATAACCCCCTCATTTCATCCGGAAAAAATGGATCAGGAACAGTAAACTTTACTGAGATAAGCCGATATTTAAAGACGATGCTTGCAGAGCAAAACGGTTTTGTAAAATCATTATTAAATATAAAAAAAGACTTTAAGCACGACAGTCCACCTAAGGGCCTCTTGGAGATTTTATATAAATCCTATTTAGATGCTTATTATATCATGCACCATATAGCCTCTAATCTAGAAAATATTTCTGAGATAGAAATTCTAAAATATGGAACAAAAGTATACAATGCTTTACTTTGCGGAATATGGAATGGCCTTATAGATGCTGTATCCGGGATATTTGCCATGGTAAAAATGATTTATGACGGCATCACATTAGGTAAAGATTTTGCACAAAATATTGACAAATATCTTCCTACTCTTTTAGAACAGTTTGATGAGGCAATTCAATCTATTAAAAATATTGATTTTATAGAAATAGTCAAATACATTTATGGAAAATTAAAAGAAATAAAGCTTACTTTTGATCCAATAGCCTGCGGTTATTTTATTGGATATGCCTATGGTTTTATTATATCGTTGATCATTGAAATTATTGTAGGAGCCCTAGTAAGTGGAGGCACTTTGAGTATTCCTATTATCATACAGAAACTAGAAGAAACTATTTTTGGAATTTTCAGACTGGGATGGGGGCTTGTAAAGGGAGTCGCCCGCAAGATCAGAACCTTCAGTAAATTTGTTGTAAAATCAATTAAAAACGTAATTGATGGATTTCAGGAATTATTAAGATTTCTAAAAGGAGAAAATGGTAATTTCAAACAAATTATAAATGATCTTTTCACAAATTTAAAAACTTTCAGAAATGATACCAGAAATAAAATAAGGAGTAATTATTTCAATTCCATTGCAGATCCGGTAGCAGATATTTTAGGTCCTGCCTCTAGATCTCACCCTGAAAGATTAAAACAAATTACACTAGATCTTAAAAATAAAGGCGTAGAATTAATTTTCAGGTCGGATGAATCATTAGGGTATGCTCCAGGTTTATCAAAGGGAAAACCTGGTCAAATTATTGTTCACGAGAACGCTTCTATCTCTGCTTGGGAGCACGAGTATGTACATTTCTTAGATGATCAAGAGAATGGTTTTCTAGGAATGAGTTCTTTATTTGATGTAAATTATAGAGTAAGAACAGAATTAAATGCCTATACTAAGGAAATAAATTTCGTGAAATCACTAAATGGCAACCATGATAATATCATTAGACAATTAAAATTAAATTTCGAAGATGAGCTTAATTATATTGTCCGTGAGTTTGACGAAGTAACTGACAAAGATTTATTAGAATCTATAAAAAAATTTAAAAATTTATAAATATGTATGATATAATACCTATCAAACCAGAAATAGAAAAAATGTCTGATCATGAGTTAATTAAAAATTTCCATCTGCCTAAACCTCCTCATGGCAAAATGAACTATTATGCCGTATTTGCAAAAAGATCTTCAAATTTTAAAGATCTTCTTACTGAAGAAATCTTAAACAATGAAAATAATATTCAATCTATTATGGGAATTATTAAAGTTTCATGGTTACCACTAATTTCTATTCTATGTTATGCGAAAGACGAGGATACAAAGAAAGATTTCATAAACCTAATAAGAGAGTCTTGGGAGGATAGTAATCTTAAGGATTTTACAAACTACCTTTTAAAAGATGATCAACTAAGCAAATATGTTAAATAAACTATAAAAGGGATCTTAAATCCTTAAAGGTAAACTTCAGTACTTTTTATTGAGAAAAAACAGATATTGCTTTTACAATATTAAAAGAGAGCTGGTAAAAAATGATATACGAATTTTGATCACCTGATATTAATCTGTTGGCGGAAAATCTTCATAAAAAATAAAACACGACAAGTTTTGTCGCATTAAGAGCATATATTTGTCTTACAAAACTTTACCATGAAACATATGTGTTTCATACCCTATTAATAACTGTAAGTAACACTGTAAACATAAATATATCCGAATGAAAAAAGATTTTTATCTGACTAGATATGCCTTAATCATTAAAAGACTTGAAAGTTCTCCTGCTACCTATTCTCAGGTAGAAGATTATCTTTTAAATTCCTTTGAATTCCAGGATGCAGGGATCAAAAGCTACTCTATCCGTACCTTGCAGAGGGATATCCGTGAGATTTCCGATCTTTTTAACCTGTCTATTCACAACAAAAAAAAGGGTGACAATCGATATTATATTGAGAGCCGCCCTATCATGGAAGTGGATGAATACAACCAAAAACTATTGGAATCTTTTCAGGTAAGCAATGCTCTGAATCTTCATCCCAACTTTTCCGACTTTATTTTTTTTGAAAGCCGAAAACCCACTGGTGTAGAGCATTTTTATGATCTGTTCTTTGCTATCCGTAATAAAAGAGTAGTTTCTTTTGAACACTACAATTACAAAAACAAACTAATGACTTCCAGAAAGGTACACCCTCTGGCTTTAAAAGAGTCTAAAGACAGATGGTACCTCATCGCCATTGATACCAAGGATAAAATTTTAAAGTCATTTGGACTGGATAGAATCAATTATCTGGATGTTGGAAAAAATAAGTTCCGTGAAAAGTATAATTATAACTTTAGAGAACATTTCAAAAACGCTTTTGGAGTTATGAATCTGGCAGAACAAAAGCCTCAGAATATTGTATTAAAATGCAGCCGTCATCAGGGAGAATATATCAGAAGTTTTCCGCTTCACCAATCACAAAAAGAGACTAAGGAAACTCCTGAAGAAATTTATTTTGAGTTCTTTCTTCACCCTACCTATGACTTCATGCAGGAAATTCTTTCTTATGGAAAGGAGGTAACCGTTCTGGAACCTAAATGTTTAGTTGATGATATTCGCAACCATCTCCAGGAATCCTTAAACCGATATCTTGAGAGCTAACGAATCATAAATAGTTCTCATATTTTTTGATTATATTTACATAAATATACCCTTATTGAGAACTTTATTCATTTGTATTTGCTGTATTATTTCTTCATTTTGCTTATCACAGCAGAAAGAAGAATTTCGGCTTGTAAAAAATTATTACAACCAGCACAGGGGCATGTTGAATAAGGAGTTCAAGAAAAAATTTGATGCCGAAAACAACACTTTTAAAAAGGAAGCAATTAAAGGAGATTTTCTTTTTTTCATGAAAAAGATGGACAGTATTGAAAATACGGCTTTAATAGGGGCTTTACTAAAGGTAAGAAATATAGAGGATCTTCAGACCTTGAAAACAATAGGTGGAATCTCTCAAAACCTTACTGATAAGCCTGCGAATGTGGAAAAAATGGCTGATTATCCAGGCGGCATGAATACCCTGAGACAGGAAGTTGCCAACCTGCTTTACGTTGATGGCGTTAATTCTGATGCTAAAACCGTAAAGACAGATGTTGTCTTTATTGTAGAAAAGGATGGAAGCGTCAGTAATGTTCACGCTCAAGGTGATAATTTCACTTTCAACAGACAGGCAGAGATTGCCCTGTATTCTATTACTGAAAAATTTTCTCCCGCCCTTGTTAAAGGTGATCCGGAAAGATTTCGTTTCAGAATTCCCCTGACCTTAACTATTTCAGATTAATAAAGAAGTATTTCTGTTTGTTTTTATTTTTCACTTTAAATCCTAACTAAAATGTTTACTGACGAATATTATATGAAGATGGCTTTGCAGGAAGCAGAAGCAGCATTGGAAAAAGATGAGGTCCCTATTGGATGTATTGTGGTTTCCAATAACCGCATTATTGCAAGAGCACACAACCTTACGGAAACATTAAATGACGTTACCGCTCATGCCGAAATGCAGGCCATAACTTCAGCAGCTAATTTCCTCGGGGGCAAATATTTAAAAGATTGTACCTTATACGTAACAATGGAACCTTGTGTAATGTGCTCTGGTGCACTCTCCTGGTCACAGATCTCAAAGGTAGTTATTGGTGCCAGAGATGAGCAAAGAGGCTTTATCGATAAACATCTTTCTCTACATCCCAAAACAGAAATTATTACAGGCATTATGGAAAACGAATGTTCTTCCATCGTTAAGTCCTTTTTCAAAAGTAAAAGATAATTTTTCTTTTATTTTAATAAAAATGCAAGCTATACTAAGCAAAAAAAACAGCCTTTAAGGCTGTTTTTATATTTTTAAGAAGTAATTAATACTTTATTTCTTGAAAATAGAAAATAGAATATAGAGCAAGATCTAGATATTCTCCGTCTTTTTTAATTTCTTGTTTTAATATAGCCTCTTTCTCCATTCCTATCTTTTCCATAATCTTTCCGGAAGCAGGATTGTGAATGAAGTGAGTCGCAAATATTTTATTGAAATTCAATTCCTTAAATCCAAAATCTACAATCGCTCTTGCTGCCTCGGTGACATATCCTTTATTCCAATAAGGCATTCCCATCCAATATCCCAGTTCAGCTTTATCATCATCTCTGTCATGCAGTCCGATGGCTCCAATAAGCTGATTTTCTTTATTACGGATCCCAAAAGTATAACCGCTATTATTTTCAAAGGCTTCCTTGGACATTTTTAACCAAAATATGGCATCATTTTCCATATAAGGATAAGGAATATTAGACGTCAAATCTGAATAAATTCTATGCTGAAGAAACTCCACAATAAAAGGAATATCCATCTCTACCAACTGTGAGAGAATAAGCCTTTCGGTTTCTATTATCGGAAATTCATTTAATTCTTTCATGTTACTCAAGGTTAAAGTTAAGGTCCGGACCTGATTTAAATTTATAAGTCTTTTCCGAGAAAATAAAGCCCTTTTAGGGTATGTAGTCTATCCATCACATGAATTTTGTCTGTTAAAGGCTTATAAACATGAGAAACGCCACCTGTTGCTACCACAAAACAGTCGTCATTCACCTCTTCATTAATGCGGTCAACAAACCCTTCTACCATTCCCAAAAATCCATACACCATTCCACTCTGCATACAGGTTACAGTATCCAGTCCTAAAACAGATTTCGGTTTTTTAAGCTCAATATCAGGAAGCTGGGCTGTTTGATTGATCAGGGAGTTTAGAGAGGTTACAATTCCCGGAGCGATAATGACTCCTAGAGTTTCTCCTGTTTCCGTTACACAGCTTGCTGTAAGAGCCGTTCCAAAATCAATAACAATTTTTTTTCTGCCTGGATACAAATTGTGAGCAGCAACAAGATTGGCATAAATATCCGTTCCCATCTGCTTTGATTTTGCTTGTACCCCTGATGGAGTTCCTCTGTCAACAATTACCGGATTAACACCATGAATCTTTTTGATCCCTGAACTCATCACTTTGGTAAGCTGGGGTACTACCGATCCTATGATCACTTTATTTATTTCCTTTGGATCAATTTTATAGGTCTGATAAAGCATCAGCATTTGTACATACAGCTCATCGGCTGTTCTGTAAGGCTTCGTATTAATCACCCAGGAAATATCACAATTATCACCATTAAAAAGGCCGAATCTGATATTGCTGTTCCCTACATTTATTACAATTGAATTCATTTATATTTTAACAGGCTATGATTTGAAAAATTTGAGTTTCAAATTTATAAAAAATAAAAGGAGTATTCGCAAATACTCCTTTTATCTATATGTTTATCTTCTTATTTTACTTCTACAAAATTATCCGCCATGTTTACATCTGCAATTCTTTGGCTGAAATCAATTCCCAATACAGACAATTGAGATTTTGTATAAGGAACAGTGATGGTATATTCTTTCTGGGTCCAAGGCCAATAAGACATTGTTTTAAAATCACCATAAATATCCTTTTCTTTCCATGTATGGGTCATGTTTAATGGAATCTGATAAGTAACAATCTTTTTGTCTGTGGTCATTACACTGAAATCAATTGGCATTGGAACCTGACCGTTGTTCACAAGGGTAATTGTGGTAGACTTTGCGTCATATTTCACATCTTTGATTCCGTAATCGATTGTTTTGGTCGTATTGATCCAGTAATTGTGGAACCACTTCAGATCCATCCCGGAAACCTTCTGTGCTATATGAAGAAAATCTCTGTCTGAAGGATGCTTCATGCTCCATTGATCATAATACTGCTTTAGGGTTTCTGCAAGGTTTTGCTCTCCCATAATGTATCCTAACTGTACCAAATACAATTCTCCTTTTACATAGGTAGAATAAGTATAAGACGTTCCGTTGTCATGATGGTCTCCCAACCAAACTGCAGGTTCTTCAATTCCTTTTTTAATGAAGTTTCTATAGGCCTCTATTGTTTTAGCAAAAGGGTTAGGAAGTTCTTCCGGGAATAACTGATGCATTGTATATCCCTCTGCATAGCTTGTAAAGCCCTCATCCATCCATGGACGTACAGATTCATTGGTGGCAAGCATTTGCTGATACCATGAGTGCGCTCCTTCATGAGCCATAAGACCCATTAAATCTTTAATATTTTTAGCTTCTCCTAAAATCATGGTACACATTCCATACTCCATTCCACCATCACCTCCTTGAATAAATGCATAGGTAGGATATACATATTTTCCGAAATGAGAATTCATGATCTGGAAATACTTTGTAATATAAGATGGAGCCTCACTCCAAACTTTAGTCTTATCGTTTTTCTGATATACCAAATAGACTTTCGGCCCATCCGGAACGTTAAAGCTTTCTACAGAATAATCTCTGTCCGCACTCCAAGCAAAGTCAAGAATGTTCTTAGCAGTCCATTTCCAGGTCACTTTTTTATCTTTCTCTGCCTTTATTTTTGCATTGGCGTCATATCCTTTTACGTCTGTTGGATTTTCAAGAATTCCTCCAGCTCCTACTACATAATCTTTATTGATTTTAATATTGACATCAAAATCCGAAAACGGGGCATGAAATTCTCTTCCCATATAATCAAAGGTTGCCCAGCCATCATAATCATACTCTGCAATTTTTGGGTACCATTGCGTCATGGTCATATCCACCCCTTCTCTGTTATTTCTTCCGCTTCTTCTAATCTGTTCCGGAATTACTGCATCCCAATCCATTGTAAAAGTGGTTGTAGAATTTGGCTTCATAGGCTCTGCCAGATACACTTTCATAATGGTTTCCTGAACTTCAAACTTCAGATCCTTGCCATTCTGTTTGACCCAGTGAATATTTTGAGCTCCTTCCTGGTCCTTTGGAATAGAAGATAATCTTGAGATCCCGTCTTTTTGCAATCTTGAGTCCCCATTTTTCCCTTGGGAAGCCACCCTTTGATCCATCATGGAGTTGCGTTTAAAAGCATTCCAGTATAAGTGAAAATAAACCACATTCAGCTCATCTGGAGAATTGTTGGTGTATTCTAAGGTTTGTTTTCCCTGATAGGTAAATTTTTCAGCGTTAACATCAATATCCATCTTGTACTTCGCAGCCTGCTGATAGTAAGCTCCTTGCTGAGCATGAAATTGTGAAATGATAAACGCAAAAATGATTGCAGCCGATTTTCTCATTTAAAATTTTATTTTTTCTAAAGGTAGGTAATTTAAATAAAAACCTCAAATAGGAGTTATCCGGAGGTTTTATTCTGTTGAATATGGATTTAGATACGTTTTAATTGAATTGGTTAAAAGAGATTGATGAAAATCAATAGAGTGAATTTCTTAAACACAAAAAGCCTCAGATGCAAAATACATCTGAGGCTGATCTTGTAATTTAAAATTACAGTTATTTTTTAGCAGAAGCTTCTTTTTTTGCGCTTCTTAGGATCTTTTCAAGGATTCTCAATGTAATCAGGTATGTTGGTTTCACTCCTGTAAGGCCTAAACCTCCTGAAGATAATGTACTTCCTGTTTCCAGAGGGTTATCCGAAGCATAATAAGCATAGCAAACAAACAGATCCGGTGAAATATGGTGTCTGATCTTGGATGCTACCTGAATGGCTTTCTGGTAATGCGCTCCTTCCATTTCAAGACCAATGGCTTTCCATGAAGTGTTCATAAAGTAAGAAAGAATATCCTTATTCTGAAGTGATGTTCCTAAAACGGTGATCATCGGGCCTTCAAAAGCCTTTAGTTCATCATCATTGAAATCATCAAGCTTTAATGCATTCTCAAAAGGATAGTTATCTGCAGTACCCTCAAAAATATGGGAAGTCGGGATCATTATATCTCCTTTTGCACCGGTAAGAATTCCTGCTTTCCCCATAATGGAAACAGATTTTACATGCATCATATATATTTCTCCTTTCTGCTCAAAAGGCTTCAGCAATTCATCCATTACCTCGAAAGCCTGCTCTCCGAACGCATAGTCGAATACCATCACGACATCATCTCCAGAGAACTTGCAGTCAGCAAATGGAGTGTTCTTCAGATTTGTCTTGCTAAGATCAATGATCTGAACATCAATATTACTTCCGCTTTTATCAGCAATATGAATCATTCCCTCGTCCATGGCATATTTTAATACCTTGTCACGAAGTTCTTTCTTATTTGAAATTTCTTCATACAGCTTATAGTCTACCTCATTATTATGCTTCTTTTTAAGAGCTTCATTTGCATACAGCATATTTTTCACTGAGTGCATATTGGCAGAAATAATATGTAACGGACGCATGTGAAGATTATTTTCAAATAAAACCTCTTTCACCTTGTTCGCCCATTTCTCACCAAAATAGTGATGTCCTACTCTTTCCTTTAATATAGCACTGAAATGAATTTCTCTTTCTCTTGCTCCTTTTGCATCTTCAAGACTTACCTTTCCTAAGTTGTAAATGATCTTAAATAAACGGTCAGGGTTATCATCATCTCCAAAAGTATTATAAGCTCTTAACGTTTCATCAAAGGATCTTCCTATTAAAGAAGAAAGATGAATAAGTGCCACTTCTTTCTCTTTTCTGCTGAATTTCTTCTCCCCCTTCACTACCTCTTCAATAATTTTAAAGGCACGGATCGGCTTCCAGTTTTCATCTTGAATGAAAGCCAGATTACGGATTTTATCCGCTTCTATAAATAGGAATGTAAGGTGGGTAAGAATATCATAAATTTCAGAACGGCCCAAAAGAACCTCAATATTCATCTGGTGTTCATCTATCCTATAGCAGTTTCTTCTTCTTTTCTTTGGAACAATAGGTTCGAAACTTCCTTTATCAAACCCCTCATCTGATGTAAGATGAATAAAAGCACACTCCTCAATCCCTTCAGGAAGCCTGTCTAAAACATACATCAACCCGTCCAGTTCCAATTTGTTTGGAATATTCATGGTACCATAAATTTCCGGATTGATCGTCTTCAACAAACTTCTGATACTTTCTCCTGAAACCCCTCCTGGCTTGAAAAATCCTCTATAAAATAAATGTCTCATAGAGATGTATAACCTTTCAATAGCCTCTGTAGTTTCTCTTGCTCTAGAATTTGTCATAAAATAAATTTCACACAAATATACAAAATCTCCGCTCAACTTATTTTAACTATCTTTTAATTAAGTTGTTTAAAACCCATAAATAGGCGGTATTGTTTTAAGATATGGCGATCTTCTTCTTTATTTTAATATGAAATGAATATTACTATTTTAATCTTATATTTATACAAGCATAAATTTTAGGGCTGAGGTTAAAAGACGGATTCAATCCGGATAGCAATATGACAATATCAAAAGTATTTAATGATGTGAAAGGCAGATTAAGTAAGATTTCTCTTTTTTGGAAACTATGGATCTGTCATATCTTACTTTATTTTTTACTGTTGACTCTATTTTTAATCATAAGAGACAATAAGGCTGATGATGGTATTTTTAGTAGTGATATTCTTTTAATGCTATTGAGGAGTCCTATTATAGGATTATTCGGGATACTGGACGGAATCGGAGTATTCGTCATCATATCAATGGTAGCAATGTATCTGATTGACCTTTACTTTCAGAAGTTCTATATAAGTTATATTCTCTCATTGGCTTTAACTTATCCTGTTTTCATGCAGTTTTGCAATGAAGGGTATGGAGCAAATATTATAACTGTTATAGTTCTGTCAATAACAATTATAATTAATATGATTATTTTCAGAAAGCATATCATTAATACGTAGAAAACCCTGAACACTGTATTTTATGCATGGTCCAATGCTATTTTCATTTTAATTTTCCGTAACAATAGCTCTTAATTCCAAATCACCCCTCCCAAAAAAGTAAAACCATTGTTTAAATTTTAGTTAAAATTTGAAATACCCCTAAAAAAAACAGGGGTAAAATATTTTTGATTCATTTTTTTTGTAAATTTGCCCTGTAAAAAATCACCCAAATATGTCAACCTTAAGATTCAAAGCATTAGAAACCCTACCATTTAAGGATTTCAGAAAAGATAACTCTGTTGAAATCCCTGCAAAATTATCGGAACTATTCTGTAAAAATGTTTTCTCGGAAGAAACGATGAGAGAATATTTAACAAAAGAAGCATTCGGTTCTATCATGGACGCCATTAAAAAAGGCACTAAGATCCAAAGACATATCGCAGACCAGGTAGCGGTGGCGATGAAAGACTGGGCGATGAGCAAAGGAGTAACTCACTATACTCACTGGTTTCAGCCTTTGACAGGAACTACTGCAGAAAAGCACGATTCTTTCTTTACTCCGATTGAAGGAGGCAGAGCCATTGAAAGATTCAGTGGAAACATGCTGATCCAACAGGAGCCGGATGCATCATCTTTCCCTAATGGAGGAATCAGAAACACATTCGAAGCAAGGGGTTATACAGCTTGGGATCCTACATCTCCTGCTTTCATTATGGGGACTACATTATGTATTCCATCCATCTTCATTTCTTATACCGGTGAAACTTTAGATTATAAGGCACCTTTATTAAGAGCTTTGAATGCTGTAGATGAAGCTGCAACCAGTGTAATGCAGTATTTTGACAAAAACGTAACAAAAGTAACCCCTACTTTAGGTTGGGAACAAGAATATTTCCTTGTTGATTCAGCTTTATACCAATCACGTCCGGATCTTGTTTTAACAGGTAAAACATTATTGGGACACTCTCCTGCAAAAGGACAGCAGCTAGACGACCACTACTTCGGATCTATCCCTACAAGAGTAATGAACTTCATGAAGGAGTTGGAAATTGAATGTATGAAATTGGGTATTCCTGCAACAACAAGACATAACGAGGTAGCACCTAACCAATTTGAGCTTGCCCCAATGTTTGAAGAAGTAAACGTTGCCGTAGACCACAACTCTTTATTGATGGATATCATGGCAAGAGTAGCTCACAAGCACCACTTCCACATCCTATTCCACGAAAAACCTTTCGCTGGCGTAAACGGAAGCGGAAAGCACAACAACTGGTCTTTAGCTACAGATACAGGGGAAAACCTTTTAAGTCCAGGAAAGAACCCTAAGAAAAACTTACAGTTCTTAACATTCTTCGTGAATACTATTAAAGCCGTTCACGAATATGCTGACCTTTTAAGAGCAAGTATCGCTTCAGCAAGCAACGATCACAGACTAGGTGCCAACGAAGCTCCACCTGCAATTATCTCCGTATTCATCGGAACCCAGTTGTTCAGCGTTTTGGAAGAACTGGAAAAAGTAACTAACGGGAAATTATCTCCGGAAGAAAAAACAGAATTAAAATTAAATGTAGTTGGAAAAATCCCTGAAATCCTATTGGACAACACGGATAGAAACAGAACTTCTCCATTTGCGTTTACAGGAAATAAATTTGAGATCAGAGCGGTAGGATCTTCTGCAAACTGCGCAGAGTCTATGACTGTAATGAACACCATCGCGGCTAAACAATTAAATGATTTCAAGAAAGAAGTGGATGCTTTAATTGAAACCGGCCTTAAGAAAGATGAAGCGATCTTTAATATATTAAGAGAATATATCAAGCAGTGTAAAAACATTATGTTTGAAGGTGACGGATATTCTGATGACTGGGCAAAAGAAGCTGAGAAAAGAGGACTAAACAACCTTAAAACAACTCCTGAAGCTCTTAAACAGGAGATGGATAAGAAGTTCTTAGATCTATATGAAGAGATGGGAATTTTCAACCACAGAGAAGTTGAGGCTAGAAACGAAATTAAGTTAGAAAAATACTCTACTGTTATTGATATTGAAGCAAGAGTATTAAGTGATATCGCAAGAAACCACATCATTCCTTCTGCTTTAAATTATCAGAACAGATTAATTGAAAACGTAAAAGGCCTTAAAGAGATCTTTGGAGATAAAGAATTTAAACCATTGGCAAAAGAGCAGATGAGTTTAATTACAAGCATTTCTGAAAATGTTTCTAAAATCAAGCTTGGTGTTGAAGATCTTCTTAAAGCAAGAGAAACAACAAAAAACATATCAGACAGCCAAAAACAGGCAGAAAGCTATTGTAACAATGTAAAACCTTTATTTGACGGAATCAGAGAAGCTTCTGATGCTCTTGAGATGATGGTAGACGATGAGCTTTGGCCGTTGACAAAATACAGAGAAATGTTGTTTACAAAATAACACCTGTAAAGTTCCATATTAGTTTAAATTCCTCGGTTTTCCGGGGAATTTTTTTGTTTTGTTAACAACCTGAAAAATTGGATTTTTAAATCTTAAATGCCGATTTATAGAAGAAAATCGATATTGTTTGTTAAAGAATCTTAATAAAAAAAACCGCAAGCTCACCAAAAATAGGCTGTTGCGGTTTATTTTTCTTTAACATAAGCAAATAATATGTTAAATAGTGTTAAAATAAGATCCTGACAATTATCATATCAGGGGTCTTTTACTCGGAATCTCTACTTTTGTATTGCTTTTGGAAATAAATATTCCTTTTTAACACGGTTAATCAAATATATATGAAGAAAAGAGTTTTGTTTTATTTAGTTGCTTTAGTTACTACAGTATCATTGCAATCGTGCGCTACTAATTATGTAGTTTCAAAACCAGCAACTTACGCTAAAGAATACAAAACAGATGCCAAACTAGCTTCTATTGATAACAAAAAAATGGAGCTGGATAAGCAACGACTTATCGATTCTTTTCTTGCTGAAAAGGCCGCATCTATAGCTAGCGCTAAAAAAGCCATTAAGAATTCTGAGATTGCAAAAGCAGTCAGATATAATAAAACCATTGACGGTATCCTTACTGAAGCTGAAACATACCTTGGAACTCCTTACAGATATGGAGGAACTACAAGAAGAGGTATAGATTGTTCAGCTTTTGTTCTTTCTGTATTCGGAGCTGCAGCAGGCCTTAGCTTACCAAGAGTAGCAGCATCTCAGGCTCAGGAGGGAGAAAGAATTGAAAAGGAAAGCCTACAGAAAGGAGACTTAATTTTCTTTTCTCATGGAAGAAGAATTTCTCACGTAGGTATTGTAGAAAGTGTTACTGAAGAAGGGGAAGTAAAATTCATCCACGCAGCAACATCAAAGGGAGTAATGATCTCATCACTGAATGACTCTTATTGGGGACCTAAATACAGATTCGCAAAAAGAGTAATCAACGAAGAAGGAGAAGCTTATAACAACCTAGCGTCAACTACTCCAGCTACACCAGCAAATTTTTAATTTTATAAATAATTGATTTAAATAATGAAGCCATCAGATCCTGATGGCTTTTTTATATTTTAATATATTATACCCTCTTATTAATACAAATAAGTTTCAGGTAATGCCTATTCTCAATATTTTTAAAAGTGCCATCTTCTCACCTCTGGGGCATCAAGCGACTCTAGCTTAGCTATTCCTATCTATTTCTATATCGAGCTTATATAATAGACCATATACTTCAGAAAGTGAAAATCTGGCCTTTTTAAGCCTATTTAAAGCCGGATCTATTGAATAGTTGAATGATGTCCTTAAATCTGTCTTTTCAAGGTTTGTATTATCGAAAACAGCACCAGACAAATCGCAGTTACTAATGATTGCATTTGATAAGTCACATTCAGTGAAATCAACCTCAATCAATCGGGAGTTTTTGAAAACGGTTTTCTTAATTGAAGTTTGATAAAATATTGAATTGTTCAGTGAACAGCCGTCAAATGAAAATGACATTCCAAATTCATTGCAACTACTGAACTCAAGCCCAAACATTTTACATTCTTTAAAATTTACGCCTCTAAATGCTGTACCAACAAGTTTTGCCATGCTAAGATTACATTCTATAAACTCACAGTCTGTAAAACTAAAACCTGAAAGAGTTATATATTCAAAACGACAGTTTCTAAAAGTGCAGTTTTCGTATTCCCCTTTTTCTAAATGAGAACAATCTACATTTTCAAAGTTTTGATCTAAGACATAAGCTTCTTTCATAAAAGTATAATGATTTATGGGTATAACTTCACAGTCTGCCTATTTTGCAGAACTAAAAATAAGAATAGACCTCCTCTCTTTACAGCTTTGTTTTTTTGCCTAAAGAGAATATCTATACTAAACTGTTTTTATCTGAATAGTTAAGTTTAAAGAAAATAAAAGTCATCATTGAGAATGCCAGCAAGGAACTACCTCCATAACTGAAATACGGAAGAGGAATCCCTACCGTTGGGAAAAGTCCCATAACCATTCCTAAATTGATTGAAAAGTGCATCAGCAGGATCGAAGCAAAGCAATATCCAAATACACGGTTAAAAGTGGATTTCTGTCTTTCAGCCAGATAATAGATTCGGCCAATATAAACCATGTAGCACAAAATAAGAATAGCACTCCCCATGAATCCCCACTCCTCTCCTACTGTACAGAATATATAATCGGTTTCCTGCTCAGGAACAAATTTTCCCTGGGTAACAGATCCCTCACGATATCCCTTCCCCCAAAGTCCTCCGGAACCAATTGCAGTCTTGGAGTATAACAAGTTGTATCCTGAAGTATCCCTAAATGCCTTTTCACCTTTGTAAAGAACCTCAATTCTTTCTCTCTGGTGCTTGGGAAGTTTTTCTAAGATAAAAGGTGAGCCAAATGCCAACCCACAAAGCAAAAGAATAGATCCCGTAATTCCTGAAATAGAAATCACATCCCAGGACATTCTATGGTAGTTCATAGCAATCAAAACACCGGCTATTACCAAAATGGCCACAGCCACATACACCGGAGGTATTGCCAATGCAACAAGGAAAACTCCTGCAAAGATAAAACCTACACCAAACAACATTCCACTAAGTCCTTCTCTATATAAAGCAATGAAAAATGCAATAAATACAAGCATAGACCCAACATCAGGAATAGCCAATACTACTACAGCCGGAATACCAATAACTGCCAAAGCTGTTAATAAGGACTTTCTGTTTTTCAGATTAAAATCAGGTCCGGAAACATAATTGGCAAGCATCAAAGCGGTCCCTATTTTTGCAAACTCCACAGGCTGCATGGTAAAACTTCCGAATTTATACCAGTTTTTCTGGCCCAGGATTTCCTTTCCAAAAGGGAAAAGACCTATCAATAAGAGAACACCACCGATATAAATAATTCCAGACATATTTTCGAAGAACTTACTTCTCCCTACAAATATGATAAGCCCTACAAATAAAGATATACAGAAGAAAGCCAACTGCTTTTCTCCTAACTTCTGGTCAACACTGTAAATATTTGCAATGGCAAAAATGCAAAGCAGGAAATACAGCCCAAGGCCCAGTTTATCTATTCCTTCAGTCCATTTCATCGCTTGGTAGATTTTTTAGCAGCGTTATTATTTTTAGTTTCCTCTTCTATTTTCTTTTGAAGCTTGGCTTTTTGTTGCTTAACCAAATTCAGGCTATCCTTTATTCTCTTTTGCTTAATTGAATCGGGTTTAGGATCTTTATAAAGTCCTTTACGTTTCAAATCTGCAATCCATTGTCTTTTATATTCCGGCATGAAACTCGAAGTAATCATTTTTTTATACAGATTTTCTCTTTTCAAATCACCAGTAATATATTTTTCAGCAATCACTGTACAAGCTGGCCCCGCCCATGTAGCTCCAAATCCGGCATGTTCCATTACGGCAACCACAACAATTTTGGGTTTATCAGCCGGAGCAATCAATACAAAGATTGAATTATCCTTTCCTTGTGGAACCTGTGCAGTACCTGTTTTGGCTAATTGTGTAAAGTCATTAGATTTTAACCCTCTTGCCGTTCCTCTCAAAACTACGGCTTCCATACCTTTTAAAACAGGTTCAAAATGTTTTGGGTCAACCAAAGTTTTATGCTTAACCTTAAATCTTGGATCAGGATTTGCCTTTCCGTCAATTCCTTTTACGATATGAGGGGTATAATACCACCCTTTGTTAGCAATAGCAGCTACATAATTTGCAAGCTGAATAGGAGTTACCAAAACATCTCCCTGTCCCATCCCATTATAAATAGCTCCGGTTGACATCTCATCCCAGTTTTTAAAATCAGTTCTCTGGGAACCACTTGCTTTCATGATGGCCTTAAACCTTTTCTCGTAAAAGTCTCCTGAAGGTATTCTTCCTTTTGCACCCACAGCAAAATCATTATTTAAAAACTCTCCAACTCCAAAACTGCTCATGATCTTTTTCCACTCATCAACACCTTTTGAAGGATTCCCTGGATATTTTTTGATTATTGCAATAAACGCGTAGGTGAAAAAACAGTTACTGGATACTTGAATTGAAGGAATTAGGGGATCAGCTCCACCGTGCCCTTTAATTCTTTTACCTTTATAGAAAAACCCTCCACCACATGGGAAAACAGTTTTTTCATCCATTACCCCCATCTGCATTGCCGCTAGGGCTGTCAACAATTTGAAAGTTGACCCCGGAGGATATCCCGCCTGTAAAGAACGATCAAAAGTGGGTTTATTCTCGTAAAGCGTGTCTTTTGACAGCGCATATAAATTTTTTGATTTATAAGGTCCGGTAAAAAGGTTCGGATCAATATCTGGTCCCGTTGCTGCCACTAATACTTCCCCATTATTAGGGTCTAAAGCAACAATTGCACCGTGTTTATTTACCAGCATTTCTTCAGCCGCTCTCTGAAGGTCATAATCAATCGTTAAGGTAATGTCTTTACCTGTAATCACATCTTTATCCAAAGATCCGTTTTTATAGGAACCAATATTTCGGAGCCTGATATCCTTTTGGATGTATTTCACTCCTTTTACTCCACGAAGTTCTTTTTCGTAGGATTTTTCAACGCCTGTTTTTCCTATAAAATCTCCAGGTAAATAGTATATGGAATCTTTTTTAATATCTCTTTCATTCACCTCACTTGTATACCCCAAAAGATTTCCGGAGGTGGAGACTTCGTATTGACGCTGAGGTCTTGAGACAATATTAAAAGCGGGATACTTAAAAATAATTTCCTGAACTCTTGCTATATCTTCTCTGCTGAGGTCCTTAATGAAAGTCATGGGGGTCAGCTTAGAATAATATTTTTCCTTTTTAATAAATTCAATCTTTTTGATAAAATCAGATTTACTGATTTTCATCAAGCCACAAAAACCTAATGTATCAAAATCCGGTTTCATTAAAGCCTGAGTAAAAGAAATTTCATAGGCAGGCTGATTCCCTACCATTATTTTACCGTTTCTGTCAAAAATGACTCCTCGCTGCGGAATAACATATTCTGTTTTAATGGAAGTATTGGCTGCATTTAATGCATAACGGTCTGTAAACAACTGCAAATAAGCAAGCCTCGCTACAAAAATAAGAGCGATTACAACAAGGATGGAAAAAATTTTTAAATAACGTGTGTTCAAACTTTTTGTTTGATTTTAAATATTAATGCGTAGATGACGATAAAGATAAATGAAATAACACTTGTTACCAACACATTAAATAATATTTCAAAAAATCTGCTAAACTTAAAGAACTCAATATATTGTACTAGAAGCTGATGCAGAAAAATACTTGAAAATAAAAACAGCAAAAACTGCGCCCATTGAAGGGACTGAAAAGAAAAAAAGTCTGTGGAAGTATCCGTGGAAGTCCTGAATATCAATGTTCTAAAATAAGCAATCAATGTTGTAGCAAAGGCATTGATTCCCCATGAATAAAGGAATCCATCAATAGCCAGCCCCATTAAAAAACTTAGTGCCAGGAACTGAAATTTGTTTCTAAAGAAAGGATAGAACATGACAAATACAGGATATAATACCGGAGTATATTTCCCGAAAAGAGTAATCCTGTTCAAAACAAATACCTGTAATGCAACAAGAAAAATCATGATCAATATGTCGGTAAATAAAGTCCTGCTAATCATTTTCTTTCTTTATTACAGCCTGCATAGTATCCTGAATCTTTTGCACTTCTGCTTTTTTAAGATTCTTTACTACAAACACTTTATTCAATGCTCCCATTTTTTCACTCAGTTCAACTGAGATATCCCAGAATCCTGTTTTATTATCTACAGAATAACCAGCAATAGTACCAATGGTAACCCCTTTCGGGAAGATTGCCGACTTTCCGTCTGTAACAACCGTATCACCTATTTTTAATGCAACATATTTTGGAATATCCGCAAGGTGCATCACCCTGGAGTTATCTCCATTCCATGTTAAAGTACCGAAGTATCCTGAATTTTTGAGTGCTGCATTAATTCTGATTTTGTTTACACTCAATACAGATTGAACCAGAGCATAACTATCTGTAGAATTAATAACAATTCCCGCGATCCCTCTAGGTCCCATTATTCCCATCTGAGGAAAGACCCCGTCTCTCTTACCACGATTGATTGTAAAATAATTATTTCTTCTGTTGATACTGTTAAAAACAATTTCTCCGTCAACAAAAGTATAGATCTGCCCACCACCAATGGTATCATGAACTTTTCTGAAGACAGGATTTTTTACACCGTCTTTTCCATAAAGTTCAGTCATAAGGGCTTTATTCTGAATGACAAGATCCTCATTGATCTGTTTTAGCTTCAGATAAGAAACTCCTTCATCAATATATCCGGAAACCCACGAATTAAATGCAGCTGTTTGGCCTGCAATCCAGGATTTCTGCATGGCATTTCTAGTGAATATCAAAACCAGAGCAATAATTTGCAGGAATATAAAGAAGACAAAAAGTGTGTTCTTCGAAAATAGTCTCAGCAAAAATCCCATTCAGATATAAAGTCGTAAAAAGTTAAAATTATTTAATTAAGAAATTGAATTTATCCATATTCTTAAGGGCAATACCTGTTCCACGCACTACGGCTCTCAACGGATCTTCCGCTACAAACACAGGAAGACCTGTCTTTTTGTGAATTCTGTCTGCAAGACCTCTTAGCAACGCTCCTCCTCCTGCAAGATAAATACCTGTTTTATAGATATCAGCCGCCAATTCCGGTGGAGTAAGAGAAAGAGTTTCCATTACAGCATCTTCAATTCTGATGATAGACTTGTCTAATGCACGTGCAATCTCCTTATAGCCTACCATAATTTCTTTAGGCTTACCGGTGATAAGGTCTCTACCTTGTACAGGGATGTCTTCAATATCTACATCAAGATCTTCAACTGCAGAACCAACTTCAATTTTGATTCTTTCAGCAGTTCTTTCTCCAATATAAAGATTATGGTGAGTTCTTAAGTAATAAGCAATATCATTTGTAAATACATCTCCTGCAATTTTCACAGATTTGTCACACACGATACCTCCTAAAGCTACTACAGCAATTTCCGTAGTACCTCCACCTATATCGATGATCATGTTACCCTCAGGTTTTTGTACGTCAATTCCAACCCCTATAGCTGCTGCCATTGGCTCATAGATCAATCTCACTTCTTTAGCATTTACTTTTTGAGCAGAATCTCTTACCGCTCTTTTTTCAACTTCAGTAATACCAGAAGGAATACAGATTACAATTCTTAATGCAGGCTGTATAAATTTACCTTTAATTCCAGGAATTTTTTTGATAAATTCCTTAATCATGTGTTCAGAAGCGTGGAAATCTGCAATAACCCCATCTTTCAATGGACGGATTGTCTTGATATCCTCGTGAGTTTTACCTTGCATATGCTTAGCCTGTTCACCTACAGCAATGGGTTTACCCGTAGAACGTTCAATTGCGACAATTGACGGTTGATCTATAACAATTTTATTATTATGGATGATAAGGGTATTAGCTGTTCCTAGGTCTATCGCAATTTCTTGCGTAAACATATCAAATAAACTCATATTTTTCTTCTGATTTTAAGATTACAAAGATATAAATTTAACACTACTAAAGAAATTTCCCACTAACATTATTTGGTTAAAATTTTATTAAAATTTATAATTCTTTATTAACTTTCTGTCTAGATAATTACAGAGTTTGAGTTAAACTAAAATTAATGAGGAAAATTGGGAGGCCAAAAGGCTAAATAGCAAAAGAGTAAAATAACAAAAGAATACCTGGAAAGCAAAGAAAACGAAGAGGCAAAGATTCTAAAATTGCGTTTATTGTTAAAAATTCTGAGGTTAACAAGATGAAAAAGCAAATAATCAGAAGAAATAACACCGGACATTTACCTTTTTACCATTCCACTCCTTTACCTTTTCATTCCAAAAGCTTCAGCTTTCACCTAAACCTCTTATAGTTTTTTACGATAATTATCATATACAGTATCAGGGGCTGATTAATTAAAAAAATCGTAAATTTGCGACTGCTTATGTTACAGTATTCCAACATCCATCGAACATCGAATTTTGCCGTGCTTTCCATCAGCTACGAAAAGGCCGATGTAGAAACGAGAGGAAAGTTTGCATTCTTTGATGAAAACATCAAGAACTTTGTTTCCCGGGTCCATCAGGAAGATCTTGGGGATGCATTTGTGGTCTCCACCTGTAACAGGACTGAAATTTATACGACTTCCCCCAATTATCTTTTAGTAGCAGAAGAATATTGCAAAACCATTGGAGTTCATCTTACGGATTTTCTTCAGTTTGCCAATATTCTTACTAAAGAAGAAGCACTCATACATCTTTTTAGAGTAGCTGCCGGTCTTGAAAGTCAGATTATTGGAGATTTTGAAATTATCGGTCAGATTAAAAAAGCATACAGCCGCTTCAAAAAAGAGAGACAAAATTCTAATCCATATCTGGAAAGGGCTATTAATGCAGCGATACAGATTTCGAAAAGAATTAAAAATGAAACCGGCATTTCTAATGGTGCGGCTTCTGTTTCCTATGCAGCAGTACATTATATTTTAAATAGCCAAAAGAGAATTGCTGAAAAGAACATTCTTCTTTTAGGAGTAGGTGAAATTGGACAAAATACCGTTGAAAATTTGGTAAAACATGTCTTCCAGCCTAAAATTAAAATAGCAAACAGAACTCAGGAGAAAGCTGAAAAGATTTCCCAGAAATATAATATTCCTCATGTTGATTATTCTGATTTTGACAAGGAATTAAAAAACACTGATATTCTCATCGTGGCAACCGGGGCCAAACACCCGATTATCAACCAATCTCATTTCCCTAATGGAAAAGAAACGTTAGTTATTGATCTTTCCATTCCGCATAACGTTGAAAAAAATGTAACGGAAAATGAAAATGTAACCTTAATTGATGTTGATGAACTTTCAAAACAAATCCAGGAAACGATCCAACAGCGGGAAAAAGAAATTCCAAAAGCTGAAAAGATCATCAAGGAATTGATGAAAGACTTCATTGAGTGGGAAAAAAAGAGAAAACTGGCACCCAATATTCATCATTTCAAGGCTGTTTTAAAGAACATGGAACGCAATGAGATGCATAATTTCTATAAGAAGAATAAATATATAGACATTACAGATATGGAGCTTTCGGATAAAATGATCCAGAAGATTACCAACCGTTTTGCAAAATATATCATCGACAATCCTTTAAAAGCCGAAGAAATTAGTAAATTAATGCACGAAATATTAGTTGAACAACCAAACAACGAATTCAATGAAAAGCATTAGAATCGGAACAAGAAATTCCGCACTTGCACTTTGGCAGGCAAGAGAGGTTGCGAGGCACCTTCAGAACAACAATTATTTAACGGAGATTGTTCCTATCGTTTCTTCTGGCGATAAGAACCTTAATCAGCCATTGTATTCACTGGGAATTACCGGTGTTTTCACAAGAGATCTTGATGTGGCACTACTCAACGACGAAATAGACATCGCTGTTCATTCTTTAAAGGACGTCCCGACTCAGTTACCTCAAAACATTGAGATGATTGCTTATCTGGAAAGAGATTTCCCTCAGGATATCCTAATCAGAAAGGAATCTGCAAGAAATAAAGAGTTTCATGAACTGAAACTGGCAACCAGCAGCTTGAGAAGAAGAGCATTCTGGTTAAGACATTACCCTACCACGGAATTCTCAGATATTCGTGGAAATATTCAAACCCGTCTTCAAAAGCTTGAAGATGGAAATTTTGATGCTACCATTCTATCTTTGGCTGGTATCAAGAGAATGAAAATGGAAATTGATTACGAAATGCTTCCGGTAATGATCCCAGCTCCATCGCAGGGTGTAATTGCTGTTGCAGGACATTCCGACAAACCGGAGATCAATGAAATCCTAAGACAAATCAACCATGAGCCTACACAAATTTGCGTAGAAATGGAAAGAAATTTCCTAAGCACATTAGAAGGAGGCTGTACCGCACCTATCGGGGCATTTGCAGAAATCATCGGGGATCAGATCCGCTTTACGGCAGCACTTTGCTCTCTGGATGGTAAAAACTGTATTGCCATTGATGAGAACTTTGAATACAACTCATCAGAGAACTTTGGTGAAAAATTCGCAAAAGTGGTCCTTGAAAACGGTGGAAAGGAATTAATGGTAGAAATTAAAAGCCAGATCTAAGGATTATTGTAAGCTTCCTTTAGCATCCCATTCATCTTTACTTAGCAGAAATATGAAAATCTTATTTACCAAAAATATAGACCAATTGATTATATCCAAAGAATTAGGAGAGGATATTTCGGTTGATTGTGTTGAGGTAATCAAGACCAAACCTATTATAATTAGTCCTTTTGAACTTAAAAACTATTCCCTGATTTTCACCAGCGTGAATGGTGTGGCTGCGTTTTTCAAAAACCGCTTCAAGCCCAATGAAGATTTTACAGCAAAAAATTATAATAAGATTTATTGCGTTGGAGAGAAAACCAAAAGAGCTTTAAGGAAAAATGGCTTTGGAACGTTTAAGGTGTTGAAAAATGCTGAAATGTTATCCCGATTTATTATCGGAAACTGTCAGCATGAACAGTTTCTCCATTTTTGCGGCAACCTTGCCATTAATGTTTTGGACAATGATCTTCCTCTGCAAAATATTAAGTATAAAAAAATTACGATCTACAACACGGAGGAAACCAATCCGTTAATACCTGAAAAATATCATGCCGCAGTATTTTTTAGTCCAAGCGGAGTTCGTAGTTTTGCAAAGCAAAATTCCTTAAAGGATATGAAGTTGTTTTCGATTGGAGAAACCACATCCGGGGAATTGAGGAATTACACTCAAGAAAGAATTTTTACTTCCGAAGAAAATACACTGACCTCAATCTTTGAATTGATCAGGAACGAAATGGGAGGAAAATTTTAAAATATTTGTTACCGAATTGGAAGGTAATATTACTTTAAATAGATTATGATAAAAAACGACCTATATTTAAAAGCACTTCGCGGAGAAACCGTTGAAAGACCTCCTGTCTGGATGATGAGGCAGGCTGGAAGATATCTGCCGGAATTCATTGCCTTAAGAGATAAGTATGATTTCTTCACAAGATGTCAGACCCCTGAACTTGCTGCTGAGATTACCATGCAGCCTATCCGCAGATTTCCTTTGGATGCTGCGATTTTGTTTTCAGATATTTTGGTGGTTCCACAGGCGATGGGGATTGATTTCAAAATGAAAGAATCTGTTGGACCATGGTTGGATACTCCGATCAGAACAATGGAACAGGTTCAGAACATTGAAACTCCGGATGTGAATGATACTTTAGGATACGTTTTTGATGCTATTGAGCTAACTCTTCAGAAATTAGACAACGACATTCCGTTGATTGGTTTTGCCGGTTCTCCATGGACAATCCTTTGCTATTGCGTAGAGGGTAAAGGAAGCAAGGCTTTTGATATTGCAAAGTCATTCTGTTTCCAACAGCCTGAGGCTGCTCATTTGCTACTTCAAAAGATCACAGATACTACTATTGCTTATTTAAAGAGAAAAGTAGAAAAAGGGGTTTCTGCCGTACAGGTATTTGATTCTTGGGGAGGAATGCTTTCTCCAACTGATTATCAGGAGTTCTCTTGGCAGTATATCAACCAGATCGTTGAAGCATTAAGCCCACTTACTCATGTTGTAGTATTTGGAAAAGGATGTTGGTTTGCATTGGAAGATATGACAATGTCTAAGGCTTCTGCTCTTGGTGTTGACTGGACTATTAAGCCAGAATTCGCAAGAACACTGACTAATCACACAATGACATTACAAGGAAACTTTGACCCTGCAAGATTACATTCAACACCTGAAACCATCAAGAAAATGGTAAATGAAATGATTAACCGTTTCGGAAAGGACAGATATATTGCAAACCTCGGACACGGAATTCTGCCAAATGTTCCTGTTGAAAATGCTGAGGCATTCATAAGAGCAGTTGTTGAGTGGAAACCTAATCATTAAAAACAAAATTAACTTTCACTCTGAAAGTTTAAATTAATAAAAAAGCCCTGTCATTACTGACAGGGCTTTTTTATATGTTTAATTATTAGCTTTATGGCTAGCTCAGCATTCGCTGTGCTTTTTTCACTCCTTCAACCAAAATATCAATTTCGGCAAAGGTATTATAAACAGCAAAGCTTGCTCTTACCGTTCCCGCAATATTAAAGAAATCCATGATTGGCTGTGTACAGTGGTGTCCTGTTCTTACAGCAATACCCATTTTATCCAGGATCATTCCTACATCAGACGAAATCCCTACTCCCTCAAGATTAAAGGAAACAACTCCTGTTCTATTAGCCTTTTCACCATAGATTTTAATACCCTCCAATTCTAAAAGCTGTCTTTGAGCATACTCCAGCAAAGCATTTTCATGATTCTGGATATTTTGACGCCCAATTCTTTCCATAAAATCAACGGCTGCTCCTAAAGCAATATTTCCTCCTACATTGGGAGTCCCTGCTTCATATTTAAAAGGAAGCCCTGCATAGGTTGTTCCATCAAAAGAACATGTTGCAATCATCTCTCCTCCTCCATGGAATGGAGGCAAAGCTTCCAATATTTCACGCTTTCCATATAAAATACCTGTTCCCATTGGAGCATACATTTTATGTCCTGAAAAAACAAAGAAATCGCAATCCATCTTCTGAACATCAATATTGAAATGTGGAGCAGACTGAGCGCCATCAATAACAATATAAGCCTCTGTATTCTTTCTCGTTCTTGCAATAATTTCTTCAATAGGATTCACAATTCCTAATGCGTTGGAAACCTGATTCACAGAAACAACCTTTGTTTTTTCACTTAAGAATTCATCCAAGTAATCCAACTGCAAAATTCCATTTTCATCAATAGGAATTACACGAAGTTTTGCTCCCGTTCTTTCACAAAGCATTTGCCAGGGAACAATATTGGAGTGATGCTCCAGATAGGAAATAATGATCTCATCATCTTTTTGTAATTTTTGTGTTAAAATATAAGCGATGAGGTTCAACCCTTCTGTTGTTCCTTTTGTAAAGATTACTTCAAAATCATGTTCAGCATTGATGAATTTCTGAATTTTTCTTCTGGAAAGCTCCATTTCTTCCGTTGCCAATTGGCTTAACGTGTGAATTCCTCTGTGAACATTGGCATTAAGTTCTGTATAATATGCGTGACAGACTTCTAAAACCAAATTTGGCTTTTGAGATGTAGCTGCATTGTCCAGATAAACCAGCGGCTTACCATTCACTTCTCTGTCCAATATAGAAAACTGGCTTCTTATTTCCTGAATGTCAAACATTTATTTATTTTTTAAATTAAAACGTTCTTATTTAGAACTCTTCAAATTTACGGCTTTTTTTCTGAAAGGAAGCATTAGGTTGAGTACTGATACTTGTCAGTTCATAGAAATATTCAATGATTAGGAGTGAAGAAAATTGATAAAGTAGTAAAGCGAAGGAACAAAACAATGAAAAGCCAATTTGATATATTACCTCTCTCATTTCTTTACTTTTTATCTTTTAACAACAAAAAAACCTGCCAATAAATTGACAGGTTTTATATTGTTTAAATAAGTAAGTCTTATTCTGCAGATTTTTCTTCTGTTGTTGGAACATCAGGAGATTGAGTAGCCACTTCTTCAGCTTCTTCCTCATCCTCATCATCCATAGCAGCTGCACCACCTTTCATTGCATTTCTAGACATCTTAACAGCAACTACTACTGCATTGTCAGGGTGAACGAAAGTATATCCTGTAGTTTTGATACCACCGATGTAAAGTTTGTTACCGATTCTTAATGGAGTAACATCTACAACGATCTCATCTGGCAAGTTAGCAGGAATAGCTTTTACTTTTAGCTTTCTGAAAGACTGACGTAAAACACCACCAGCTACAACACCTTTAGAACGTCCAGTGATTCTTACAGGAACTTCCATAACAACTGGCTTATCGTCAGATAACTGATAGAAGTCTACGTGAAGAATTTTGTCTGTAATTGGGTGGAACTGAATATCTTGAAGAACTGCTGGAATTGTTTGACCATCAACTTCAATAGATACCGTGTGTGCTTCAGGAGTGTATACTAAACCTTTGAAAGCTTTCTCTTCAGCAGAGAAGTTCAATGGTGCGCCACCTCCATAAACAACACAAGGAACTAATTCAGCATCACGTAAAGCTTTTGTAGACTTTTTGCCCACGCTTTCTCTTTTTGTACCTTGAATTGTAATAGATTTCATTTATAAAAAATTTAAAAAATTGTTCTAATTTTGTTTTGTAATTTGCTAAAAATCAATTAAATAACAAACTTACTACTAATTGATCTATGCTCATGAACCATGGTCATAACATCTGCAAATAACGGGGCGCAAGATAGCACTTTTATTTTAGATGACAAATTATTTTTAACAGGAATTGAGTCAGTTACAATAACTTCCAGAAGTTTTGAGTTCTCAATATTCTCATAAGCCTTTCCTGAAAGCACTCCGTGAGTTGCCATTGCTCTAACTGTTTTCGCTCCTTTCTCCATCAAGATATCTGCAGCCTTGCAAAGCGTTCCTGCAGTATCAATCATATCATCAATAAGGATTACGTTTTTACCTGTTACATCTCCGATAAGGAACATCTCTTCCACAACGTTTGCCTTTTTTCTTTCCTTATAAGCAATTACTACCTCGGCACCTAGGTGGCCAGCATAGTTTTTCGCTCTTTTTGCACCTCCCATATCTGGAGAAGCAATGGTAAGGTTGTCAAGATTTAAGGATTTGATATAATCAACAAAAATTGAAGAAGCATAAAGATGATCTACCGGAATTTCGAAGAATCCTTGGATCTGATCTGCGTGAAGATCCATTGTCATCACTCTTGTTGCTCCCGCTGCTGTAAGAAGGTTGGCAACTAACTTAGCACCGATCGGTGCTCTTGGTTTGTCCTTTCTGTCCTGTCTGGCAAGTCCGAAGTAAGGAATTACAACGGTAATGCTCTTCGCAGAAGCTCTTTTTGCTGCATCAATCATTAGAAGAAGTTCTAAAAGATTGTCTGCAGGTGGGAACGTAGATCCAATTAGAAAAACTCTTCCACCTCTTACAGATTCATCCAAAACAGGTTCAAATTCCCCGTCGCTGAACTCCTGAAAGTTGATTTTCCCTAATTCTTTCCCATAACTTTGGGCAATTTTCTCTGCCAAGTCCCTGCTGGTTCTTGTACAAAATAGATAACTTAACTGATCGGCCATTTTTACTTTTTAAAAGATTTTGCAAATTTAAAAAAAAACCACAAGATTTACTCCTGTGGTTTCTAGTTTTTATTTTATCAATTATTACGGCAGTGTAATTCCTGAGTATTGATTAGGGTTTACCTGTGGAAGTGACGATTTATAAGTTGCATTAATTGCATTAATAAATTCGTTGGCAATAATACCATATCCTCTACCTGTTAAATGCACTCCATCCAATGAGAATGCCCCTCCAGAGACAAATTTGGCAGTATATCTCACTCCATCCCAAGAAATTCCTGAATTTCCTGACAATTCTTTTAATTTAGAGTTAGCATCTACAAAAGCATATCCTTTTGCAGTTGCCGCTGCTTTAATAGCTACGTTGTATGCATCAATTGCACTATTGATCTCATTAATTTCTGATGGCACCAATATATATTTGTCTGCAAACGGATAAGCAACCCCTCTTGCAGAAAGAGCAGCAGGCACACCCGGCTCAGTTGATCCGATATCTGCTTTTGTAGTTAAAGGAACCAAATCACCAGTTTTTGCCTGTCTTGCCTGTCCATAGGTATTTCCCAGATAAGTAGCCAAAGCTACCAAAGTAGGATTTCCAGAGGCAAGAGCAGCACCGGTAATTTGCGCTTTCAGATCTGTTATAGATTCATCTTTGATTAATAATGGATTTCCTCCTGACTTAGAAAGTGGCTTTATTCTATCACCTGCTCCAAAATTTGTCAGGATCTGATTAAGTGGTCCGTAAAGGTTTTTATTTAAATCATCAATAATAGCCTCTCCTGCAGCAACGTTTCCTTTACCTAAAACAGCTGATGTCAAAGGATTAGTAGGTATCGTTGTTAAAGCAGGAACGGTAGTCACACTAGGAATATTTGCAATAACCCCTTTAGCTTTTGTAGCTTCTATTTTAGAAATAAGCATATCGTAGTATTGCTTAAACTGAGCAGGAGGCGTAAGTGTCTCCACCGAGCTATCTGCACCAGCCAAGGCATATAATAACGCGTCATTATTGCCAATCCATAAAGAGAAAAATGTAGGGTTTTGTTTTGTAAAATCATCAATTACAGAAGTGGTAGGCGTTGTCGCAAATCTCACAAAGTAAGGGTTTGCTGTTTTTGTTGCCACTCCCTGAACATTTCCGTATCCAGGAGCCAATAAGTGCGCCACTTTTGCACCCGGAACTCCAAGGTTATTGAATGGTCCTGTCAAAACAGTATTTACAACTGTTGTTGCCACATTATTGTTAGCCATTTTCAAATCAGGCGCACCGTCAATGAAACCATTAACAAAAAGTTTTGTATTTGCAATCTGCAGGGTAGCAGTTGGTGAAACAGCAAGAAGTAATCCTCCGTTATTATCTGCCATTAATGGCTGTTTGAACTCTCCACCACCCACTAATTTCATTTGTTGAGCGATCATTGATGGATAAGATTCATTTTGTCCATCTATATAAAGAGCACCATCTCTGTATCCGGAAGTTAATGAATTCCCTAAAGCAACATACCTTGAGAAATCTGCATTACCTTTTGATGCCTGGATATCTTTCACATCAGTATCGAAATCAGTCTTACAACTTGTTACAGTACAAAGAAGTGCAGAAACTGCTATCGTCGATATTATAATTTTTTTCATAGTCTTTTAAATTAAAAAGGGTTATAAGATAAACCTAGACCAAAATAGAATGCAGTTGCTTTAGATTGTCCATAGAATCCAAGACTAGCATTGGTTACATCTCTGTATTGTGGCATTGCATATCCACCCGCAAGATCAATTCCGAATTGCTTTAACTTAAATCCAACACCACCAGTGATTACATAAGTATCATACGAAGGCGTTTCCGGAATGAAATTATCATCAGAATAAGGAGATTCATCATAATACGCTCCTAAACGTCCATAAATCATATCAGTGAATGCGTATTGTGTACCCAGTCTGAATGTTTTTGAATTTCTGAAATTCTTAGGATTTACAAGAACTGTTGGATCTCCTGGATTATTGGGAGCCAAAGGTGCTTTTTCAAAATCTAAAGTAAGCTTACTGTATCTTTCCCATCCGTGATAGTTAAAGTCTGCTGAAATCAACCATTTTGGAGTTACTTTATACGTCAAACCAATTGTATATTCTTCAACGAGCGGAAGAGTTGCAGAAAATTTATCTTGCCCTGCCGCATCCAGATTTAATAAAGCGTATGGAGTTTTGGATGGAAACTTGAATGTAGCTGTTCCATTTTTAGCTTTCATGTCTATTGCTGAACGGTAAGCAATACTTACATCCAACTTCGGATCAGGTCTGAAATAGAAACCGAACCCATATCCGTGTCCGCTTGCATTATCGTCATTAATATTAACCTGTCCGTTAAATTGTGTTACAGCCTTATCCCAGTCAACTTTTCCTTTTGCATAAATATAACTTGCACCAAAAGCCAACCAAGGAGCTAACTTTACGGAAACCATTGGCTGGAAATAGAAACTTTTCAGCTCCATTTTCTGAACCATTTCTTTACCTTCCCAGTTATCCGGCCATTGAATGGTACTTCCAAAAGGTGTGGTAACACTAAGACCCACGGAAAGGTTTTCTATTGGTTTATAAGTAATCGCTGCATAGAAAGGTGTCCCAATAGGGTTGTCTGTTTCTGTGCTCTGTAATGTATTTAAGTTCTGAAAAGTAACTTTATTACTTGCACCAAACCCTCCTGCCACTACACTCAGCCTGGTAGGGATAAATGACATACCCGCTGGGTTAAAAAATGTCACACTCGCATCTTCGGCATGAGCACTAGTATGCGCCATTGCCAATTGTTTTACCCCTTGCAAAGAAACTCTAAAGCCTCCTGCGTAAGATAGAACGCCCGCCAATAAAGCAGTTGATACTAATATTTTTTTCATAGACTATTATTATATAAGTCAAATATAAAATTATTTTGAATACAACTGTTAACATTTCCCAATATTTTAAACAATACACCAAAAGAAAACTATGTTTAAAATAGCATTCTAGACATAACAAGCTTAAAAACCATAGTTTACAAGCACTTAATGAAAATGTTATTTAAAGAATAAAATACTGTTTAATATTAAACAATTGTTTAACAAAAGAAAGACAATTAAGTTTGGACAGAAACAAAGGAGGAAAATAGAATAGAATTGTTGGGAATGTTAATTTCAACAATTCATTCATTATAAAAGTTATCAAATTTTTATAATTATCAAAAAAGGTGATCCATTCAAACCCCTCTGTAGCTTTATTTTTTCAGCTCCCAGCTTTCTTTCTTTGTTAAAATACAGAAATGTTTTATCCGAATTCAGGTTATTTAAGTATTTTAGAATTGCATAAAGATAAAAATACATAAATTTGCAAGATTATAAATAATAGTAATATGAGTTGTGGATGTAAAACATCCGGCGATTCTGCACATTCTTGCGGCCCTAAAAAAACCGCAACTGGTTGTGAAAGTGTAAATACCTGCGGGAATAGTTATAAATTAAGTGTTTTTGACTGGCTTTCTAACATCAACAATCCTACATCAAATAGGTGTGATTTTGTAGAAGTTAGGTTTAAAAATGACAGGAAATCGTTTTATAAAAATGTAAATAATATCCCTTTACATATAGGTAGCGTAGTTACAGTAGAATCTAGTCCGGGACACGATGTAGGCGTAGTAAGCCTTACGGGAGAATTAGTAAAAATTCAGATGAAAAAGAAAAAGTTTTCTGAAGAATTGGCACTTAAAATATACAGACAAGCCAACCAAAAGGACCTTGAGGTATGGCAGGAAGCAAGAAAAAAAGAAGAAGGCGTAAAGCTTGAGGCTAGAAAAATTGCTCAAAGATTAGGTCTTGAAATGAAAGTTACTGATGTAGAATATCAGGGTGATTCTTCAAAAATCACATTTTATTACACAGCAGACAACAGGATAGATTTCAGGCAGTTAATTAAAGACTATGCTGGATCTTTCAGAACCAAGATCGACATGAAGCAGATCGGGTTCAGACAGGAAGCTGCAAAAGTAGGTGGAATTGGTTCTTGCGGACGTGAACTTTGCTGTTCAACATGGCTTACAGACTTCAGATCTGTAAACACCAATGTAGCCAGATACCAACAGCTAAGTATTAATCCTCAGAAACTTGCAGGACAATGTGGTAAGCTTAAATGCTGTCTTAATTATGAACTTGACAGTTATTTAGATGCATTAAGCCACTTCCCATCTTCTTCAACGACACTGGATACTGAAAAAGGAAGAGCTTTCTGTATTAAAATCGATGTTTTCAAAAAGAAAATGTGGTTTGCCTATGTAGATCATTCTATTGCATGGTATGATTTTGATATTGATCTTGTTAAAAAGCTGATTTCTAAAAATAAAAGAGGTGAAAAAATTCTTCCTTTAGAAGATTTAAAACAGCCCGAAACATCAGTTCAGACTATTGATTTGATTCAGGAAAACAGTGTAGACCGTTTCGAAAAGAAAAACAAAAACAATAGAAACAACAGGAGTAACCAGAATAAGCCAAACAACAATCAAGGACAGGGACAACAAGGACAGAAGAAAAACAGACCTGAGAGACAAGAAAGGCCTGAAAGAACTGATAAACCAGAAAGAACTGAAAATCCTAGTGCCAATTCCGGAAACCAGCCTAGACAACAGAAACCACAGCATCAACAAAAAGCGCCAGTGGAAAAAGTAAAAACTGAGGCTACTCCGAATGCAGAGCAAAACCCGCAAAGCAATCCAAACAAGAAAAAATTTAAAAAGAAATATCCTCCAAAAAAAGATAAAGATGCGTAAAATTTTAGGATTATTTTCCCTTATCCTTTTCTTTAGTTGTAACTCTTCTCCAGGAGAAGGCACTATAATGAATTCCGTTGACAACAAATGGAATAAGAAAAGTGAGCAAAAATTTAATCTTGAAATTTCAGATCCGCAGAATCCTAAAAATATTATATTTGTCGTAAGAAATAACAACAATTACCCTTACAGTAATATAAGGTTTATTGTGAATTTCACCAATCTACAGAACAAAAAAAAGGAAACAGACACTTTAAATTATGTTCTTGCAAAACCAAACGGAGAATGGCTTGGTACAGGCTTTGGTGACACAAAGGAAACATTGTTTCAGTATAAATTAAATTACAAGTTTCCGGGAAAGGGAAAATATCAAATCAGTCTTACACAGGCGATGAGAAACGATACCCTTCAGGGAATTGAGGACGTTGGGATAAAAATAGAAACGGCTAAACCGTAACCATAAATGGAAGAAAACAATAAAAATGCAGGAAACAAGGGAAAAACATTTCCCCTGCCTCCTAAAAAAAAGAAAGATACCTCTTGGAAAAAATGGGTCTCATTTATTTGGATTGGACTCATTGCGGTAGTTTTAGGTATTTCAGGACTTTTCTTTGCTGTTTCCCAAGGTTTCCTTGGAGAAATGCCAGATGTAAAGGAACTTGAAAATCCGGACATCTTTGTCGCTTCTGAAATTATTTCCTCAGATGGAGTAACACTAGGCAAGTTTGAAAAAGAAAAAACCCAGCCTATTGTTTACAAGGACCTTCCTCCTTATCTTATCTATGCTCTCCAGGCGAAAGAAGATGAGCGTTTCAAGGAACATTCAGGAATTGACTTATATTCTATTGCCAGAGCCGTTGCCTATGGAGGTGGACGTGGAGGTGGTTCTACCATTACTCAACAGTTGGCTAAGCTTCTTTTCACAGGAAATGCTTCTCAAAATAAATTTGAAAGAGCTTTCCAGAAATTAAAGGAATGGGTTGTAGCAGTAAGCCTTGAAAAGAGATATACCAAGGAAGAAATCATTACGCTTTACTTTAACAAATTTGACTTCCTTTTCAATGCCAATGGTGTTGAAATGGCTTCCAGAGTATATTTTAACAAGAAAACTTCAGAACTTACACTGCCTGAAGCAGCTACTTTTGTGGCTATGCTTGAAAATCCAAGAAAAAACAATCCTTACAGATATCCTGAAAGAGCAAAGGAAAGAAGAAATGTTGTATTGGATCAAATGCAGAAAACAGGGTATATCAATGAAGAAACCTACCAAAAGGCGATCAATACTCCTGTAGAAGTAGACTTCCACCCTATTAAAAGTATTACAGACGGATATTCTGCCTATTATAAGTTCTATCTGAGAAAAGAGATTGATAAATATCTTGAAACTCATGAAAAAGAAACAGGAAAGAAACTAAATCTTTATAAAGACGGATTAAAAATCTATGTTACACTTGATTCTAAAATGCAGAAGTATGCAGAAGAGGCCATCAAGGAACACTTAACTGATCTTCAGAAAAGATTTGACGCAGAACAAAGAGGAAGAAAGAACAGACCTTTCTACTACCTTAATGATAAACAAATTAAGGATGTGATGCTTCAGGCTATGAAAAGAACCGGAAGATATAAGCTGCTAAAAGCAGATGGAATGCCTGAGGATTCAATCATGATGGAATTCAAAAAGCCTATCAAAACTTCAAGATTTACATGGAGTGGTGAGGAAGAGGTGGAAATGTCACCTTGGGACTCTATCAGATATCATAAGCAAATTGCGCAGGCCGGACTTATGTCTATGGTTCCAGGAACTGGAGAGATCAAAGCATGGGTAGGTGGTATCGATTGGCAACACTTCCAATATGATCACATCAAGCAAGGTAAGAGACAGGTGGGATCCACATTCAAGCCTTTCGTCTATGCCACAGCTATTATGAAACTTGGGATGACTCCTTGCTCAACAGTTTCTAACGGAACTTACGATCATAACGGTTGGCACGTACCGGGAAGAGGAGGCATGCTTACCTTAAAAGATGGTTTAGCACACTCTCAAAACCCGATTGCAGCAAGACTTATCGAAATGACAGGGGTAGACGCTGTGATCCAAACTGCCAGAGATCTGGGAGTTACAGAAGACATTCCTAGAAATAATACCATTGCCCTGGGTTCATCAGATATTACCATCTATGAAATGCTAGGTGCCTATAGTACTTTCGCCAACTATGGTAACCACAATAAACCTGAAATGATCTGGAGAATTGAAGATGCCAATGGTAGAGTAATTAAAGAGGTGAATGTAGAACCTAAAGAAGTAATGAATCCATTATACGCCTACACCATGATCGAATTGATGAAAGGTGTTGCACAATATGGTACTGCATCTGGAGAACTTGGAAGAAGAGGAATCTCAAAAGCAGTTGAAATTGCAGCTAAAACAGGTACCACACAGAACAACTCCGATGGATGGTTTATGGGAATTACACCAAAACTAGCAACCGGAGCCTGGGTTGGATGGGAAGACAGAGCAACCCACTTCTTTGGAACAGGAGAAGGTCAGGGTGCCAAGATGGCTTTACCAATATGGGCGATATTCATGAAGAAGGTATGGGCAGATAAGAGTTTAGGGGTTACCCCTGATGATAAATTCATCAAGCCATCAGACTGGAAAGACGGATGCTCAAACCTTAAGGGGCTAAGCGGAGGATATGGAGATGACGGAAGTCTTCAGACCATTGACGAGATCAAAAATCCAAGACCTGTAGACCCTACTCCTAAAAAACCTACAGAAAAGAAAGAAGAAAATATCAATGAAAATCTCCATTCCAATGATGAGGTAGATTTTAATAAATAAATTCTCTTTTAGAAATACATAAGACCTTTCAATAATTTGGAAGGTCTTTTCTTTTATAATTAATACCTTTGAAGTATGAATATCGAACGTATCAGACAGCCTTTTATCAAGAAATTCCCAGGAGATTTTTCGAACAATACCATGCAGAGAAATACCCCTAAGGTTCTATTCTCGACCACCAAGCCCGCAGGCTTTGATCAACCTCAATTAATTGCTTTTAATAATGTTCTTTCAGAAGAAATAGGATTAGGAAAATTTGAAGATAAAGACCTGAATTTTCTGGTTGGAAATGATCTCCCTGAAAATGTTCAAACCTATGCTACTGCCTATGCAGGACATCAGTTTGGGAACTGGGCCGGACAACTTGGAGACGGAAGAGCTATTCTTGCCGGTGAAATCATTAATGATTCCGGAAAAAAAACGGAAATCCAATGGAAAGGAGCTGGTGCAACCCCCTACTCCAGACATGCAGATGGAAGAGCTGTGCTGAGATCTTCTGTACGAGAATATCTAATGAGTGAAGCAATGTATCATCTAGGAGTTCCTACAACAAGAGCATTAAGTTTGACATTCACCGGAGAAGATGTTGTTCGTGATATGATGTATAATGGAAACCCGCAGCTGGAAAAGGGAGCCGTTGTCATAAGAACTGCTGAAAGTTTCCTGCGTTTTGGTCATTTTGAACTAATGTCTGCCCAACAGGAATATAAAACGCTACAAGATCTTTTAGATTTTACTGTCGAAAATTATTTTCCTGAAATAACATCTTCGGACAATCAAAAATATAAAGACTTTTTTGAGAACATCTGTACCCGCACGGCAAATCTTATGGTTGAATGGTTCCGCGTCGGATTTGTGCATGGTGTAATGAATACAGACAATATGTCAATTTTAGGTTTAACCATCGACTATGGCCCTTATTCCATGATGGATGAATATGACTTAAATTTCACACCAAACACAACGGATCTTCCAGGCAGAAGATATGCTTTTGGAAAACAAGGACAGATTTCTCAATGGAACCTGTGGCAACTTGCCAATGCCCTGCACCCAATGATTAAGGATGAAAAGTTTTTGGAAGATACTTTGAATAAATATGGCACTTACTTCTGGGAAGCTCATGATACAATGCTTTGCAGAAAGTTCGGATTTAATGAACTTAAAAAAGAGGATGAAGAGTTTTTCACCAATTGGCAAGGATTAATGCAGGAACTTGAGCTTGATTACACCTTATTTTTTAATCAACTGGAAAAAATAACAGCAGATATAGATTTAAAAGAACACTTCAACCATGTTTCCTACACCTTTTTGAGTGAAGAAAAGCTTGGAAAACTTAAAAACTTCATTGAAAATTATGAGTCAAGATTAAAACTCAACTCAATTTCAAGAGAAGATTCCCTGAAATTGATGGGTAAATCCAATCCAAAGTTCACCCTTAGAAATTATCTGCTCTACGAATGCATTGAAGAGATTAGCAACGGAAGAACAGAAATGCTGGAAAAACTCACCAAAGCCCTTGAAAATCCATATGAGGAAATATTCCCTGAGTTTTCTGCCAAAAGACCATCAGGTTATGATGACACCACTGGATGCTCTACTCTTTCCTGCAGTTCTTAGCTAGAATAACAATATTTATAAAACCACCGACTTTGGTGGTTTTTTATTTTACTTTTGCAGAAAATACGACACGTGTCTATTATCAAAACAAAATTCATCAATTTTCTAAGGCTGGTTTTCCCATCCTCATATACAGAACTCGCAGTTTTCCTATTTTTCATTATCTGCTATGGAATTCTGGGATCATATATTGCAATCCACTACAGAATCATCTTCGACAGCAGAATTCCATGGGATGCCTACTTCAGTTTTGACAATAAATCCATATTGATGACAGGGGGCAGTTTTGAAAGGCACCCCCTATCCTATTATTTCTTCAACTGGGTCAGGGAATTTTCATTATTTGTTTCTGGTGGAAAAATGGATATGACTTTCAGGCTTACACTGGCTTGGCTCAGCAATATTATCATTACCCTGAATGTGGTTCAGATTTTTAAATACCTAAAGAATATCATCAGACTTCCACTTACATTCAGTCTTTTGATTACATTCTTCTTTGGAGTATTTTCTACAAATATCATTTTATCATTTACACCGGAGAATTTCACCTATACCTTATTTTTACTTTCTCTTTACCATTATTATGCAGCTATAAAACTTAAAAAAGAAGAAAAAACGCCGGCCACAGCGCTGTCATTGGCAGCAATTACCATCGGCGGACTAACCATTACTAATATTGTAAAGGTTTTTATCCCGATATTCTTTGAAAAAAACCTTTACAGAAATTGGAAAAAGCTAGGCAACGCTATTGCAAGAGGAGCAATTGCAATGATCATCTACATCCTGCTTTATCTAAACAGGATTGATTTTAAATACCAAAACATTTTTTCAAAAACTAATCAACAGTATGAGAAGTTCTCCAACGTAGAGTCTATGCCCACTTGGGATATGATCATGTCTTTCTTTTTTGGAGGAAATATTTTGTTTCCAAGCTTTACAATCTCAGACAAACACAACATGAAAGGATTTGATTTTAAAGCGCTGTATATGGATCTTTATTCATCTCCATTTTCTTATATTTTTATCGCCGTATTATTGGCACTGATAAGTTGGAGTTATCTTAAGAATTTTAAAAATAAATGGGTACAAATAATCGCTCTTTCATTTCTCTTTGACATCTTCATACATTGCATAATGAGGTTTGGGCTTCACACTTCCTACATCTACGGCGGACACTTTGTTTTCGTATACCCTTTGCTTATTGGCTGGCTGTTTTACGCTTACAAATCCTCCCCTAAAGTGACCGCATTTTTAACGCTTACAGTTAGCATATTATTCACTTATCTCATCCTCAATAATTGGTTCAGAATGTCAGAGTTTTTCTGGTTTCTGGAAACCTATTATAAATAAAAAAAGCTGAGAAAATTCTCAGCTTTTTTTATTTATATTTTAAAGTTCTACTTAGCTTCTGCACAGAAAATTCTATACTGTACAGCAACCGCAGATTTGAAATACTCTCTTATTTTTGAAAGGTCACCGGCAGCACTTTGCTTAGTAAAATAACTTCCAGCTAAGATCTTATAGTTAGGTCTTAAAGAAGCATCCGTTTCCACTTTCAGGTTAGGAAATCTCTTTCTGAAATAAGACTTCACCTCATTAGCCTCTTCATTACTTTTTACTGTTGTAATCTGAATTTTATACCCTAAAATTCGAGGATTTTTCTTACAAATTTCAGCATTGGTCAATTCCCTATTCGGCACATAAATCTTTGGAGGTCTTGTACTGATGCCTGTAGAAATATTACCATCATTATTATTGTAATCCTTAGTCGGATTACTAACGGCAACTTTTGAACATTTGCCTTCAATTCCTTCCAAGGCAGCATTTATTTTGGAATCCATAGTGATGACAAGCTCTGTTCCCGAAAGCGTATCTTTTTTAACAACCTGCTGTGCTTCAATACTATAAAAACTAAATAATGATAATATCGAAAATATTTTAATCAAATTTCTCATTTAAACTTGTTTGCGCAAATTTATACAAATTAAAAAACTATACCAAACCAGTTATTTAGAATCAATACAAATTAAACGTAAATGATATTTTCCCCTTTCTATATGCCGTTAAATTTCTGTTAAAAATATTATTTTTGCGGAATTGATATGTTCAATAATTTACTAACATAAGATAATTTAAATGATTAGTTGGAGAAAGCATTATAAAAAAACGTTGATCGCAATAGGCTTATTGCTATCAACCAGTGCTTCATTTTACGGGCAAGACGGCGATCCTAAAAACGGAGAGAAACTTTTCAAAGCGAATTGTACTGCATGTCACGCACTGGACAAACAAGTTATAGGACCCCCACTAAAAGGGGTTGTAGAGCGAGTAAAGACAGAGGGTGGTGTAGACAAAGATTGGCTTCACAAGTGGATCAAAGACAACAAAGCTCTTAGAGCTTCGGGGGATAAATACGCCAATGAGATTTTTGAAAAGTTTAACAAGACTGAAATGCAGGTCTTTCCAAATCTTACAGATAAGGATATTGACGACATTTTAGCTTTCACAACTAATCCACCAGCTCCGGAAGAGAAAAAGACGGAAGCAACTCCTGCAGCTGGCGCTGAAGCGGCAGCTCCTGCAGACAAAAGCACAACAAACATTGTAATCATTTCCCTTTTAGCCATCGCTGGTTTATTAGTTTGGATTTTGGTGAAACTAAGACAATTAGTGAAACTAGGTCAATCTGACGAGCTATCCGGGCTTAACGAAACGAGAGTTCGTTCGTTTAAGGAAATGTATGAGAAGTTCCACTATGTAGGAAAAGGATTAATAGCTATTCTTGCTATTCTTGCTGCTTACGGAGTATGGAACTGGTTAATGTGGATCGGGGTTTACAAAGGGTACAAACCTGAGCAGCCTATCTACTTCTCTCACAAAATCCACGCTGGAGAACAGAAAATTGACTGTCAATTATGTCACTCTAGTGCTAAATATGGAAAAGTATCTGAGATTCCTTCTATGAACGTTTGTATGAACTGTCACAGAACAATTTCTGAATACAACGCAGATCACTACATGGAGCCAGGAAAAGACAAGGCATTCTATGACGGAGAAATCCAGAAGATCTACGCAGCAACAGGTTGGGATCCTGCTAAACAACAGTATACAGGAAAAACACAACCGGTTGAATGGACAAGAATCCACAACATGCCAGATTTCGTTTACTTTAACCACTCTCAGCACGTAGTAGCAGGTGAGCAGGCGATTATCAATTCTTTCAACAAAAAGAATCCTAACAACAAAATTGATGTTGTATGTAAGGCTTGTCACGGAAAAATTGATACAATGAATGTTGTTCAAATGGCTAATGACTTTACGATGGGATGGTGTATCGAGTGTCACAGAACGACTGAAATCGATATGAACAACGGTTATAATAAAGAGTACTTCAAGAATCTACACGACAAGTTGAAAAAACAATATCCACAAGATGGAGGTAAGATCACTGTAGATGCAATTGGAGGTCTTGAGTGTGGTAAATGTCATTATTAATAACTAAAAAATTAGAAGTATAAATGGCTTCAAACAAAATACAATTCAGAAGTATTCATGAACTTAAAGATCCAGCTTTAAATGGTAAGCTGGCTCTTAAAGAGTTCCAGGAAGAAATTCCGGTAGAAGATTTCCTTGGAGATGCTGAACAGAATGGTTCCAGTACTTCAAGAAGAGATTTCTTAAAATTACTAGGATTCTCTACAGCAGCGGTAACTCTTGCTGCTTGTGAAGCTCCGGTAATTAAAACGATTCCTTACGTAGTAAAACCGCATGATATTATTCCAGGGGTTCCAAATTATTACGCTTCAACATATTTTGATGGTTTCGATTTCGCTAGCGTTTTAGTAAAAACTCGTGAGGGAAGACCAATCAAAATTGATCCAAACCCAGTTGCTGGTGATTTAGGGAAAACTAACGCAAGAGCTCAGGCAAGTGTACTTTCTCTTTATGACAATGATAAAGTAAAGCAGCCTAAACTAGACGGTAAAGATGAAACTTTCGATAAAGTAGACAGTTTTGTTCTTAAAGGTCTAGAAGAAGCTAAAGCATCAGGTAAAAAGATTGTGGTTTTATCACACTCTTTTGCTTCACCAACTTTCAAAAAGTTATTTGCTGAATTTAAAGCTAAATACCCTACAGCAGAATTAGTAACTTATGATGCTTTCCCTTACTCTGCAGCTTTGGATGCAGCTCAGGAAGTATTCGGACAAAGAGCATTGCCAATCTATGACCTTAAAGGGTCTGAATTGGTGGTTTCTTTCCAGGCTGATTTCTTGGGAGACTACAACGCTTCAAGCTTAGAGTCTTCTTATGCAGCAGCTAGAAAGCCAGGAGCAAACATGTTGAGACACATCCAAGTGGAATCTAACATGTCATTAACCGGTGCTAACTCTGACTCAAGATACAGATTAAAACCAAGTGCTGTAAACAAAACTTTAGTTGAAGTTTACAATGCAATCGTAGGTGGTGGTACTTCTGATAAGACTGCTACTGAAATTGCTAACGAATTGAAAGCAAAAGGCAGCAAAGCTGTTGTTTTAGCTGACGGTTCTAAAGGAGCACAGGTTTTAGCACACTTAATCAACCAAAAACTAGGATCAGTTGCTTTCACAGGTAAAGCAAACTTCCTAAAAGAATTTGATAAAGCAAGATACCAGGAGTTCTTAGGATGGGTAAATGCAGGTCAGGTTGGTGTATTAATCGCTAACAATGTAGACCCTATCTACTCTCATCCGAAAGGAGAAGATTTCAAAAAATCTTTATCTAAAGTTCCTTACGTAGTTGCTGTAGCTGATAAGAAAAATGAAATGTACAAGGCAGCGAAAGCTGTAATTCCGGTTGCTAACTGGTTAGAGTCTTGGGGAGATATCGAACCACAGACTGGTGTATATTCATTAATGCAGCCTACGATCCAAAAAATCTACAAATCAAGACAGATTGAAGAATCTCTATTGGTTTGGAAGAATGGTAAAAATAATGCTGCTAACAACTACTATGATTATTTAAAAGCTAATTCAGCTTCTATTCTAGGTGGTACTTCTTTCAACAAAGCATTATATAACGGTATCAATGCTTCTACTAACTCAACAACATTATCTTATGCAGGTGGAAACGCTGTACAGGCTGTTGCTGAACTAGGAAACTTCAAAGCTTCTGAATTAGAATTGGTATTATATACTAAGACTTCAATGGGAGACGGAACTCAGGCAAACAACCCTTGGTTGCAGGAATTACCAGATCCATTGACAAGAATGTCTTGGGATAACTACTTGACTATTTCTCCTAAAGATGCAGAGAAATTTGCGATTGAAAATGATCTTAATGCAAGAATGCAGTTAGATGGTTCTATCGTAAATCTTACTGTAAACGGAGTAACAATAAAAGATGTTCCTGTATTTATTCAACCTGGTCAGGCAGAAGGATCTGTAGGTCTTGCACTTGGTTATGGTAAGAAAAACTCAGGAGCAACTGCAGATACAGGTGTAAATGCTTATCCTCTATTCGATGGTTCTAACCTTGTTCTTTCAGGTGCTAAAATCGAGAAAACTGGAGAAGATCACGAATTTGCAGGTATCCAGCTTCAGAATACCCTAATGGGACGTTACGAAATTGCTAAAGAAGTTCCTTTAGCTGAATTTATCAACGTACCTTTCGATGATCAACATAAAGGATGGAACAAGCCTTTGGAATATCACACAATCAGTGGAGCACTTCCAGCGAGAAAAATCGACCTCTGGGATGCTTTTGATGATACGGACGGACCTCACTTCAACTTATCTATTGACTTGAACTCTTGTACAGGTTGTGGAGCATGTGTAATTGCTTGTCAGGCTGAGAACAACGTTCCTGTAGTAGGTAAAGAAGAGGTAAGAATGTCTAGAGATATGTACTGGTTAAGAATTGACCGTTACTATTCTTCAAGACAAAAAGTAGAAGTATACGAAGGATTGAAAGAAGGAATGGCTGTACCAGAATTGTACGGAACAGCATTTGGAGACGGAGGTGCATTAAACCACCCTGCAGACAACCCGGATGTAATCTTCCAACCAGTAATGTGTCAGCACTGTAACCACGCTCCTTGTGAAACTGTATGTCCGGTAGCGGCTACTTCACACGGTAAGCAAGGTCAAAACCATATGGCTTACAACAGATGTATCGGTACTAGATATTGTGCAAACAACTGTCCATACAAAGTAAGACGTTTCAACTGGTTTACTTATAACCTAAATGACAAGTTCGATTTCAACATGAACAACGATTTAGGAAGAATGGTACTTAACCCAGACGTAGTTGTAAGAACTAGAGGGGTAATGGAGAAATGTTCAATGTGTATCCAAGAAACTCAGGCTACTATTTTAGCAGCTAAGAGAGACAACAGAAAAGTAACAGATGCTGAGTTCAAGAACTCTTGTGCTTGTGCGGCTGCTTGTTCTACTGGAGCAATGACTTTCGGAGACATGAATGATAAAGAGTCTGAAGTTAGACAGCAATATGCGTCTAACAGAAGATATTATTTACTAGAGGAGATTGGAACAAAACCAAACGTGTTCTATCACACTAAAGTAAGAAACAGAGTAGAAAAATAAAGTTTAAATAATAAATAGGTAAAAAATGTCAGGACATTACGAAGCTCCGATAAGGGAACCTCTAATTATTGGTCACAAAACTTATCACGATATCACAGAAGATATTGCACGACCTATCGAAGAAAGAGCAGGTAAATTATGGTGGATCTCATTATATGCAGCCTTAGTTCTATTCATCTATGGATTCGGCTGTATCGCTTATACTATCGGAACAGGTATTGGAGCATGGGGGCTTAACAGAACTATTAACTGGGGTTGGGATATTACCAACTTCGTATGGTGGGTAGGTATCGGTCACGCCGGGACCCTAATCTCCGCAGTATTATTATTATTTAGACAGCGATGGAGAATGTCTGTAAACAGATCTGCAGAGGCGATGACGATCTTTGCGGTTGTACAGGCAGCAATCTTCCCTGTAATCCACATGGGTAGAGTTTGGGTTGGATATTGGGTATTCCCTTTACCAAACCAGTTCGGTTCTCTTTGGGGGAACTTTAACTCTCCTCTACTTTGGGACGTATTTGCGATCTCTACGTATTTCTCAGTATCAACTGTATTCTGGTTCATGGGACTTATCCCTGACTTTGCAATGATCAGAGATAGAGCTAAGACTCCTTGGACGAAGAAAATCTATACATTCCTAGCATTCGGATGGGGTGGTAAAGCAAAACACTGGCAAAGATTCGAAGAACTTTCTTTGGTTCTTGCAGGTTTGGCAACTCCACTTGTATTCTCCGTACACACAACGGTATCTTTTGACTTCGCAACTTCAGTTATTAAAGGATGGCACTCTACAATCTACCCTCCTTACTTCGTAGCTGGTGCGATCTTCTCAGGATTCGCAATGGTACAGACTCTATTGTTGATTGCTAGAAAAGTTTGTCACTTAGAAGAATATATCACAATGTATCATATCGAAATTATGAACATCGTAATCGTTCTTACAGGGGGTATGGTAACTGTAGCTTATGCTACTGAGTATTTCATCGGATGGTATTCCGGATCAAGATTTGAAGACTTTACTTACCTTTCTCCAGGTGCTGCAGTAGGACCTTACTGGTGGGCATTCTGGTCATTGATTATCTGTAACCTTGTGGTTCCTGCTTCTTTCTGGTTCAAAAAAGCTAGAACGAATATTATCTGGACATTCATTGTTGCATTAATCATTAACATCGGTATGTGGTTTGAGCGTTTTGATATCATCGTTATCAACCTTTCTAGAGACTACTTACCAGGATCATGGACAATGTTTAAGCCAACGATCATTGATGTGGGTGTATACTTAGGAACTATCGGATTCTTCTCTGTATTATTCTTATTATATGCAAGAACATTCCCTGTAATTGCACAGGCTGAATTAAAATCGATTTTGAAAATCTCAGGTGAAACTTATAAAGCAAAAGAAGGAGATGAGCACCACTAAAATTGTATACGGACTTTATGCTGACGACGACGATTTAATGAACGGCGTTAAGGCATTCAACGATAAAGGAATCGCAATAAACGAGGTTTATACTCCGTTTCCGGTTCACGGACTAGACAAGGCTTTAGGGTTAAAGAAAACTAGAATTTCTGATGCCGCATTCTTATATGCTCTTTATGGTGTTACTATTGGTGCTACTGTAACTTGGTATGTAATGAATCATGACTGGCCACAGAATATTGGTGGTAAACCAGCTTTTGACTGGGCTCACAATATGCCTGCATTCGTAGTTCCAATGTTTGAATTAATGGTATTCTGCGCAGCTCACATGATGTCTTTAACTTTCTTGGTTAGAAACAAAATGTATCCGGGAGCTCCGGCTCAGAATCCTGATCCAAGAACTACTGATGATAAATTCATGATGGAATTCGTAACTGAAGATGTAGAATCTGTAAAGCAGTTGCTAATTGAAACTGGAGTTGAAGAAATAACTGTTAAAGACGCTTAAAATGAAAAAGAACGTATTAAGAATTGCAGCAGTTTTAGGTTTAACAACAGTTTTACTTAACTCTTGCGGACCAAAGGAGAACACTCCATTGGTATATTTCCCGGATATGTATTTTCCGGTAGCTTATGATCCATTGATGAAAGCTCAGGACGCTTATTCAGATCATGAAAACGAAATTCCTGCTTTTGTTAAAAATAATGGTGCAACAGGTCTTACTCCAGTAGAAGGATCTGTTCCTCAAAATAAAGATGGAGTTTTTGAAGAAAGTTTATTACCAAAGAATGTTGACGAGTACAACGCAGGGTATGAAGCTTCTAAAAAACTTACAGGCTCTCCTCTAAATCCAGCTAATGCAGCTAAGGATCTTGAAAGAGGGAAAGTATTATTTGACCATACTTGTGCTGCATGTCACGGAACAGGAGGTGATGGACAAGGACCAATTGTACAAACTGGAGCATTCTCTGGAGTTCCTAACTATGCTGATAGAGAGCTTACAGTAGGGTCTGTTCATTATGTATTAACAAACGGTAGAAACGCGATGGGATCTTATGCTGGACAGCTAAACCCTGGTGATAGATGGAGAGTGGCTATGTATGTGATGAGTGCTTTCAAAAAAGGAGCAGCAGCACCGGCAGCAGCTACAGCGGCGGCACCAGCAACTGAAACGACTACCGAAACTAAAAAATAAGAAAAGAAATGTATAGTTTTTCACCAAAATTAAAATCAACTTCTATCATACTTCTTGTTGTAGGTTTAGTTCTGTTTGGTATTGGTTTCTTTATGAACAAAGGACTTTCTACTGAGCAAATAGAACACATGATGGAAGCTGTTCATGCTTCTGGACATGACGCTCCTACACACTCAAGTGAAATGGTTGGACCTCAGGACCATGCTGCTCACCTAGAGCATGCTACCATGCAGATCCACAACCAGCCTTTAGCATCGTTACACTTTGTAGCAGTGTTCTTCTTTGGAGTAAGTTGTGCTGTATTGTTTTTTTACTGTATTCAGCATGCTGCCCACGCTGGTTGGCCAATTATTATTACAAGAGTAATGGAAGCTATTGCTTCTTATATCCCTTACGGAGGTGCTATTCTGGTTATTATGATGATCTTAAATATCACTCACAATGGCCACCTATTCCACTGGATGGATCCGGAATTAACGAATCCTGAATCTGCACACTTTGACGTAATTTTATTCGAGAAGAAAAGATTCTTAAACATACCTTTCTATGCTATCAGAACGATCATTTATGTAGTAGGTGCTTCTTTCTTCGCATGGAAACTTAAAGCTCAGTCTAAAAAAGTAGATGATACTAAATCTAAAGTTGAGTATCAAATGCTTTACAGATGGGCAGTAGGATATATCGCATTCTTCGGATTTGCTTCTGCTGCTTGGGCTTGGGACTGGTTGATGTCTATTGACCCTCACTGGTATTCTACAATGTATATCTGGTATTCAATGGTTAGCTGCCTTTCAAGTGGTATTGCTGTAATCATCCTATTAAGTGTTTATCTTAAGAAAAATGGTTACTTACCACAGTTCAATGACAATCACTTACACGATTTAGGAGTATTCCTTTTCGCTACAAGTATGCTTTGGACATATACATGGTTTGCTCAGTTCATGCTTTATTGGTATGCAAACGTTCCGGAAGAGGTTAACTACTTCTTTGGAAGATTCCAACACTATGGTACTACATTCTTACCAATGCTGATTGTAAACTTCTTATTACCACTATTGGTATTAGTAAGTAGCAGCATCAAGAGAAATTACAAAGTAGTAACAGTAATGGCTGTAGTAGTTATCTTAGGACACATCTTAGATTACTTCAACATGGTAATGCCTGGAACGGTAGGACCATACTGGAAAACTCCTGAAGTATTCATATTAATCCTAGGTGCTCTTCTATTCGTAGTTGGATTGTTTATGTTTACTGTACTTTCTGCTTTATCTAAATTGAAGCTGATCCCTACAGGAAACCCTTACCTACACGAATCTGAAATTTATGAGTATCCTTTCTAAGGACTTGTAACAAAATAAAATGATAAAAGACTGATTGTTAAACAATCAGTCTTTTTTTATGGACAAAATAGAAAATCAAAAGATTCAAAAACATTTAGCTGACATATTTTCCTCATCTATAAATAAACAGACTACCACAAAACCACTATTATTATGAAAAGAATTTATCTATTTTATATGATGTTATGCTTAGTCTCCATTTTCACCAATGCACAGACTATTACTTTCGTTTCAGAAAAAAATAACAAACCTCTTCCTAAGGTTTCCGTTTTCGGTAAGGATGGAAGTATACTCGCCTACTCTGATATTGATGGAAAAATTGATAAACAATCCTTAACCCTTTCGCAGGAAAAGTTTCAGCTGGTTTATAATAATTTTCCCGTTGCTACCCTATCCTATTCAGACTTTGAACAACCCATTATCAAAATCAATGATCAGGTAAAAGAGATTGAAACTATCGTTATCCAGAATAATAAGCCAGCAAAATACATTTTGATAAAAGGGAATTTTAACTCCTATGTCACCGTCAACAATAAATTGAATGGTTATGCCGATGGTATTGTCACTTATATTTTTGATAATAAAACAAAGAAATTAAAAAGTACAAATGTTGAACAATACAGAGTTTACAGACTGATTGATCCGAAGCAGGAAAAAAAACAAACTGCAAGTTGGGATTATGGAAACTCTTTGGATGTTCCAAAAATGAAAAAGGTAGGAAACCTTGATGAGTATAAAAAGAAAGAGATCAAAATCAAGGAACTTAAAGGAACCTATAAAGATGAAATAGAGATAACCGGAGAATATCTGCAACAAAAAGAATTTGCCTTATTTGGTTTCAGATTTTTTGATTTTAAAGGAATCCAGAATATTGCATTTGAAAAAGATTCTCCGAAAACCCTTAAAGATCTTTTGGAGTTTAATGAAATACTTTTCATCAAACTGAAACATAAGACAGAGGAAAACTATAATCAAATCATTTCTTATGAAAATTTCTACACCAAGGAAGTAAGTTTTAGCAATGAAAATGATGTTGAAAAAGTAAAATTTAACACAGAATCCAGTAACTACAAAACATCCTATTGGCAAGATCCATCATTCCCTAATATGCAGACCATCTTTAGCAGCTTCTTCAAGGGCGATTTGCAGGAAAAACAAAACAAAAAATAAAATCTACTATTAATAAAGGTTTTACTAAATTTGCAACAAACCAAATAAAAATGAAAAAGTTTTCTTTTCTACTTGTTTTCAGTCTGTTGCTTTTTACAGCATGTAAGAAAGATCATGTAGATGCTACGAATACTAAAACGCTGCAGTCAAGTATCAATGATATGACTTCCAGCCTACCTACCATTAAGCAGATTAAGTTTAATGAAGCTCTTTATATCCTTAAAACATTCGGTGTAGAAGCAGATGGAGATGTAAATGAGCTAAAAGCTCTTGGAAAACTGATCAACGGGAAGAAAGTTCCTGAAATTATGACGCTGGCTGACGAAGTTGCACAAAAAAACGGAATAGAATGGGTAAGTACAGACCCGCCATCTCTTGGAGAAATGAATATCTTTGGAGATGATAAAGCCAAGGAAAGCGATCCTAATGATGTAAAAGCAGGAGCATTAAGCCTTGTAACAAGACCAACCGGAGATGACGGAAGCGGTGCACCCACAGCAATCCAGATTGTTCCTAGACTTGTAGATGCTGCCGGAAACCCTGTATCATTCACTGGTGCCGGTTTGGAAGCAACATTAGAGGTATTTAGCAATGGAGTAAGACTTTCTACCGCTAAAAACCTGATGCAGGATAATAACTTTAAAGGGTTCAACCTTAAGTTCTCCTCTATTCCAGCTTCAAAAGTAGTAGATAATAAAATTGATATCACTGTTTCAGTAAAAACCACTGCAAAGACTTTCAAAATGTCTAAAATTGGATTGGATGTAAACGCGGCAGCCCTAAAGGTTCCTGCAGTTCCTAAAACTGATACAGCAGCTGTACCACAGCAACCAAGTGCAGTCGTGGATCCAAATAATCCTTCTGCAACAGTTCCTACAACTACAGATCCTGGTACAACAACAGTGCCTGCTGCTCCTGCAACACCAAAGCAGCCAACAGCAGATCCTAAAAATACAGTAAGCAAGTTCTTGAACAGCGTAAGCTCTCAAAATCTAAAAGCCGCCTATGATACATCCAGTAACCCAAACTGGGGAAGCTATGAGTCTTTCTCTAATCCAAACTCTGGTTTTGGGGCGGTGAAAAATGTAAGTGTAAAAAATATTACTACAAGTGCATCCAATCCTAACGGAGCCAGTGTAAATGCTACCTATGACGTTACCGATAAGAATGGTAAGACAACATCCTTAAAAGTAACTTTCGGACTTAAAAATGTAAACGGAGACTGGAAAATTTCCAGCTATAAAATAAACCCATAAATGGCTTCAGCAAAACTGATCAAAAAACTAGAAGAGACAATTGAAAATGTCCCAGACTTTCCGATTCCCGGAATACAATTCAAGGATATTTCACCCATTTTTTTAGATCCAAAGCTTTACGAAGACGTTATTGCAGACCTTGCCGCTTTCAGCAAAGGTAAAGTAGATGCAGTGTGCGGAATAGAAAGTAGAGGTTACTTATTTGGAATTGCTATTGCCGTTGCTTTGGAGGTTCCATTTATCTTAATTAGAAAAGCAGGAAAGCTGCCGCCCCCTATCATTTCCGAAAAATATGATTTGGAATACGGAAGCGCTGAAATAGAAACCCGTGAAGGTCAAATCAAAAAAGGACAAAGAATCCTTATCCACGATGACCTTTTAGCAACAGGTGGAACCACAGAAGCTGCTGCTAAATTAGTAGAAAAGCAGGGAGCTATTGTTTCTCAATTTAGTTTCCTGATTGGTCTGAAAGGCTTAAATGGAGATGAAAGACTAAAGAAATTTGGAGCAGACGTTTACCATATCCTGGAATATTAAGATTTAAATACATATACTCTTCGACTCTGCTCAGCATGACAATCACTACAAACAAATCGTTTTAGAAATGTCACCCTGAGCAGAGTCGAAGCTTTTTTACTACAATTTCACAACATTTATATAATAATACCAACAAAGTATTTTGTAAATCTCTCAGAAACAATTAAATTTGCATTTCAATTTTTAAAAACTTATGGCAAAATTGGGAAAGAGTGCTCAAAACGAGCAAGAAGGTAAAGAAACGGTTGAGTTCTTTAAAGACCTTGACAGAGAAGCTTTAAACACTGAAAGATTTGTTGAAAAATACTCAAAGCCACTAGGCGTTGTATTTGGAGCTTTGATTTTAGGGGTTTTAGGATTCTTCGCCTACAAACAATTTGTAGTTGCTCCTAAAAACGCTGAAGCTGTGAAAAGTTTCCTTGCTGCTCAGAAAAACCTTACAGACGGTAAAGAAAAAGAGGCTTTAGGTGGGAAATCTGCTGCAAACCCAGGTTTTGTAGGTACATATAACGAATATTCAGGAACAAGCATTGGTCAGCTTTCAGCTTATAATGCAGGTCTATTAAAATTCAAGGAAGGAAAATTCCAGGAAGCTTACGATCTTTTAGATAAATTCTCTTCTGACAACAAGACTTTAGTAGCCATGAAATATGGTGCTATGGCAGATGCAAAATCAGGACTTAACAAAAACGATGAAGCTTTATCATTACTAGACAAAGCATCTACTGCATCTGATGATCCGTATACTACTTACTTCTTCACAAGAAAAGCAGGTATCGTAGCATTAGGATTAAAGAAAAATGCAGAAGCTAAAAAATACTTCTCTGCAATTGACGAAAAATATCAGGACTACGACAACGGAATGTCTGATTCTTATATTGAAATGACTAAATATTATTAAAAAATGGCAACAGTTAATCTTTCCGATTACAAGCCACTTCATATAACTAATGCCGAAGATTTTTCTATCGGCATTGTTTTTTCTGAGTGGAATGATTTTGTAACGTACAATCTTCGTGATGCAGCTTTGGAAATTCTTGAAAAAGAAGGCGTAAAACCTGAAAACATTAAACTTTTCCCCGTTCCCGGAGCTTTTGAATTAAACTATGCAAGCATGCAGCTTTGCAAAGAAAGAAAATACGACGCTGTGATCTCTATCGGGTGTGTAATCCGTGGAGAAACCCCTCACTTCGATTATGTATGTTCTGCAGTAGCACAAGGAATCAAGGATTGTAATATCATGACTGACACTCCTACAATTTTCTGCGTACTTACAGATGATACCAAAGAGCAATCTATCGCAAGAAGTGGTGGTGATCTTGGAAACAAAGGAGTGGAAGCAGCTGTAACAGCACTAAGAATGATTGATTTCAAAAAGAAATTATCTGATAAAAAAGGAAACATTGGTTTTGGACACTCTTAACCTTTACACAACTTTAACAATATACATGGACTATTTTTAATAGTCCTTTTTTGTTGGACTATTTCACAGTGGCTATTCATCTCAATTATTGGCATCATTCTGATTCAAAAAATTCATAAATCTTATTAATAAAAGGCATGTTTTGATTTTTTTATGTTAAAAGTTGTACACAAAAACTATCTTTGTGAAAACTAATATAGACAGTCACTACATGTTTTTAAAAAAAGTAAAACCGTTCCTATATTTAGGAATTTTTTATCTTATTATTTCACTGATAATAAGAACCATATTCTTTTTTCATCCTATTACTACTGCTAGTTTTGGGGTTTTCGAAATTATCAAAGTGCTTTTAGTTGGCTTGGTGAATGACGTTTTTGTCTTTATACTCGCCAGTGCAATTCTTGCGCTTTATTTCCTGTTTCTTTCTAATTCAAAATATAAAAAACCTTATGGCTATGCTATATTTGGAGCATTAGTCTTATTCTTTTTATATATCTGGCTCATTCCGAACAACATCTTCAAACAATATGGAGGTTCTGTAACAGAAGTCGCATTAACCTTTGTCGGAATAAAAACATTTTTATTCGGATTAATGCTTTTCTTACCTACTCAGAGAATTAAGATAAGGAATGTTTTATATTTTATTACATTACTTTTATACGTTTTACTTATCATTTTCAATGGAGTAAGTGAATATTTTTTCTACAATGAATTTGGAGTTCGCTACAACTTTATCGCGGTAGATTATCTCATTTATACCAATGAAGTTATCGGAAACATCATGGAAAGCTACCCCGTAGTTCCTTTATTTTCAGCGATAATGATCGTTACCCTTACCATTACGTGGCTTATTTATAAAAGAACAAAGGATGAGTTGCTGGAGTTACCCAACTTTAAGCAAAAAATGATTCTACTGGGGTCCTTTATCCTACTTTGTGGAGTAAGTCTATTGGTTCTTCCATCCCTAATGCAGATCAAATCTGACAATGTTTTTGCCGATGAAATTGAAGCCAACGGACTTCCTAAGTTTTACTGGGCTTTTACCCATAATGAACTGGATTATTTCCAGTTTTATTCACAGCTTAATCAGCAACAGGCTGAAAAAAAATTCCTAAGCCAATATTCACAACAGACATTGTCAAGGAATATTGTAGCAGAACAACCCGAGACCAAAAAAAATGTAGTTCTGATCTCCATAGAAAGTCTTTCTGCTGATTTTATGGAACATTATGGAAATACTCAGAAGATTACCCCGTTTTTGGACAGTCTTGCTGACAAATCACTAATGTTTACCAATCTTTATGCAACAGGAAACAGAACTGTTCGTGGACTGGAAGCCTTAACGCTTTGTATCCCTCCTACAGCTGGAGAAAGTATCATTAAAAGAGATGACAATAAAAATAAATTCACAACAGGAAACGTATTCAAATCAAAAGGATATGATGTTAAATTCCTGTATGGCGGATATAGTTATTTTGATAATATGCAGGACTTCTTCGGAGGAAATGGCTATGGAATTGTAGACAGAAATAACTTTAAACCAGAGGAAATTACTTTCGCCAACGTTTGGGGAGTAGCTGATGAAGACATGGCCAGAAAAGCAATTCAGGTGATGAATGCTGAAGCGAAATCCGGAAAACCATTCTTTAACCATTGGATGACAGTTTCTAACCACAGACCTTTCACCTATCCCGATGGAAGAATTGATATCCCGGGAACCGCAAAGTCTCGTGAAGGAGGTGTAAAATATACAGACTACTCTCTAAAACTGTTCTTTGATATGGCCAAAAAACAGGATTGGTATAAAAACACAGTCTTTGTGATTATTGCAGATCACTGTGCATCCAGTGCCGGAAAAACAGAACTTCCAATGGATAAATATAGAATCCCTGCCATGATCTTTTCAGAAGGATTTATCCAGCCTCAAAAATTTGATGCATTAATGTCACAGATTGATGTAATGCCTACTCTTTTGGGATTATTGAACTTCAGTTATCAGTCTAAATTCTTAGGGCAGGATGTATTCAAAAAAGAATTTCAACCCAAGGCTTATATTGCAACTTATCAGGATTTAGGATTTGTAAAGGATGGACGTTTAACGATCATTTCCCCAGTGAAAAAGGCAAAACAATATTCTTTGGAACTGGAAAAGAGCACTCTGGCTCCTGAATTTAAGCTTTATTATGACGAAAAGTTATTAAAAGATACGGACCAAAAGCTGGTAGATGATGCCATTTCTGCCTATCAATCCACCTCTTATTGGCTGAAAACCAAACAACTTAACCGATAAAAATCTAGACATTTTGCTCTAATAATTTTTACAGATTAACTTAAAATATTTAAATTCACAAAAAAAGATATTACTATGAGATGGACAGACGACAGAGGCGGAAACGTTGAAGATCGCAGAGGCTCCGGAGGCGGAAGCGGCGGTATGATTGTAGGCGGAGGTCTCGGAACTTTAATTATAGCTGCAATTGTTTTCTTTTTGGGAGGTGACCCTTCCGGTATATTAAATTCCGGCAGCATGCAAACCTCTGGAGGCTCCGGTGAAAAAAGAGAGCTTACTGCCAATGAGAAAAAGATTGGTGATATGGTAGAAATGATGACCACATGGAATGATCAAACCTGGAACCAGGTCTTTCAGGAAAATGGCATGACGTATACCAGACCCGCTGTAGTCCTTTTTGAAGATACAACACAATCAGCATGTGGAACTGCTCAGTCTGCAATGGGCCCTTTTTATTGCCCTGCTGACCAGAAGGTTTATATGGATATGAGTTTCTTCAATGAACTTCAACAGAGATTTGGAGCCAAAGTAACTGAATTTACAGTAGCCTATGTTCTTGCTCATGAAATAGGACACCATGTGCAGACCCTTCTGGGGACTACACAAAAAGTAGACGCCCTTAGGAGAAGCGGAAGATATTCTGAGGCAGAAATGAACAAAGTATCTGTTGCTACAGAATTACAGGCAGATTTTTATGCAGGAGTTTGGGCCAGACGTACAAATGATTCCAAACAGATTATTGAACCCGGAGACATTCAGTCTGCAATAGACGCAGCAGAAGCTGTAGGAGATGACAATATTCAAAAAAGAGCACAGGGATATGTTAATCAAGAAAGTTTTACTCACGGATCTTCAGCACAACGTAAGGAATGGTTCATGAAAGGATATAATACCGGAGATATCAGACAAGGGGATACTTTTAATCAGCTTTTAAAATAATGAGTCTTAAAAAGCTTTAGAAATATAAAAAATAGGCTGTCTCAAGAATGAGACAGCCTATTTTTATTTATTGCAATTCAATTGGATTCGTATTTTTCTTAGCTTCTTCTTTCATCCTCTCTTCCATTCGTTTTCTCATATCAGCAGGATTTTGATTTCCTCCTCCTTGGCCTCTTCCCCCACCAATTCTTGTGACAGCGGCCATTCCACCAGATCCACCTCCATTTTGATTCATAAACGACATTGGATCTGTTTTAAATTTTTGCTGTTGCTTTACAAAATCGGTTCTTTTCACTTTTACTGTATTTCCAAACTGATTTAGAGCAGGAAGTTCAGCAATCTTGTAATTCTTCATTAAATCAAAAGAATAATCCCCTTTATCATCTTCTACTTTTACAATTAAACCCGGGAGTCCACCAAATTTATAAGGTCCATCCTGATAAGGCAGGTCTGTGGTAAACCAAGCCGTCCATTTTCTTCCTGCAAAATCCGATTCCGCTTTTTGAACCTTATACTCTCCTATTTTAGTCGTTTCTGAAGAAATTTTCCATACCAATGGTCTGTCTTCTTCATAAGAATAAATGTCACGCCCTATTCGATCTTTAAAGTAAGTTTTTTGATTCATCTTATCTTTTTCCACAGAATAATTGATATTGGTTCTTAAACCCTCCATCTGATCTCTGTTGATATTTCCTCTTCCACCACCACCTTGAAAAGCTTTCTGCATAATGGAATCCCTCTTAATTCTGTTTTCAGAGTAAAAAATTGATTTCTCCTGAGAAATATCAAGATATGTATTTTCTGTCTTAATATCAGTTTTATTTTCGGCATCCGGCTTCATTGTTACCTGATACACAAATCTGTTTGTCTGTGCAGAAATATGCTGTATAACGAGTGCCAATACGATAATACTTAATTTTTTCATTCTAAGTCTATTTATGTTTTGGATTTCAAAACATTACCAAGGTTAAACTCATCAATGATAAAAATCGATAAAATAAAAATGCGGATTTTTATATCCTGATTTTTGTTCGTATTTTTGCATCATTAAATCATTCTAAATAAATACAATGATAAAAGTATCAGACTATGCAAAGGAGAAAGCCATCCAACTTATGACGGAAGATGGTTTTAACCCTGCTGAAGATTATATAAGAGTAGGGGTGAAAAGCGGCGGATGCTCTGGTTTAGAGTATGTTTTAAAGTTTGATAACCAAAAAACAGACACAGATCAGATTTTTGAAGATAATAACATCAAAATTATTATAGATAAAAAATCCATCCTCTATTTAGCAGGAACCACTCTTGAATACTCAGGAGGATTGAACGGAAAGGGGTTTGTTTTCAACAACCCGAACGCATCCAGAACATGTGGATGTGGAGAGTCATTTAGTCTTTAGAGAAAAGACATAAGATACTAGATTCCTGAATTCAGACCTATTTCTGAATCTTGAAATCTAAAATCTGAAATCTAAAAAAAAATAATGAGTAAATATACTGAAGACGATTTAAGAGTCGATCTAGAAAATAAAAAATATGAATTCGGTTGGGAAACCAAAATTGATTATGAAGATTTTCCAATTGGTTTAAATGAGGATATCGTCCGTGCCATCTCTGCTAAAAAAGAAGAGCCGGAATGGATGACTGAATGGCGTTTAGAATCTTTCAAAATCTGGTTGAAAATGGTAGAGCCTAACTGGGCAAATATCAAGTATGAAAAACCGGATTTTCAAGCTATCCGTTACTATGCAGCTCCAAAGTCAAAGCCTGAACTAGAAAGCCTAGATCAGGTGGATCCAGAATTATTGAAAACCTTCGCAAAGCTAGGGATTAATATTGAGGAACAAAAAAGACTTTCAGGAGTAGCCGTAGATATCGTAATAGACTCTGTTTCTGTGAAAACTACTTTCCAGGATACCTTGGCAGAAAAAGGAATTATTTTCTGTTCAATCTCTGAGGCTATTAAGAATCACCCAGATTTAGTAAGAAAATATCTTGGAAAAGTTGTTCCAAGAGGAGATAACTTCTATGCAGCATTAAATTCCGCAGTATTTTCTGACGGAAGTTTCTGCTATATTCCAAAAGGGGTAAGATGCCCAATGGAACTTTCCACCTACTTCCGAATCAACCAGGCAGGAACAGGACAGTTTGAAAGAACTCTTGTAATTGCCGATGAAGGAAGTTATGTTTCCTACCTTGAAGGATGTACAGCACCATCAAGAGATGAAAACCAGCTTCACGCAGCGGTTGTGGAACTGATTGCCCTTGACAATGCTGAAATAAAATATTCAACAGTACAGAACTGGTATCCGGGTAATGAAGAAGGAAAAGGAGGGGTATTCAACTTTGTGACGAAAAGAGGACTTTGTGAAAAAAACGCAAAAATCTCATGGACTCAGGTTGAAACAGGTTCTGCTGTAACATGGAAATATCCATCTTGTATCCTTAAAGGTGACAACTCAATCGGAGAGTTTTACTCTATTGCAGTAACCAACAATCACCAATATGCAGATACAGGTACTAAAATGATCCACATTGGAAAAAATACCAAGTCAACAATCATTTCAAAAGGTATTTCTGCAGGAAAATCACAAAACTCATACAGAGGATTGGTAAAAGTAATGTCTTCTGCAAAAGGAGCCAGAAACTTCTCCCAGTGTGACTCTTTATTAATGGGTAACGAGTGTGGAGCACACACATTCCCATATATTGAGATTAAAGATCCTACTGCACAATTGGAGCATGAAGCAACCACTTCAAAAATTGGAGAAGATCAGATTTTCTACTGTAACCAAAGAGGTATTGATACGGAAAGAGCAATTGCTTTGATCGTAAATGGTTTCAGTAAAGAGGTTTTAAATAAACTTCCGATGGAATTTGCTATTGAAGCACAAAAACTATTGGAAATTTCATTAGAAGGATCAGTTGGGTAACCAATTGACAAGAATGATCTCTATGAAAAAATTCTTACTGGCATTTTTTGGATTAATTTTTCTAAGCTTTTCTGCTCAAGAAAAGACAGGATTTCAACTTTCAAGTCATATTCTTGATATTTCACAGGGACAGCCTGCAGGAAACGTTGAAATTGCACTGGAAAAATATAATGAAACCACTAAGCAATGGATTTCTATAGGTAAAAAGCAAACTGATAATAATGGCAGGGTTTCAGATTTTTTACCATATCAAAAGGCCGGTAATAATGGAAAATACAAGCTTGTATTCTTCATAGAAAATTATTACAAACATAAAAATATAGAAAGCTTCTATCCGTCTATTGAGGTAATATTCCAGATAAAAAACAACGAACATTATCATGTTCCGATTACTTTATCACCATTTGGATATTCCACATACAGAGGAAGCTAATACAATTATAAAAAGAAAAAGTTAGCAAGAATGTTACAAATTAAAGACCTTCACGCCAAAATTGAAGATGGCGCAGAAATATTAAAAGGGATTAATCTTGAAATAAAGCCAGGTGAAGTTCACGCTATCATGGGCCCGAACGGAGCTGGTAAATCCACTCTTTCTTCTGTTATCGCAGGAAAAGAAGATTACGAAGTGACTGGTGGGGAGATCCTTTTCGAAGGGGAAGACATCAGCGAAGATGCTCCGGAAGACAGAGCACATAAAGGGATCTTCCTTTCTTTCCAGTATCCAGTGGAAATTCCGGGAGTTTCTGTAACGAACTTTATCAAAGCTGCTTTAAATGAAACAAGAAAAGCAAACGGATTAGCAGAAATGCCGGCAAAAGAAATGCTTGCATTAATCCGTGAGAAGTCTGAGAAATTAGGAATCAAAAAAGATTTCCTTTCAAGATCATTGAACGAGGGATTCTCCGGAGGTGAAAAGAAAAGAAATGAGATCTTCCAAATGATGATGCTTAATCCTAAGCTGGCGATCCTTGATGAAACAGATTCAGGATTAGATATCGATGCTTTAAGAATCGTTGCAGATGGGGTAAACCATTTTAAAAATGAAGGAAATGCAGTTCTTTTGATTACCCACTATCAAAGATTGCTTAACTATATCCAACCTGACTTCGTTCACGTTCTGGCAAACGGAAAAATCATCAAAACAGGTGATAAATCTTTAGCATTAGAACTTGAAGAAAAAGGTTACGACTGGCTTCTTAACTAAGAAGAAAATCGATTATTTCGGAGATCAAAAAATTTTTCGCGGTCATTCTCAGTGAAGCGTAGTAAAATAAAGAATCTCTACTATTAAAAATTTGGATTCCTTATTCCTTGGAATGACAATATTTTAGTTCAAATAAAAAGAAAAAATGGTGCAAACCACAGATATACCAGTAATGGCATTAAAAGAACAAATTATAGAAAACCATAATGAGTTTTTGGAGAGTCTTCGTCACAGATTTCTGGATGATGATAGAAAAACGGCTCTTCAAAAATTTGAGAACCTTGGTTTTCCTACAAAGAAAGACGAAGAATATAAATATACCAATCTAAAGGAGATCACGGAGAAAAACTATAATTTCTTTCCGAATGAGCACCATAATATCACCAAGGAGCAGTTTGATCAATTGCACCTGGGAGAGGAAAATTTTGATTGGATTGTTTTTGTAAACGGTAAACTTCACAAAGAACTTTCAAAGGTTTCTATTGAAAATGTTGAGTTCCTTTCATTCAATTATGCATTGAATGATGATAAGCATAAAGAAGTTTTTGAAAAATATTTCAATACGATTGCTTCCAAAGACCAAGCTTTCACTAACTTAAACCTTGCCTATTGCAAATATGGTTTCTTTTTGAAAGTTCCTAAAAATGTGGTCATTGAAAAGCCAATCCATGTTTTTTACATTTCTCAAAATCAGGAGGAAAATACATTCTACAACACGAGAAATTTATTAATCGTAGAAGATGGTGCCAAAGTAGAAGTGATTGAAAGTCACCATAACTTTGACAGCACCTATGTATTGACAAACTCAGTGACGGAGATTTTTGCTTATCCTAATGCAAAAGCTGACTGGCATAAGCTTCAGAATGATAATAACACATCATATCTTATTGACAGTACTTTTGCAAGACAGGAGAAAGACAGCTTAGCCACTGTAAATACATTCTCTTTCGGAGGGAAACTGGTAAGAAACAACCTGGATTTCATTCATAATGGATCAAATATCAATTCATTTATGAATGGTATTACCATTATCGGAAAAGATCAGTTGGTTGACCATCATACAGCGGTTCACCACAACTTCCCGAACTGTGAAAGTTACCAAAACTATAAAGGAATTTTTGACGGAAATGCACATGGTGTATTCAACGGAAAAGTTTTTGTTGATAAAATTGCTCAAAAAACGAATGCATATCAGCAGAATAACAACGTTTTACTAAGTGAAAGAGCGAGCATTGACACCAAACCTCAATTGGAGATTTTTGCTGATGATGTAAAGTGTTCTCACGGATGTACCGTTGGCCAGCTGAATGAGGATGCTTTGTTCTATTTAAGAGCTAGAGGAATCTCTAAGAAAAAAGCTCAGGCATTGCTTTTATATGCATTTGCCAATGATGCGATGCAGAATATCGATATCGAGCCTTTAAAAGAGAAAATTTCAAAGCTATTGGCTGAGAAATTAGAAGTAGATATAGAGTTTTAAAAATTATATATATTGATACAAAAAAAGCACTTCAAAATGAAGTGCTTTTTTATTCTTATGATATTTAATTTATTTCTTAAACCAGCTTTGGTTATCCTTATTATCTGAACGTTTTTTTCCGTTATCAAAGTTATAAGCTAAACCTACTCCTAGCGTTTGCTTTAACTGTGTTTTCCAAATCTGGTTGTGATCATACAGCAAATCCAGCGTTACATTTGTCGAGATGTATTTATTGATCTTCATACTTAAAACGCCACTATATCCAAGAACCAATCTATCAGGATGATCCAAATAGTTTGAGAAGACAGAGGCCGTATTAAGTAGGCTTATATTTTCCATAATTTTCAACTTATACATGGCTGTTCCCAAGAAACCGAACTGGAAAAGAGAAGAATCACCATCATTTTTAAGTCCATAAGTCCCCGCTTTCTGAAGATCTTTGTCCAAGACAAAAGTCCATCTAGCATTTGCAGGACGCATAGTCACTGTAAAATTATCATTTGGACGATAAGTAACCCCTACCCCTACATTCAGGTACCCCGGAGCCATAAAGTTTGAGATTTTCTTCGCATCAGGGTTGTTACCATCTTCATACCCCGGAGCAAACTGGGTTTGAAAACCTACCCCTCCAGAGAGATACCAGTTTTTAGCAAACTCTCTACCATAGTTTGTAGAAAGATTAATTACATCCTGCGTTTTTCTTACTCCTGTTCCTTGTGTGTTGTTTTGCCCATATCCCAGGATAATAATATTTTCCCAGAGATCCTTATTTTTTTCATAAGTCAGGTTGTAATTAACACCAGCAAGCCAACCTACGTTGTTGGCTCCACCTCCTACCCAATTGGAAAAGGCTGCCTGATTAAGCATTAATGTGTTTTGTCCTTGAATAGACCAAGCTTTAACAGTATCTCTTGCAGGAGCATCAGTTTTAGTCTCTTGAGCTATTGCAAAAGCCCCAAAAGAAATGGAAGCGATCAATAAAACTTTTTTCATAATTAACGATTTCCTACAAATGTATAAATAATAATTTATGCCTGATTAAAATTCACCTTAAAATGAATTGAATAATAGAAAAATATCCTTTATAACACAATGAAATTTAGCCGTTTAAACAGAGTGGCTTTAACTACCAAACTTAAATCAACTTAAAATAAAAATAAAAATAAAAACAACTTCATTACTGAAGCTGTTTTTCAATTAAAATATCGTATTTGTAACCTTATTTATTTCTTTATCCACCATTGGCTGTCTTTCCGCTCAGATCGCTTTACTCCATTGTCCAGGGTATAAGCAAAACCAATTCCCAATGTTTGCTTTAGCTGGGTTTTTGCGATTTGATTATGATCATATAAAAGATCTAGTGTAATATTAGAAGAAATATACTTATTCACTTTTAAATTCAAAATAGCTCCATAGGCAAGCGCCAGCCTATCCGGACGATCCAGATAATTGGAAAAGACCGAAGCCGTATTTGTCAAATAAATATCTTCCATTATTTTTAGCTTATATATGGCAGTTCCCAAGAAACCGAACTGTAATAGTGAAGAATCTCCGTCATTTTTCAAACCATAACTTCCAGCAAATTGAAGTTCTTTATCCATTACAAAAGTCCATCTGGCGTTGGTAGGACGCATAGTCACCGTCAGATCATCATTAGGCCTATAAGTGATACCCATACCGACGTTCGCATAACCTGGTGCCATAAAGTTTGAAATTTTCTTGGCTTCCGGATTATTTCCGTCTTCATATCCTGCGGCAAACTGAGACTGTAAACCTGCTCCTAAGGATAAATACCAGCTTTTGGAAAACTTTCGCCCATAATTGGTAGAAACATTAATAACATCCTGTGTTTTTCTTATTCCCTGCCCTTTAGTATCATTCTGACCGTACCCCAGAATAATAATGTTCTCCCAAAGATCATTATCTTTTTCATAGGTGATATTATAATTGATACCTGCAAGCCAGCCCACGTTATTGGCTCCACCACCTACCCAATTCGAAAAGGCAGCCTGATTGATCATTAAGGTATTTTTCCCTAATACCGACCAGTATTTTACCGTGTCTACTTTCACGGAATCTTTTTTTATTTCTTCTTGCGCACTGGCATAAATCCCCACAAAAGAGGAAAGAATAAGTAAAAACTTCTTCATTACTCTAAATAATTTTCAATGCAAAAATATTAATATAATTTTTTTTAAAGGTAAATTCAGCTTTAAAGTATTTAATTTCAATAAAATTGATGCCAAATAATAAGTATAAAAGTTAAAATTGATACCTTTTGTCTTAAAATCAGGAAGGTAAAAACCTATTCGTCGACAAATTTTCCGAAATTTAGCCTTGGCTTTTGATTTGACGTACACCTTTCATGTTTAAAAATGTAATTTCCAAAAAAGCAATTATATACCCCTTGCTGATGCTTTCTGCAATGTGGTTCGGATATTTTTTACAAATGCAGGGCTTTTTTGGAAGTTGCTTCGGAGCCATTATCCCACTGGTACCCGAAGGGCTGCTTGGGATTTTTACTTCACCATTATTACATGGAAATATTGATCATATCATTGGGAACTCTATTCCAATCGCTGCATTGATGTTTTTGCTGTATCAATTCTACCCAATCGTAGCCAATAAGGTTTTCATTACCGGATGGATTGCAACAGGATTTTTGGTGTGGCTTCTTCCTCCTATTGACATCATGACCGGCGAGTATATGTACACCTGTACCATTGGAGCCAGCGGCGTGGTCTATGTTCTTGCCTTCTTCCTCTTTTTCAGCGGTGTATTTAAGTGGAATACAAAACTGCTTACCATTTCAATGCTTGTTGTTTTATATTATGGCAGCTTGGTTTGGGGAATGCTTCCTGAAGAGCTTTTCTATAATATGCAGGAGCCAAGTAAAATTTCATGGCAGGCTCACCTTTCCGGAGCTTTGGTTGGAAGCATTATTGCCTTTATCTTTAAGAATGTGGGTGAAAAAAAGAAGAGGTTCATTTGGGAATTTCCTAATTATTATAGTGAGAAAGACGATAAATTATGGCAGGAATACAAGGAAAACCACCCTGATGATTTCCTCGAATTACCTTATAAAAAAAGAGACGATATTTGGGATCATTTGGATGAATTAAGAAAAAAATAAAACTTAATTCACTACATTTGATAAAAAACACACATGATTTCCGAAGAACATTTTTATGCCATCGCCCTACGCGAATGCAGCCAGATTGGCGACATCAATTTTCATAAGCTTATCCGAAATTTTGGGACCGCTCAGGAAGCATGGAAAAGAGCTAAAAAAGAGTATAAAAAAGTGGATGGTATGGGTCTTAAAACCGTTTCTGACATTGGAAATGAAGAACATCTGAAGTTTGCAGAAAGAGAACTGAAATTCTGCGAAAAAAATACCATTCAGATTAAACTAAGACATCTTGGAGAAACCCCCACTCTTCTTAATGAGTGTATAGATGCTCCGGCTATCTTATATCAAAAAGGGAACATCAATGATTCACTTCAAAAACTAAGCATTGTTGGTACCCGGAATATGACAACTTACGGCCAACAGTTTATTGAAGATTTTTTCGGGGCAACTCAATCCACAACGTATGCATCTGTGAGCGGTTTAGCTTTAGGGGTAGACAAGGAAGTTCATGAACAGTCTATTCGCTATCAAAAGCCAACCATAGCAGTTCTTGCCCATGGATTTCAGTTTTTATATCCTGCAAAAAACAGAAAACTTTCTGAAAAAATAGTACAGGAAAGAGGTTCTTTATTAACAGAATTCAATTCCTCCAGAAAGCCAGACCGGGAAAATTTTATCCAGAGAAACAGAATTGTAGCGGGAATTTCTCCATCTACTATTGTTGTAGAGACTGGTTTTGGAGGGGGATCCGTGAGTACTGCAGCTTTTGCGAATGACTACAACAGAGATGTTTTTGCTCTTCCGGGAAAAATCACAGATGTCTATAGCCAAGGCTGTAATCAATTGATTTTCCATAATAAAGCAAGTGCCATTTCAACCGTAAAAGACCTGATCAACATGCTCGGTCTGAACAATCCTCAGGAAAAAATTGAAGAGTTGTTTCCCTATAGTGAGACTTCAATACAATTAACTGAAAATCAAAAATTTATTTATCAAAGTATTAAAGATAATCCACAGATTACTTTGGATGATTTGGTACAGAAAATCGACATTCCATCCCATAAAATTTTACCAATAATTTTGGAATTGGAACTTTTAGGGAAAGTAAAATCATTTTCCGGGAGACAATTTATTGTAATTTAAGAATTAACGATTTCTTAATATTGCATTATTTCATACATAACACTTCATTTTTAATAAAATTTGATCATAAATTATCAATTTAATAATATTCCGAAACATTATTATTTAATTTTTAACAATGTTGAAATAGAGTATTGTGAATCTTGAAAAAAAAATTAAATTTGTTGACAATAATATTCAACCTTAATATATGGAACAATATAATATTGACCAGAAAATCCAAGAGTTTATTGCAAAAATTGAAGCAAAAAATCCAAATGAACCGGAGTTCTTACAGGCTGTAAAAGAAGTTGCCGTAACTGTAATTCCATTCATTGCTACGAGAAAAGAATATACAGGAATGAAGCTGCTTGAAAGAATGGCTGAAGCTGAAAGAATTATTATTTTCAGAGTTCCATGGGTTGATGATAAAGGTGAGATTCAGGTTAACAGAGGTTTCAGAATTCAAATGAACTCTGCTATTGGTCCATACAAAGGAGGAATCCGTTTCCATCCTACTGTAAACTTATCAGTTCTTAAGTTCTTGGCTTTCGAACAAGTGTTTAAAAACTCTTTAACTACTCTTCCAATGGGTGGTGGTAAAGGAGGTTCAGATTTCGATCCACAAGGGAAATCTGACATGGAAGTAATGCGTTTCTGCCAGGCTTTCATGACAGAATTATGCAAGCACATCGGTCCTGAAACAGACGTACCTGCAGGAGATATCGGTGTAGGAGCAAGAGAAATCGGATATTTATTCGGACAATACAAGAAAATCAGAAACGAATTTACCGGAGTTCTTACAGGAAAAGGCCTTGCTTATGGGGGGTCATTAATCCGTCCTGAAGCTACAGGATACGGAGTGGTATACTTCGCCGAGCAAATGCTTAAAACGATTGGTGAGAATTTCCAAGGGAAAACAGTAACAGTATCAGGTTTCGGAAACGTAGCTTGGGGAGTTATCAAAAAGGCAACTGAGCTTGGAGCAAAAGTGGTTACCCTTTCTGGTCCTGACGGATACATCTATGATAAAGATGGTATCAGCGGAGAAAAAATTGATTATTTATTAGAACTTAGAGCTTCTGGAAATAACAGAGCTGAGGACTATGCTAAAAAATATCCATCTGCTGAATTCCACGCTGGAAAACGTCCTTGGGAGGTTAAATGTGATGTAGCATTCCCATCTGCGACTCAAAACGAATTAGATTTAGATGACGCAAGAAAATTAGTTGAAAACGGATGTGTTTGTGTAACTGAAGCAGCGAATATGCCATCTACACTTGACGCTATCAACTATTTCTTAGACAATAAAGTATTATTCTCTCCTGGTAAAGCTTCCAATGCTGGAGGTGTTGCAACATCAGGTTTAGAGATGACGCAAAACTCTATCCGCCTTAACTGGACCTCTGAAGAGGTAGATGCAAGATTAAAGGAAATCATGATCGGTATCCATAAAGCTTGTAGAGACTATGGAAAAGACGAAGACGGTTATGTAAACTACGTAAAAGGTGCAAATATCGCTGGCTTCGTAAAAGTAGCAGAAGCAATGTTGGCTCAGGGAGTTGTGTAACATAAAAAACAAAGGTTGGGAAAAACTCCCGACCTTTTTTGATAAAGCCTGTTCCCGGGATAATGGGAAAAAAGTAAAAAGTGAAAGGAGAAAGTGCTGCTATATGCAGCACTTTTTTTATTTTTATAATAATGAAAAACACTTTTAAAAATATTGACGAATATATCCTTATGTTCCCGATAGAGGTTCAGGAAAAACTTCTTCAACTGAGAAAGGTTATTCACGCTCAGGTATCGGATCTTGAGGAATATATTGGATATCAAATGCCTGCTTTCAAATATAGGGGAAAACCTCTGGTGTATTTTGCCGGATATAAAAAACATATCGGATTTTATCCTGGTGCTGAGGGAGTTTTAAATTTTGAAAAGGATTTTAAGGAAAGAAACTATAAATTTTCCAAGGGGGCCGTACAGTTTCCTATCAATGAAGATATTCCGCTGGAGCTTGTCAATAGAATTGTAGAATTCAGAAAGGAGGAAATCATTCAAAAAAAATCCTGAAATACAAGATTTCAGGATTCCGACTAGAGTTTACTAAAGTATGATCACTTTTTCTTTTTAGACTTCTTTTCTTCTTTTGTCGCTTCTGCAGGTTTTGTTGGCTCTGTAGCAGTTCCTGTACTTGTAGTGGCTTCAGCTGCCGGACTTGCTGTGGAAGTTCCCGTTGTTGTATTTTGTCCACTCGCTGTAGAAGATGTATTCCATTCTGTTGTAGCTTCTGCTTTCTGAGGTGGATTTTGGGTTGTTGTTTGGTTATTAGTCGTAGTTTCAGTTGGCTTTTTGGTATCTGTTTGGGCTGATACTGCGATTACTCCGACTAATGTAAACGCGGCCGTTAAAAATAACTTTTTCATAATGTAATATTTAAATGATTGTTTAAGGTAAACGAGTCATCATTTATAAAATTATGTGCAAGTGTTTTATTTAACGGACTTTATAATTATTTAAGAGGATTTCACAAAACAATATTAAGTATTGATTTTGCTACGGTACAAAAGTATATTCAATAAATTGGCTTTGGGTAAGACCTGTCTACTTGGTTACATTCTTCATCATTTTCTCTACAAATACAAAGGCAGCCGGACAGATTACCGTATTTTTCAGCATCAAATGATTAATCTGATAAATCTTTTTACGATCTGTATGTGGATATTCTCTGCAGGCCTTTGGTCTCACTTCATAGATAGAACAGGTATTATCACTATTCAGGAAAAAACAAGGAAGGTTCTGTAATACTTTATCATTATCTTCATCCACTCTTAAAAACTTAGCTTCAAAATCAGCAGACTTCATACGAAGGTGTTTGGAAATACGTTCAATATCCTTTTCAGTGTAAAGAGGACCTGTTGTTTTGCAGCAATTCGCACATTGTAAACAGTCTATTTCTTCAAAAACTTCATCATGGGTCCCCTGCACTACATAATCAAGATTTTTGGGTGGTTTTTTCTTTAATCCATCCAAAAATTTTTTATGTTCTTTCTGCTTTTGTAAAGCCTGCTTTTTATAAAAATCTAAATTCATTTATTCTTTATTTCCTGTCTGAGCAGGAAGTTCTGCTTTCTGATATTCGTTGATCTTATCCAGATCTAAAATTGTGGCAAGATTACCCTTATTAGGATAATACATCGGGACAAATTTTGCTCCATACATAATTTCACCGGTAACATAGGACGATCTTTGAACTACCGTATTTGAAAAAACTTCATCGAATGCGCGTACCTGTACAATAATTTCAATATCAATATTATTAAAATCATTCTCTGAAAATCCATAAAACGGTGAGTTTTCATCTATTTTATGAACAACTGTCCAATTCAGAGCTAATGTATTTATTTTACTCAAATGAGTTTCCAATCTGTAAAAGTTACTCTTAGGAACATCATTTTCAATGACTTCAATGGCAGTAGATACAATAACATCAGCATCCGTAAGTGCATTGTTCTTGTAAGGAGCCAATCTGAACATTAAAGCTGTAGAATCCTGAAAAGGAGCCACCACTGCTATATCAGAAAACCTTAAATAAGCCCTTGGTCTTGAAAATCTCCCATAGAAAAGACCCGTTGCAATGGCAAAGGTAAGCAATCCTAAAAAAGCTTCAAAAGTAGCCACCAGACTCGCCATGAAGCCTACCGGAGCAATTCTTCCATACCCAACTGTAGTAAATGTTTGAGAACTGAAAAAGAACACATCAATAAATTCATTCAGCGGATCACTCTTATCTATTCCTGTAAGATGCTCTACCCCGATCAGGTAATAGATCATTGCAAATACGAGATTAATGAGAATATAAGCGACTACTAAATAAGAAATAAAGCGAAACGAAGACAAATTCAGCATGGTATGATACCAGCTCAATCTGTTGAAGACGTTTACGCCTGTTCTCCTGACATTCGGGAGCCCATCTTTGTTGATGAATCTTCCTGAGGCATTGCTTCCAAACCCACTGTTCTCAGTGTTTTTCTGACGGATTTTTTTTCTGAACCCTCTTGCCATCTTTATATCACTTGTTTTTATAGTTTAATAAGAATAGAAGATTTTGCCGTTGTCTTTTCACTATTCCCAAATGCAAAGATAAAATATTGTTTTCATGAATTTTATCAATCGAATCATTACTTATTCAATTTGATTTTGCAGTACATTTGAATTATGAAAAAGCTTGAATCAAGAGAGGACATTGAACATCTTGTCAATTCATTTTACATAAAGGTAGTAAAGGATGAAACCATTGGATTCTTTTTTAATGACATTGCCAAAGTAGATTGGGACAAACATCTTCCCAAGATGTATTCTTTTTGGTTGTCTATCCTTTTTGGCCAGATGAGCTATAAAGGTAATCCTATGGGCGTTCACTTTCCAATTAATGAAATTCAGGCTATGGAGCAAAAACACTTCGACAGATGGCTGGAACTATGGAGAACTACCATTGAAGAGAATTTTGTAGGTGAAAATGCAGACATGGCGATCTATAAATCTGAAAATATTGCTAAACTGATGGCTTTTAAAATGGAATTAGCCAGAAGACTTTAGTACAAGGCGTAATATTCGGATATATAAACAGATTTTCTATCATAATCCCCGTTACACCTATTAATATATTCTTTTCAAAAAAAATTATCCATCCAATTTATTTTGAAAATCAAATTTATTCATCTTTTCTTATGAAATTTTGAAGTTTTTTTGATTACTAAATCCAGAATTATTTCTAATTAAAAGTTGGAACAGACGATCAACAATCAAAAAAAATAAAATATTTCACTATTTAGTTAATTTTACAAGTAATTGATTTTTAGGTATTTCTACTGATGTGAGGTATTTTTTTAATCTCTACCTTTACCTTATCAAAATTACTACGGACGTCTTACAAATCAAATTTTGGTTGCGGTATCCGAAAAGCAATTAGAGTAGGAAACTAAAAAAATCAGAAATCATGGAACTTATCAAAGAAAACGTAAAAACAGCTACAGTAGTATTATTACAAGCTCAAGGAAAAGAAAAAGGAAAATTCTTAAGTCATGGAAATGGAAATGTTTTCCTTCAAAACGGTATTCAGGGATTAGGCGAAGTCTTTATTCTTGAAGAATTATCAAATAACAGAGTTGCCTTAAGATGCATCAGTAAGGAAAGTGGATTATACTTAAGCCATGCTTTTGACAAATTATGGCTTCAGAAAGGCATCCAGGGAGAAGGAGAAGAATGGGAAATGAAAGTACACAGCCCTAATAAAGTTTCTTTTAACTGCTATGGTAAAGAAGTAGGTAAAACACTGAGCCACGCATTTGATAAAATGTGGCTACAAAATGGCTACCAGGGAGAAGGAGAGCTTTGGGAAATACAAGATTAACAGTGATATACATTCAATAAAAGGGCTTACAATCATCCTAAAGATTGTAGGTCTTTTTTTTTTGCTTATTTAAATCTCCGAAAAATGCTCTCAGATAAGGTGTAAAATGATAACTCCCCAGCCTTTACATTCTTTATTAAGGAACAATTACTGTAAATATATAAGCTGCCAGATTCACTAATAGAACTGTCCCATAAAGGATATTCGTTTTTCCACGGCTTAAGGAAAGCATTACAATAAATACTGATAAGGAAAGCAGAATTACATCTTTTTTATCCAATCCTAAGACCAAAGGGATATCATATACAATACAAACAGTAGACACCGCCGGAATGGTAAGTCCTATACTTGCAAGCGCTGATCCTAGCGCCAGGTTTAAGCTGGATTGAATCTGATTGCTTCTTGCTGCTCTAATAGCCGCAACTCCCTCAGGAAGAAGAACGACAGCAGCAATGATCACCCCTACCAAGGATTTTGGTGCTCCCAGACTTCGAACCATATTTTCAATAGTTCCAGATAAACTTTTCGCCATAAGAACTACAATAACCAAACAAACTACCAAAAAGGCAAAGCTTATAAGAGTTTTTGTTAATGTGGGGATATAATGTTCGTCAGGATGCTCGTCAGGGACTATAAAATAGCTTCTGTGGCGCAACGTCTGTACCATCAGGAAAACACCATAGATTACAAGACAGGCAATAGATATAAAAATAAGCTGAGCTTCGTTATAGAAAGGTCCGTTGACACTTGAAGTAAAATTAGGAAGGACCAAAGTAAGGATCAGGATTGAAACAATACTCACCAGATACGTAGTGGCAGACGTTCTTGCAAAGAACTGTTCATGATATTTAACGCCCCCAACCAGAATACAAATTCCCAAAATTCCGTTAAGAATTAGCATGACGGCGGCAAAAACGGTATCTCTTGCCAGCGTGATCGCCTGATCTCCGCCGGCCACCATCAGCGAGATGATAAGCGCAACTTCAATAATGGTGATGCAAAGGGCTAAAATAATGGTTCCGAATGGCTCTCCTACTTTATGGGCAACTACTTCTGCATGATGCACTGCCGATAAAACGCTTCCAATAAGTAAAATCCCGGCAATAACATCATGAATAACGTCACTTCCCATCAGTCCGGAAAAATAGTAACCTACCGCAAGGACAGGAAAAATATAAGTATAATGTAAAAGTTCTCTAAGTCTCATAAAGTGACTACAAAATACAAAAAATCTATAACTTTTGAAATATTAAAAGAAAATATTAATAATATTTTAATGAGGCCAGAAGTTAAAATCCTGATAATCAGTAAACATATGAAACAGAAGCCCAATTCCTATAATTCTTATATTTCCTTTAAAGAACAGCAGCAAAAAATACACCGCAATGGCATAATAGGAATGTAAAAAATGGAAACCTATACTTTCTCTTGATGGGTCAAAGATCGGATTGGCAAAAAGATGGTCCAGATCTACCAGCATTGTGGCAAGAAGAATAAAATATGCCTTTTTCCAATTTTTACGATAAAAAATCAACGCAATAAATACAGGTAAAACAAGATGCAAAAAATAATGAGTAAAGGTTTTGATCAATGCGATGTCTGATGGAGCCATTAATGATAATTTTATTCGGTTTTTAAACTTACCATCGTAAAATTAAGGGTAATTCTCCATTTTTTGCTTTTATTTTCATCCAATAATCTTTTGATTTATTCCGATACAACACGTAATCGATATCAGAAATGATCTTTTTCTCTGTGTTGCTCAATGTTTTCAAAGAAGAATACAGTAAAGTATTATTTCTGATCAGAATGTAATTTTCTTTTAGCTGGGGAGATAGTGATATTGGTTTTCGGGTTGATTTTATGACAATTCCGTTGTTACTGTGGCTGATTTCGTTTGGCAAGAAAGGAATTGCTGTGAATTGATTTTGATCATTGATCCATTTTTTAGACTGGAAATATTCCCATGTTTTATTGGGATCATCACTTTTGATATCAATGATGTAATTCGGTTGAGTAATTTTTTGAACGCTCTTTTTTTCAACTTCATTAAAATTATCATCATATTCATAGCTGATAATGGTATCATTGACCTGCTCGAGATTTGAGGTAACCTTTAAGGAAATGGACTGTGAGGAATCCGCAATGTTCTTATTGAAAAAACGGGTAAAGTTTCTGATATTTTCTTTGTCTAGTTCCAGCTCCAGAAATTGATTCCCTTTCCTAATTTTTGAATCAATAGTATTTAAAGCTTGCAGGTTTGAGTTGTTTTTTATTTCAATTTCATCATCTTTTAATTCAATAGAGAAGTTTTGAATCTTCTGCCCTGAAAGAAAAGAAATACTCCCTGCTGTATTTTGAATAAACTGACCTGCATTTAAAATGTTTTTTTGTGAAGCCTGAAAAATCTGCTTGTTGATGACTCCAAAACCCGAATCGGAAGTCCCTACAATACAGTTCTCACCTTCTATACTAATAAAAACATGATCTTTTTGAAAAATATTTTCCCCTTTACCGACAAATTGTTGCTGCTTTAAAAATACAATAAACTTCTGCGGATCTTTAAGTTCTATGACACTGTACCATTCTGAAATGCCGGTCCCTTGAAGATGGAAAACCTGTAAAAAATCCGGGATTATGATTCCCGATTCATTCAGGGAAGCTGAATTTTTTCCTTTTGTTTTGCCACCCCATTGCGAAGGGTGTGTAATCAGACTGAAAATATATTGCCTCGTCAGATTCTTTACGTCTATTAAAACAACAGCATCAGCATTTTTAGGAATGAGCCTAAGCTTCTTATCCTTATAAAAAAGCACAAAATAAGCCGTAATAGCCAGTAACAGAATTAACGAGGCAATAACTTTCTTTTTATTCATCTACAATATCTGTGGTTTTTTTTCTGAATCTTTTATTTTAAAAATCTCATTAAACAGATCAAAGAAATACATCAGACTGTTTTCAGAAGAATTTTTAATATTATAATTCATTTCTGTTTGTATACTCTCTCCCTTTACTTCAGTTTTATAATACAGTTCCCCTACATTTTTTCTAAACAGGTCCAGGGTTTTTCTTTCCGAAGGACTTTTAAACTCTTTATCTAAACCAATTAAAAGTTTCTGCAGATCCAGTCTTCCGGATAAAGGGTATTTTGAAGAGTCTTTTGCCCATTTTTTAGAAATATCAGATTGCGTTGCAGGAAGAATATTTTCTGTAGAACTCGTCACATATACAATACCATCTTTTATGGTAAAGAACAATTGATCAACGTATCCTGCTGCCTTTTCATTTTCTTTAAAAGAGTAAAACTCTCCTGCTTTTGTAAATTTCTTAGCTAGCTTTTTATTGGTTATCAATAGATTAAAAATACGTTTCCAGTAGCCCTCATTCTCAGTTGCAAAAGCAAAGGTAAAGTTAGGAACTGCTACATCTTTGGTTTTCTTTACTTCTTTTTCATTATAATCTTCATCGTATTCGTAATCTGTATATTCTACTTTTTTAGATTTCAGTTCATTTAAAACGAAGATTCCGTTTCCTGGTGCAATTTTAGCAATAGCTTCTTCATCCAAAATAATTTTCATGGTCTCCATGATCAGTTCCATCTCCTTTTTGTACTTATTGTCTCCTGAATCCTGAAGAAGACTGTACATCAAATCAAAACACTTTCCTCCACTTACATTAACGGCGTAGTAACCAACGCTTTTTTCATTGATGAGTTCCAGCAGTTTTTTATTTTTCTTTCCTTTGTAAACCGATGCAATATTTTTCTGAATCTCAGTATTCTTGTGCTGATAATTATTGATCAGTTTTACTTTGTCTTTATCAAAATACAGGTTATAAGCAGAATTTGAGTTGTACATATTTCGGAAAACCTGTCCAAAATCGTAGCGATTCATCATTTTTCCGTAGATTCCGTCATTGATGATTCTTCCATAATCTGTATAAACGAAGACGTCAGAATTTGCATCTCTGAAAGTCAGCATTTCTTTAGAAGCTTCCACTTCCAGATTGGAATTGAAATACTGGTCGAAGTGATCTTCAGCATATTTTTTTACAATCTTGAAATTCTCTCTGCGGATAGAATCCTGTTCTTTTTGGAACGCTTTTTCTGCCTCAGCGTCATCATACTCCGAACCATAGTTCTCCTCTCCCTCTTGTTCCGGGCTTACAACATTCTCTTTTTCTTTAGGATATTTGTGATGTTTTTGCAGATATTTAATATCTTTCTGAATTCTTGCGATCTCCCGATTGTTATCTTTGATACTTTCTCTCAGGTATTGAATATCTTCTTTCAGGGTCTTTATTTCATCTTTATAATCAAACGGTTTTTCCAATTCTTCGGCATAAACTGTGTCAATAGCAACACTATCAACCACAGCAGCAACACTATCTGCAACCGTTGCAGCCTCATCCGTCCAAAGGTCTTTATAGGGTTTGGTATAGCTTATCATACTAAGAACTGCATGTCCTCCATTCCATGCAACAAAAACATCATCATCTACATCAACGTAAGAATAACTATTTCTTTTGGACGTTTCTTGTCCTTTTTTCTTAACGGAATTAATAAATTCCTGAAACTTCTCTTTATTATCGATAATAAAATGAGTATGATAGGTCTTTATGGAATCATTAATACTGGCGTAATGATACTGAACAGCATCATATTTAATTCCCGTTTTGGAATAGTCCGTCCATGAAGGTTTTTCTTTGCTCTTTTTGCTTAATTCATACAACAAAGGGTTAAGTTTATTCCAATTGATTTTGTTGTTAAGCTGTTTCCCGTTGACTTCCATATAAAATATAGCATCATTGGGAACTTTCATACTGTTTTGAGCTAATGCCAAGCTAAAGCCAAAGAGTAATAAAATAATTTTTTGTGTTTTTAAGAATATATATTTCATGGTTGAATGTTAGAAATTTATTGGAAAAGAATGGTGTTTTGTAATTGTTTTTTCTGAAGAATTACATCTAAGATGCCGGCGTCCATTTTTATGGCCTTTTTATTTGGAGAAAGCAAATAGGCGCTATTGGTCTGAGATTTTACAGCGTTTTCAAACTGCATTATAGATGTATATGTGGCACCGTTAAAAACTTCTTTGTCTGCCTTACTCATCTTGTCGTAATCTGTCTTGAATGTATTCACTTTATTTCTTGTCAATACTTTTTTTTGAAGATCCTGACTGTAGATCTGTGTGGGAATCATTTTACCCAGTATATTCTGGGCTTTCAGCTTTTCTAAGCCGGCATTGACATTTTCAATTTTTTTAAAATTACAACTCAGTTTGATGATGTAATTATCAAAATCCATAGAGGTTTTAACATTACTGATGCCTGGTGTTCCTTTAAAAGTTTTAGCTGCTTCATTGATTTTATTTTCAATTTCTGACTTTTTGGGAACCTTTTTTCCATTAATGGTTTCCATTTTAGAAATTGAAGCAAGTCTTGTTTTGCTTTTACTTGCATTAAGAATAACAGTATATTCACCTGTTCCGTCAGCTTTTAGATTAATCTTGTCTAAAATATCAAAACAGCTTGTCAGCAAAAGTAAAGGTAGAAACAGAAGACAAAACTTAAGAATATTTTTCATGATTGGGCTTAAAGCGACAAAATTACTCAATTTCGGCCTTAAACTTTTACAATCTTTGATTTTTTGGATATAAATAGCTGTTTTCAGGTAGTTTTTCTAGAAGTGAAACGATACTACTATGGCTTTTATTTTTTTACCTACGTCCTTTTAAATAATCCTGTCTTACCTCTTCATCCAATTTTTCTATAGCATATCGCAGACAGGTTCTTGGCATTTCTTTATAGTATGTATTCAGATAGCTGATTAATTCATTTTCATTTTTGTTTCCCATTTCCCGAAGCAGCCACCCGTTTGCCTTATGCATCAAATCATGGGAATGCTTTAGATTTCTGGTTACAAATTCCTTGGTAAGGTCGTAATACCCTTTTTTTACATAGTGCATGGTTCCAACTACCGCAATTCGTTTATACCACATTTCCTCTACTTCTGAAAGGTTCCTCAAAAGGCTTTCTTTCTTATTTTCATAGGCATATCTCCCTAAAATTTTATAGCAGCTGCAATCTACTAAATCCCAATTGTTAACATATGTAAGGTGATTAAGATAAAATTCCACCACTTCATCTTTTATAGCATTATCCTTTGTTTTCTCAAATTTTGAGATGAGCATAAAAAGAGCCGTCAGTCTGTGTTCATGATATTTTGAAGAAAGCAGTTCACTCAATTCTTCCATATTGAGTTTTGAGTAGTATTCCTTGGCGACGGATCTCTGATCTGGAACTTTTACTCCCAGAAACAAGTCACCCTCACCGTATTCTCCTTTTCCCGTTTTGAAAAACCTTGGAAAGAATTCTGCCTTTTCAGGAATGGATAAAACAGCTAATGCTTCCTTTATTTCTTTAACAATGCTGCTCATTTTGAATTATTGTTAATTTGTCACTACCAACATTAAGCTTTTTCTTCCAGCGCAATGCTTTCCTGCTCCTCCTCTTCTTTGGCTATTTTATTAGGATTTGCCACCTTGGCAATGGTGAGTCCCTGTACAATGATTGAGAATACAACAACACAGTATGTAATGCTTAGAATAATTTCACTATATTCACTCTTAGGAATAGACATTGCCAGTGCAATGGACACTCCTCCACGAATTCCTCCCCAAACTAATACTTTTACCGTTTGCGGGCTAAAGCTTCTTCTTAGGGATGTAAACTTTGTAGGTCCCCAGATTGAAATAAATCTTGCAAACAGAACTACAACAATTGCTAATACTCCAGGAATCATAAAGTGTTTCAGGTCTTTAATCATCAAAAGTTCAAACCCTATAAACAGGAATAATACGGCATTCAGAATTTCATCAATCAGCTCCCAGAATTTAATCAAATAATCTTGGGTTACAGACTTCATTTTGAAACTTCTATTAAAGTTCCCCATGAATAATCCTGCCGCCACCATCGTTAATGGTCCTGAAATATGCATCTGTCTTGCAATAAGATAACCACCCATTACCACAGAAAGAGTCACTAATACGGAGATAATATAATCATCCACTTCACGCATAAGCCTTGAAGTAACCCAACCAAGTAAAACTCCTAGGAGAATACCTCCACCCGCTTCTTTAAGTAAAAGTAATCCAATACTTTCAACGCCAAGATCCACTTCTTTTCCTACGGCAAGCTGAAGAACAACTGTAAAGACCACCACTGCCATACCATCATTGAAAAGAGATTCTCCCGCTACCTTTGTTTCCAGAGATTTGGAAACCTTAGCCTGCTTCAATACACTTAATACCGCTACCGGATCAGTAGGCGAAATCAAGGCTCCAAAGACCAAACAATAGATAAATGGAAGATTCACCCCTAAATAAGGCAACAGATAAAACATACCGAAACCTACCACAAAAGTGGAAATTACAACTCCCACTGTGGAAAATATCAGTACGGGTCTGAACTGTTCCTTAAGATCATTAATGTTAATATGAATTCCTCCTGCAAAGAGAAGAAAGTTCAACATGGCCCCCATCAGAATCTCTGTGAAATCAATACTTTCCATCAGATTGTTAAGATGTCCGAATGTTCTAGGAAGTACTGTTTCTCCAAACATAACCAGGAAAATGGAAACCACAATGGCTATCACCATAATTCCGATGGTACTGGGAAGCTTTAAGAATCTGTAATTAAGATAGGCAAATATGGATGCTAATACGATTAATGCCGAAAATGAATAATATAATTCCACTAAGTGTTTTTTAATTAATTGATAAGTTCTAAATATCTAAATAAAGGACTTTAATATAGATTTTTTGCCCCTCCTTTTCCCAAATATCAAACATTCCGTCTTTAGATGGTTTTGATCCTCTTGTATAGTCTTTTCCTATATTCAGAATATTCAACAAAATATATTCATCTCCTACGGAATTTACCAGATAGGCTGTCTTTTCAGATTTCCCATCCCCAGAGCTCTTTATTCCGTCAGCAAGTGAGCGAAATTGGTTCAGGTGATGCATAAAATTATTGCCATCCTTTACAGAATCATATGCCCTAAGAAGAATCAGCAGGATATCCAGATTGGTAGGATCTTTATCATATAAAGTCTTCCCCTGCTTGATGCATTCCTCGAAATTATTTTGCTTAAAGGCTTCCGCCAGGCTCTTGAAAGCTTCATCTGAAGTCGTTACTTTATCATTCCTGAAACTTCTTCCATAATAAAGATATTGAGATTCTATACTGTCCAGAGACTTTGGATACCCCTTGTATTTAAAAAGAAGTTTCTCATACTTGTATGGAGAATCAGAATTTTTGAAACTTTTCTCGATGGCTTTAAAATCAACTATTGATTTCTGGCTGAACCCAAAAACCGAAAACATGATGAATAAAAGGAAAAAGTAATGTTTCATTAATTGTTGTTTTCTTCCTCTTCGTCATCAAAATACTCGAAAAGGAAATCGTTGTATGGAAATCTTGAAATATGGATCTTCATGACCTCATCATAGATCATCTTTTTCATTTCCGGGAAATTTTCCTTTGTAAGTGCAGAGATGAAAACAGTAGGAAACTTAGATTTTGCCATCCATGTTTTTTTCCATTCTTCAAGGGAAATATTCTTCTTTGAACTAGGTGTTAAATCATCTTCATCTTTCTTCTCATAGCTGAAATCGTCAATTTTATTGAATACCATGATCATTGGTTTCTGATGGGCATTGATATCCATTAAAATCTGATTAACAGAAGCGATATGATCTTCAAAACTTTCATGGGAAATATCTACCACATGAATCAGAAGGTCAGCTTCACGAACCTCATCCAATGTAGATTTAAACGATTCTACCAATTGCGTAGGCAATTTTCTGATAAATCCTACCGTATCGGTAAGCAGGAACGGTAAGTTTCCGATCACCACTTTTCGTACAGTAGTATCCAGTGTTGCAAATAATTTATTTTCGGCAAAAACCTCAGACTTTGAAAGAGAATTCATCAAAGTAGACTTGCCAACATTGGTATATCCTACCAAAGCTGCACGAACAACCTTTCCACGATTGTTACGCTGAGTCGCCATTTGCTTGTCAATGGTCTTTAATTTATCTTTCAACAAAGTGATTCTGTCACGAATAATACGACGGTCAGTTTCAATTTCCGTTTCCCCGGGACCTCTCATCCCGATACCTCCTTTTTGACGCTCCAAGTGAGTCCACATCCTGGTTAATCGAGGCAAAAGATACTGATATTGAGCTAATTCAACCTGAGTCCTTGCATAAGAAGTTTGTGCTCTCTGTGCAAAAATGTCAAGAATAAGATTGGTACGGTCCAAAATTTTAACCTCCATTTCTCTTTCCAGGTTTTTAAGTTGTGAAGGAGAAAGCTCATCGTCAAAAATTACTGTTCCAATTTCATTTTCTTTTACATATTCTTTTATTTCGAGTGCTTTTCCACTCCCAATAAAGGTTTTGGAATCAGGCTGTGTTAATTTTTGGGTGAAGCGCTTTTCAACGGTTGCTCCAGCGGTGAAAGCCAAAAACTCCAGTTCATCCATGTACTCCACCAGTTTTTCTTCGTCTTGATTTTGAGTAATAATCCCTACCAAGACTGCTTTCTCATAATTATGTTCTTTCTTTTCTAACATTAAGTTCTATCTATGTTTATGATTTTTACAAGATAATATTTTTCCGAAAAAAAACAAAATCAAATTTTAGTTAATAACACTTTTTAATATAAATTTAAGGTTACCTGTTTATTATTATATAAAAAATCAATAACTTTATATAACAATTTTCTGATTTTTAAACATTTAAATTAAAAAATTAATATCCAGAAGATCATGATTACCCATATTAGATGTATGATTATTGATGATGATGAACTGGACAGACTAGTTCTTCAGCGCTATATCAAACAGTACGAGAACATAGAAATTGTCGCATCTTTCGATTCGGCAGAAAAAGCAATTCCTTACCTTGACCTTCCTATTGACCTCCTTATCACCGAGACCAATTTAAAAGGCATGAATGGTTTGGAACTTAGAAAATTAGCCCATAAAATACCCGCCTGCATCTTCGTAAGCTCTCATCCTGAACTGGCAGCCTGTGTTTTTGAAATGAATACCCTTGATTTTATTACCAAGCCTTTAACCACGGAACGCTTTCATTATTCTATGCAAAAGCTTTTTGATTTTTTTAAAGTGAAAGAAAAGTGTGAGTGCTATGATGCCATTCTTGGACAGGACTTCATTAATCTAAAAGAAAGCGGAAATATTTTTCAGGTCAGAAAAACAGATATTCTTTATCTGGAAGCATTAAAGGATTATACCCGAATCATTACTCTTGAAAAAAAGCATTGTATTCTGGACTCTTTAGGTAATCTTCTTCATAAAAATTTTTTTGACTCCTTTGTGAGAATACACAGAAGCTATGCAGTACCTCGACATCTGATCCGTGGAAAAAACTGTCATGAAATAGAATTGATACACCATATCAAGCTTCCTATCGGCAGAACCTATAAGGACAACCTTTCTTTTTTTAAGCCTTAACAACCCACTTAATTTATATAATAATTCACAAATCGCCATTGGTCGATTATTTCTGTCGTTGGTCTATTTTTCTATTATCCGATCATGATAGGGAGTAATTTAGTCTTCCCAAATTCCCCATAGAAAATAACTTTCCATTAGTAATCTAAAAACTGTTATCCATGAAAAAAACATTTATTTATTGCCTCGTGCTCCCTCTCTTTTCTCTATCATTCCTGCATGCTCAGTCAGCAGTATTAGCAACCGGAATGGATGCATCAGGCGGAAATGGTTCGGTTTCCTACAGTATAGGCCAGACGGCCTATCTTTATAAAGGAGCCGGAGACCAAATTCTGGAAGGCGTACAACAGCCTTATGAAATCATCGCACTCACGACCCGTGAAACATCATCAAATTCGGAGGGTATTCTAATTTACCCTAACCCTTTCAAAGACTTTTTGTATCTGGATTTTACCTCAGGTAACTATAAAGATGCGGAATACCAACTATTTGATGCTCAAGGCAAGCTCATTAAAAAGGATGCGATTGTACAGTCAAAATCTGAACTCAACTTCTCTTCTCTACCGTCTGCCCTATATATCATTAGGATTACTCAGCATGGAGAAAACCTCAAAACATTTAAAATCATTAAAAAATAATCACCATGAAAAAAATATTATTATTGTTTGGAATCCTGTCCGGTCTCTTTATGGGACTTTCACAGGTTCCAGAAAAAATGAGCTATCAGGCTGTCATAAGAAATGGTTCCGGACAGATATTAAGCAATCAGGCTATCGCTATAAGATTAAGCATATTACAGGGATCGGCAGCCGGACCTTCTGTCTATTCTGAAAGACTCACCGGAAATACAAATGTTAATGGGCTTGTTACGTTGGAAATAGGAACAGGAACAGTTCTTTCAGGGACATTTTCTACCATCGACTGGCCTTCAGGAAACTATTATTTAAAAACAGAAACAGACCCGTCAGGAGGAACTACTTACACCATAACAGGAACCTCACAATTATTGAGTGTACCTTATGCCATGTATGCAAAATCTGCTGGAAGCAGCGGTGGAACTTTTACAATCCCATACGCAAATACAGTAAATAATGCCTCTACTTTGTTTTCATTGACTAATGATGGTGATGGAACATCTTTAGAGGGGAATAATAATTCAACAACTTCAAGTATTGCACCAGTAAGGGGTATTGTTACCAACACTGCTCCCGGGGGATTTTCTTCTGGGGTACGCGGGATCAATAACGGAACCGGCGGACTTGGGGTGGGTGTCTGGGGAAGCCAGAACGGAAGTGGATGGGGAGTTTACGGCGTAACACCTAATGGTTTAGGAGTATATGGAAATTCCAGTGCGAGCGGAACCGGAGTGTATGCTAACAGCAACACGGGTACAGGTCTTACGGCAACCAGTAACAATGGAATCCCGGCCAATATTTCTATTTTGAATAATGCAAACAACAATAATGTTCTCAATGCATCTACTTTAGGAAACGGAGTCGTTGTAAACGTTACCTCATCCGGAAACGGACATGGGGTGGTAAGCTCAACAGGCACAGGTATTGCCCTTAGGGGAACGACCACTGCTCAATCATCTGCAGGGGTTATGGGCAGCAATACAGGAAATGGAGAAGCTGTGGTAGGATTAACAACCAGTGATATTGCCGGAGCTGTAGTAGGACGTAATGATGGCGGAGGATACGGTGTAAGAGGATTCATTTCAAACAATACATCCGGAACGGCTATCGGTGTTTATGGACAGGTTGGATTAAATAACAGTACAGGTCGTGCAGGAAGATTTGAAAATTTTAATCAAACAAATACCGTTGCAAATATTTTAGAGGTAGAGACCAATGGTAACGGAAATATCCCTGACAATACTCAAGGTAATGCAGCCTCTTTTCTTGTTGACAATACCAATAGTGTTGGTGCAGCAGTAAGAGGAGAAGTGAATACTATTTTCGGAAACTTTGGGGCCGCTGCCATTTTTGGGGTTTCTTCCGGAACAGGAGGACGAGCAGGATTGTTCTACGCATCAAACCCAACAGGAAATGGAGCTTCATTGATTGCCCTAACAGATGGAAACGGAAATGCCATCACGGCCAATGCAGGTAAAGACGGCAATGGTGTTGAAACTAATATTGATGGAAACGGAAATGCCCTTTATGCATGGGTTCCTACTTTTTCAACCGGACGTGCGGGGCGATTTAACATCTTCAACGAGGACAATACAAGTGATGCAATAACCGTAACAACTGTAGGGAATGGTATTGCAGGAAATTTTAAAGTAGATAAAACTCAGGGGACCTCCCCGGCTGTAAAAGGAGAGGTTAATTCAATATTTGCCAATTTCGGAACAGCAGGAATTTATGGTTTATCATCCGGAACAGGAGGATTCGGTGGTTTATTTTACTCATCAAATCCTACAGGAAATGGTCCTGCTTTATTAGCCCTAACGGAGGGAAACGGAAATGGAATTACGGCAAACGCTGGTGGAACAGGAGATGGTATTGAAGCGTCGTGTGATGGTAATGGTAATGCTATCTCAGGTTTTATCCCCAATTTTGGTACGGGTAAAGCAGGCAGGTTTGCTAACTTCAATAATAGTAACGCTCAACCGGTAGTACATGTAACGACTACAGGTACCGGCTCTACTCTACTTGTAAACCACCAGGGAGCATCAGGTGATCTTACCGTATACCAGAGCGCCTCAGTGAATGTAGCCCGTATTAATAAAGCCGGCAGAGGATTCTTCAACGGAGGTACTCAAAACAGCGGGGCAGATGTTGCTGAAGCGTTTGATGTAGAGGGGGCTATTTCTGAATATGAAGCCGGTGATATCCTTGTGATATCAACCCGTTCTGACAGAACCGTAGAAAAATCTTCAAAACCTTATTCTAATCTTGTTGCAGGGGTATATGCAACCAAACCAGGAGTACTTCTTACTGAGGAACATATTGACACTGATCTTTCAGGCAAGGCTCCTATGGGAGTAATTGGAGTTATTCCAACCAAAGTATGTCTTGAAAATGGTAAAATAAAACGAGGAGATCTTTTGGTAACTTCATCCAAAACCGGGATTGCTATGAAAGCTGATCTCAAAAAGGTAAGAATAGGACAGGTTATCGGAAAAGCACTTCAGGACTATGATCAAAAAGAGATTGGAAAAATTCAAGTATTAGTCAACATAAAATAAACCGTCATGAAAATAGCATATATCATCCCGTTATTGTTTTTAAGCACCATTGCCTATGCTCAGGAAAGTAAAAAGGCAGCTCCGGTGGAAGACCAGACACTGGCCGTAAAGCAGATTAAAGAACAGGAAGCAAAAATTCTGAAAGAAACTCAGGAAAATGCAGATAAAAAAACCACCCAGACAGGACTTGTTTCCGATCATGGCCTAGAGGTGAAACAACAACCTTCAAAATCCAAGAATACAACTGATAATAGTTCAGGACAGCTTCTCCCCAATACAGCTAGTCTTGAAGACATAAAAAGAACAATTCCCAACAGACAGGCAAATCATAATATAAAAAATTCTAGGAACACAAATAATACAATGATTGGGTTACCCAATACAGCAACCCTTGAGGAAATAAAAAAAAACGATTCCCAAAAACTAATAATCCTCAAAAACTAATAGCCAAAAAACTGATAACCTAACCAGATTTTTCACACCAAAAAGAAGTCCGCTACACAGCGGACTTTTATATTTCAATACTGGAAGATTAGTCCCAGTCTGCAGCAACAAACTTCATGGGGTTTCCATGATCATCAGACAGGGTAAGAAAATGCCCTTCAATTGTATATTTTGTCATGGTTTCAAATTTCTTCTGAAAAGAAGTTTCCAGACTCATATCCTGACAGGCTTTCATCGTGCTCGCTCCTTGAGAAATTTTCACTTTTCCATTTTTTTTAAATTCGGAAGAAAATGTCATTTGGTTACATCCCATAAAGGCACTTCCCTGAATTTTACCGTTTTCCATCTTGCCCGTCAAGTTCACTTCAGCTTTATTGGCAACTAACTGTTCTTTGGAAAACCCGTCAAAAGAAACCATCATCCACTGTCGTTGGAGGGTCGGGTTTTTATCGGGTACTGCAGAACAATTTAGAGCAAGTCCTAAAAATAAAATTGCAAAAAGGGATAATAGTATCTTTTTCATGCGGATTATCATCCCATTTTCATACCAATCTGGGACAGAATCTCGTAAAAATTAGTAAATTAGCGACACAAAAATTTTTTTATAAAATGAAAAGACTATTTCTACTATTCACTTTCTTATTGGGCTTTGCTCAAATGAGGGCGGATGAGGGGATGTGGCTGCTAATGCTCATCAAAAGACTTAACGGTGTTGATATGCAAAAAGAGGGTCTACACCTAACGCCTGAGGAAATTTATTCAGTAAATAATTCCAGCTTAAAGGATGCTATCGTAAGCTTCGGTGGTTTCTGTACAGGTGAAATTGTTTCTGATAAAGGACTTTTATTCACGAACCACCACTGCGGTTATGGTGCCGTTGCTGCTGCTTCTACTCCAGAGAAAGACTATTTAAAAAATGGTTTCTGGGCAACGAAACAGAAAGACGAATTCAACGCAAAGGATCTTTATGTAAGATTTTTAGTGAGAATGGATGATGCTACTCAAAGAATCTCTTCCAAGCTAAACAACAATATGACGGGAGCAGAGAGAAAAGCTGTTATTGATGCTGAAACTAAGGCTATTCAAACAGAAAACTCTGAGAACGGAAAATATACTGTAGTTGTAAAAGATTTCTTTAACGGAAACGAGTTTTATTATTTCGTATACCAAGACTACAAAGATATCAGATTGGTAGGTGCACCTCCTTCCTCATTAGGAAAATTCGGTGGTGATACTGATAACTGGGAATGGCCAAGACATACTGCAGATTTCACAGTATTCAGAGTATATGCTGACGCTGCAGGAAACCCGGCTGAATATTCTCCTAGCAATACTCCCTTGAAGCCTAAGCACTTCCTGCCGGTTTCTCTTAAAGGAATTAAGCCTGGTGATTTCTCAATGATCTTAGGATATCCTGGTAGAACAAACCGTTACCTGACTTCTTACGGAATTCAGCAAATGGTAGGTAAAGACTACCCAGCTTGGGTTGAGGCATCCAAGACCGCTATGGATGTTATGAAGAAATACATGGATAAGGACAAGGCAACTCAACTTAACTATGCTTCTCAGTATGCTTCTGTAGCGAACTACTGGAAAAACAGACAGGGAACAATTGATGCCGTAGAGAAAAACGGAACAATTACTGATAAGAAAAAAATCGAGGAAACGTTCAAAGCATGGGCAGCAATGCCAGGAAACACTATGTATGATGGTGTTTTAGAAGAAATTGGAGCATACTACAAGCAAACTTCTGACAGAAATGTTGAAAGAAACTACGCTTCTCAGTTCTCAAGAAATGCAAAGTATACTTCTCTAGCTCTCAATGTAGGTTCTGTACTTAAGGCTTATGCTGCTCAGGACATGCAGGGAAGATTGGCAATGAAAGCAAAAACTGAAGCTGCTATTAAAGCTGCTTACGAAAACTTCAGCCCATCTTTAGAAGGAGAAATGCTTGCTGCAATGACTAGCCTTTATCAGGCAAGAGTAAACAAAGACGTTGCTTCTGCTACTATCTTAGGATTAGATGCAAAAACAGTTTCTAACCTTGCTTACTCTTCAATTTTTGCTAATAAGACTTCTGCAACTGATTTCTTATTGAATCCTGATGCATTAAAACTTGATAATGATCTACTTTGGAAAGCGGCTAACGGTATTGCTGCAGATCAAAAAATGAGCAATGACAGATTCGTTAAAGTAGATGATAATTTTGCAAAAAACAGCCGTCTATTCTTAGCTGGTCTAGTGAAAGCGATGCCTGAAAAGAAATTCTACCCGGATGCTAACTCTACGATGAGATTAACTTACGGTACTGTAGATAAACTTCCTATCAGAACTGACAGAAACTACTTCGGAGTTACTGATAACTATTATACTGACATGTCTGGTCTTGTTGGAAAATACAAGAAAGGTGACGAAGAATTTGATCTTCCTCAAAGAGTGATTGATCTTTACAACCTTAAAGATTTCGGACAGTATGCGGATGCTAAAGGGTATATGCCTGTAAACTTCCTTTCTAACAATGATATTACAGGAGGTAACTCTGGTTCTCCAGTAATTGATGGTGACGGAAACCTTATCGGTATTGCATTTGACGGAAACAGCGAAGCATTAAGCGGAGATATCGTATTCGAGCCTGAGTGGCAGAAAACAATCAACGTGGATGTTCGTTTTGTTCTTTGGACAATTGACAAATATGCGGGTGCAAGAAGATTAGTTGATGAATTAAAGCTTGTAAGAGATGAAAATACTCCGGCTGATACAAAAACTAAAAACTCAGGTACTACAGCAACACCTAAGAAAACAAAGAAAAAATAATCTCCTTTGATATATTTTTGAAACCGTGAAATTTACTTTCACGGTTTTTTTATTTTTACAGCAAAATATTGATCATGAATTCACCTATAAAATTCACTGCCATCATCAAGCAACATAGGGAAATGAATGCCGCTTTTGTAGAATTTCCTTTCTCTACGGAAGAACTGTTTCATACCAAGGGGCAGGTAAAAATTAAAGCTACATTTGAGAATAGGATTGAATATCGTGGTAGCTTGGCCAAAATGAAATCTGACTGTCACATTTTGGGACTTACACAGGAAATCAGAAAGCAACTCGGAAAAACCATTGGAGATGAGGTTTCCGTTTCCCTTATTGAAGATAAAGAAGAGCGTGTGGTTGAAATAGCCAATGATATTGCCTTACTCTTTAATGAAAACCCCGAAGCAAAAGAATTATTTGACAAGATGAGCTATACCCATAAAAAGGAGTATATCCGATGGATTGAAGAAGCCAAAAAAACCGAAACCAGAGAAAATAGAAAAATTAAAATGATTCAGATGATTTTGGATGGGAAAAAGGGGGTTTAGAAAAAATACTATACTTTTAATTCTGCTTTAAGGTACTGTCTTCCTCCTCCATTCGTAACAGTCAAAAAGCCATCATAATGGGCCACCTTTACTCCAAGATCATTATTCATTTCTTTAAAATAACCCGTCTTTGCCGCATCATGGTATTGCCATAGAAATTGTGCTGATTCCCCACTTTGATTTTGAAAAACCAATGAATCCAGCCTGTTTTCTAATCCAGTTGATTTAAGATCCACAACTACACTTTCATTCGCTACAAACTCTTTAGCCAGTATCATAAAATTATTCATTTGCTATTCTTTTGAGTATTAATTTTTCTTTATTCTAAGACAAAAATCTTTATCTATAGCGACAAAACTCGACGTATTATTTACAAAATAAAAATCCCGAAAGCAATCTGGTCTTCATCCACTTAAAAAGTATTTACTATTTTTTTGTCAGGATTATTAATAGTGTCCGACTATACTTTCAACTATAAAAAATTATTTTATGAAAAAGACCTTTTTTAAAATGACAGTATGTGCAGCCGGAATTATGACAGCATTTACTCTTTCATCTTGCAACGATTCCGACAATAACATGATGGACACGTCTGCTCAAAGAACCATTACCTTTGAAAATGTTGTTACTCCTAAAGATTTTGTAGAAAGCGGAAGCTTTCAGGGAACAGGAACGGCACCTGTCATTAAGCCAGGTCAGTCGGTATCTATTAAGTTCAGTGCCGGAAAAGCTCAATCTTTGATGCTTGCTACCATGTATGGCCTTTCCAAAGATTGGTTCTTTGCATCTCAGCAACCGGGAATCAAGTTGTTTGACACCACTGGAAAAGCCATTACTGGAGATGTTTCTTCAAGTGTATTGCTATGGGATAACGGAACAAAAGATAATGTAACAGGACAAGCCGAAAGCAAACCTATTGCCCAAGTTCCTAATATCAATGCCTCACAGCTAATGAAACTTAACCTTGACTACAATGAGGTGACTTCTGAATTTACTTTAACCATTACCAATACTTCTGGTGGAACTGCAAATGAAACGCCTTTCTCTCCTGGTGTTTGGGCTGTTTCCAATTACAATGGCTCTCAACTGCTGAATAGCGCTCCGTTCTTTACTCCCAACTCTTTATCCAATCCTGAAATTACAGATATAGCCCAAATGGGAAATATTGATAAGATGAAAATAAAGCTTAACATGAATACAGGGATTATGACAGGCTTATCTCCTGCTTTGGTCGTAATTTATCGCGGTGATAAAAATCCAATCTATGAATTGGGAAAAATAGATAATGGAATGGGGCTAAAAGAAATTGCACAGTTTGGAAATGTAAGTACACTTCAAAACAGCTTAAAATCTTTCCCGGGCATTAAAGGAATTTACGTTGCCGGAAACGCCCCTGTTTCACCGGGAAGCAAGATCATGACTAATTTCACAGCAGATCCGGGTGATAAAATTGCTTATGTTACCATGTTTGGCTTCTCCAATGATTGGTTTTATTCTAATGAGGTAAGTATTGATGCTACTGCAAAAGGGGATCTTAGTTCAAAAACAACTTTATTTGATTCCGGAACCGGAGTAGATCAATATCCAGGAGCCGGAAACCATCAGGCTTTATTCGGAGGAACTCCACAAAGTGAAACAATGGTTATTTCAAAGGTTGGAACTCAATATCCTGTTCCTTCCGTACAGAATGTAATTAAAGTAACCGTGAATTAAACTTGCAATAGAAATAAAAAAGCCAGACAAAAATTTGTCGGGCTTTTTAGTTTTAAAGAATTGATAACTCTAATTTCTACTAAGCATTCCAGAACTCCCTGTCTAAACTTCTGTATTGTATTGCTTCGGAAACATGCTGGGAAAGTATGTTCTCAGATTCTTCAAGATCGGCAATGGTACGGGCAACCTTTAGGATTCTGTCATAAGCTCTGGCAGAAAGGTTCAGCTTTTCCATGGCCAGTTTTATAAGACCGAAAGAGGTTTCATCCAAATCACAGAATGCTTCAATTTCTTTGGGTCCGATCTGGGCATTACTACTGATCGTAAGATCTTTATATCTCTCATTTTGAATTTCTCTTGCTTTTTGAACACGTTCCCTGATGTCTTTGCTTTTTTCTCCTTTTCTCTTTTCAGAGAGCTGCTCAAATTCTACTTTTTGAACTTCAATATGAATGTCTATCCTATCCAGCAATGGTCCGGAAAGTTTGTTCATGTAGCGTTGCATTTCGTACACAGAAGAGGTATTGTTAGGATCGTCCGGAAAAAATCCGCTTGGACTGGGATTCATGGAAGCTACCAACATAAAACTTGCGGGATAGTTTACCGTAAATCGGGCTCTTGAGATGGTGACTTCCCGATCCTCCAGGGGCTGTCTCATCACTTCCAAAACTGTCCGTTTAAATTCAGGCATTTCATCAAGGAACAAGACACCGTTATGAGCGAGAGAAATTTCTCCCGGCTGAGGGTAACTTCCCCCTCCCACCAAAGCTACGTCAGAAATTGTATGATGAGGTGCTCTATAGGGACGAACGGTCATTAATGACGTTTCAGTTCCAATCTTTCCTGCCACCGAATGTATTTTCGTAGTCTCTAAGGCTTCCTTCAATGTCAATGCAGGTAAGATACTGGGAACCCTTTTGGCCAGCATTGTTTTACCGCTTCCCGGAGGGCCTATTAAAATGATGTTGTGTCCGCCGGCAGCAGCAACTTCCATTGCCCTTTTAGCGGTTTCTTGTCCTTTAACTTCAGAAAAATCAAATGGAAAGTCATTGATCTTTTCATGAAACTCTTTTCTTGTATCCAGAATAACTTTTTCAATGGGTTTTCCTTCATTAAAAAAGTCGATAACCTCCTTAATATTTTCCACACCATATACATCTAAATCATTGACAATGGCCGCCTCCCTAGCATTTTGTATAGGAAGAATAATTCCTTTAAATCCCTCTTCCCTAGCCTGTATGGCAATAGGCAAAATACCTTTTATGGGCTGCAGGCTTCCATCCAGAGAAAGTTCTCCCATAATAATATAATTCTGAATTTCTTCAGCCATGATTTGATCTGATGCTGCCAGAATTCCAATCGCGATACTGAGATCATAGGCAGATCCCTCTTTTCTAAGGTCGGCCGGAGCCATATTAATCGTGATTTTCTTTCCGGGAATTTTGTACCCCACATTTTTCAATGCAGCAGAAATCCGGTAACTGCTTTCCTTGATCGCATTGTCGGGAAGTCCTACCAAATGATACCCTACTCCTCCGGTATCTACATTGACTTCAATGGTTATCGTCTGTGCAGCAACTCCATGAATGGCGCTGCCATAAATTTTGATCAGCATGGTGTGTTTTTAAGGTAAAAATAATTAATATAATATACTACTAACCTGATGATTGCATAAAAAAAACACTACTGAAAAAGAGCTATAACAAAAGATATTAATTAAAACAAGTACATGATCATATCCAATGTATAATACAATTTCGGTTTAAGCCAAAAAAACGGCACAAAATTATGTACCGTTCAAACCATTATTAAAAACTAACGAAAAGATTATTTAATCCTATTTTTTTATAAATTTATTTCTATAGACTTCTCCATTTTTGCTTTTGGAAACGATGATATAATTTCCAGGAACCAAATGACTTACATCAACAGGTTGTTTATATTGATGATCATTTTTCTTCAGAACCAGTTTTCCGGACATATCTATGATCGTGATTTCGTTGTATACCTCAGATTCTTTCCCGATATAAAGAAATTGAGCTGTAGGATTTGGGTATATATTAAGTGTATTACTTTTCAGCTTTGTCTCTCCTGTACCCAAGTCTCCACAGAAAGGCCAATTACCAAAGTTCAGCTGTACAAATGAAAACGGATCTAACATTTGGCATTGATTGGGACAATATTCTGTACAGGCGTAGAAGCCATATTTCCCACTCTTTTCAGCCTTGTAGGTATCTCCTGTTGCACCGGGAATAACGCATGGATCTCCTGTAAATGGAGCAGATGTAGTGGGAACACATTTAAACCAGGTATGGGTTCCGTACACCACAGGAAATACGTTTTCAAATGTTACAGAAGCTCCGTCACATATATTGGCTTCTCCGGTATCTGTAATTTCATAAGTTCCGGGAATAAATGTAGAGATCATAGCCGGAAGGCCATACATATAACCATCTGCCATCACTACCGGGCTTTCTGTAACACAATCACCATCGGTAACTTTTACCTTGAAGTAAAACAACTGATCTCCTCCATTAATGGTTAATTGTTGGGAAGTGGCTCCGGGAATAGCAACCCAGGGGTTATTATTGGGAGTCTGCCACGTCCATTCCTGCTTGTACCATTGGTAGGTGCCAAAGGTTTGGGTAGAAAGTATTTCATCTTCTCCCTCGCAGAACAGGACCTTCTCTGGAAATATGACACCAAGCCTGGGACTGGTAATGGTAGGATTACATTGGGCTTTTATATTCAGAAAGCTGAACAATAAAAACGTTAAAAAAATTAGTTTTGTTTTCATATGTTGACATTTAAGTTTGATGTCCTTGGTAAGAAGCTATTGGCTTTCTAATCAATCAATAATCTGATTCCGAATTTCACATTGAAATGCAGAGGTTTTTCCTTATAGATTGTATTGGGAGAATTATCATCTTTAAAATGATATCCTATTCCCGGTTCTGCGTAGACTCCCAATCGGTTAATGACTTTTAGTTGAAGTCCCACTGCTGTATTTACTGAAAACTGAAGAGGCTTGTGATCAATGCTTTCCTTAGAAGTCTCTTTTACTTCGTCATCCACCACATAGGTGGTTGTAATGCTTCCTGCCACCTGTTTTTCCACCAATGCACCTCCCGTTATATACCCTGTAAATTTTCCTTTCTGGATCACATTGTAATTGACCTGAACCGGAATTCCTATATAATGAACAGTCTGATTTCCTTTAATATAGTTAGCATTGGTTCCTGAATGAAGCTCCGAAGCCAGTTTCGTGTAGTTCAGTCCTGTTCCTATTCCCCATCTTTTACCCAGATTATAGTAAAGTGATAATCCGAATGTTACAGGGATTCTATGTCTTATTCTTGCTTCTACAGGTTTGCTCTGATTAGCCAGTAATATTTCTGTCAAAGGATCATCCACATATTCGGAAGCGCTCCATACCTCTTCGATATTCATGGGTTTCCCATCCATAGAAGCATATCCCGGAAACTGTTGTTCTGCGGAATTGGAAGAAGCATTACCGGTAAGCATGCTCAACATCCAGGATTTATCTTTATGAGATTTTAAAGCCTTATCTGTCCTGTGGTCAGCATATTTTCCTTCTAATTTTTCCTTTTTAAAAAGACTTTCATCTGTTTCCTTTTCATCAATCCGAACCTTTATCGTTTCATTATCAGCTAAAGCTTTATTCTCCCGCCGGAAAGGTTCTGTGGTATCTGTATCCTGTACAATTATCTGAGGCTCTTCACTATTTCCCTTTTCTTTTCTCCCTATATCTTCAAGCTTTATCGTATGTATATTTTTCTCTGATTGTAGTGTATTAAAATTATTTTGAACAAGAGGAGTCCTCATTGTGGGCTTTCCCTGAATATTTCTATCTTCCTGATCTCCTGAATTTCTACCGCCAACCATATTTAAATCTGAATAATTCTTTGAAAGAGGTTTGCTCTTATCGTCCTGTGGCAGCATCTTCACCATCATAAAACCCAAAACTGCTGCAGCTGCAATCCCTCCAATACGATAAAGCAAAGGCTTATATCCTACATTTACACCTTCTTTTTCCACCTCATCATTGACTACTGGTACAACGCCAGCCATAATCTTGTTCTCTTCTTCTCCTAAGAACAATTCATCCCTAATGTCATTCCACAACCCGTCCGGAACCTCCTCTTCATGGTCTTCCATTTTGCTTCGAAGGGTATTGAGCCATTCGTTATTCATATTGTGCTTTTTTTGACATTTTAAACTCTTTTATTTTTTGAACAAGTAGTCCTTTTGCCCGATGAAACTGTGAGGCAGAAGAATTTTCTGCAATTCCCAACAACAATGCAATTTCCTTATGGCTCTTCTGTTCAAACACATACAGATTAAAGACTGTTCGGTATCCATCCGGAAGTGACCGAATGATTTCCATGATATCAGCCTTTGGAATTTCCTCAAAATCTGGTTCCTCTTCATTGGGAAGATCGGGAAGATCATCTACCTCAACAGTTGATTTAAAGTCTCCTTTCTGCTTGATGTACTTTAGGGATTCATTTACCGTAATACGGGTTATCCAGGCTTTCAAAGAGCCAGATCCTCTATATTCAAATGATTCTATAGAGCGGAACATTTTGATAAAACTGTTTTGAAGCACATCATTCACATCTTCTCTTTCAGACACATATCGGGAACATACATAAGTCAGATTACCGGAAAAAGCTCCAAAAAGCTCTTTCCAGGCGGCTTCCTCCTTTTGCAGAAGGCGCTTTACCAAAATCTGTTCTTTACTTTCTTCCATGTACTGCTCCAGTATCCGATATATTGATTAAAATTTTAAAGCAAAAATAGATTGCATCTTATAAATGCAATCCATTTATAGTAATATCTATTCATTACATCTTCACACAGAATGGAAAATTATAATTAATAGTTTCATAAGGGGCTATTACTGTACCATCTACGGTAATCTTCTCTGCTATCAGGACAAATCTCAACGATCCGTCTAAACCTACATAAAATCCTTTCTGCTTAGCCACCAACGTAACTTCTGTCTTTTTTGTCACTCCATCCACAGGAATACGAATTTCCATTACTTTGGGGGCAAAAAGCAATTCTACCACATTGCTGGAAGTGTTTACTGAAGCTGTATATTTAAGATCATACTTCACCTTTCCTATTGCCTTGATCGCCGCTTCTGCCTTTACCGGATCCTTTACTACTGTTTTTACAATTTCATCCACCGGAAATTCTGCAAATGCGATGGTATCTTTCTTTACTTTAAAATCCTTTACTTTTTCTGTTTTTACATTTCCCTGTATGGTAATCAGCCTCCCTTTATAAATTCCTTGAACATCATCCAGCTTTACCGGTGGAATTTCCGGACCATCATTATTACATGAGTAAAAAGTGAAACCTGTGAATACCAGCAAAATGGCTATCAAAAATTGAGTTACTGTAAATTTCTTCATTACATTATTTTTTTCATTAAACATTAATTATTTCGAGTACTCATTGATATAAACCCTCTTTTTCAAAAATCTTGCGCGTATTTTTCAAAAAAAACAAACATTTTATGTAACTAACTGATTCAATGGGGATAAAAAATCATTTTCAATGAATATTTTTCAAAGAAAAAGCAAAAACACTTCTCAATAGTCTATTTTAAAGTGCTATTTAATAAAAAAAGGAAGTTGCAACATGCAGCTTCCTTTTATAATTTATTATTTAAATGTTATTCTACTCCCCCACCGAGCGCCCTGTAAAGGTCAACCTCAGCATTTAATCTTTCAAGGGTAACATTAATGGCTTCCAAGTCATTCTGAAGCTTGTTGTTCTGGGCTGTGATGACTTCCAGATAAGTTGCCATTCCACTTTTGTACAGCTTTAGCGCATCATTGATGCCTTTATCTAAAATAGCTGTTCTCTGTTCCAGAAGCTGCAATCTTTCAGACGAGCCCTGCGACTTTGCCATGGCATCAGAAACCTCTCCAACAGCAGTCATAACTGATTGCTTAAAGTTGATCGCTGCTTTTTCCTGTTCAATTAAAGCTGTTTCATAAGCTGTTTTCAATTGTTTTTTCTGGAAAATAGGAGCGGCAAGATTGGCTGCAACTGCCTTGGTAATAGATCCCGGGATATCAAACCATGAACTAAACTTATTGGAATTCACTCCTATCTGTGGGCTTAGGCTTATGCTTGGGTACATTGCGGCTTTTGCCAATCCTGTTTTTGCATTCAGGCTGATGACATTAAATTCTGCAACTTTCAGATCAGGTCTTCGGCTTAATAGCTGGGCAGGAAGTCCCTGTGCAAGTTTATTTTCAGGAATCATCATTTTCAGGCTTCCTTCTCTTTCAATTGTAGTGGGATATTCTCCACAAAGGATGCTCAGTGCATTTTCCTGAACGGAAATATTCTGTTTGGCTAGCGGAATCAAGAGTTCAGCAGTTTTCTTCTGCGCCTCAGACTGCTGTACCGCCAATGAGTTGATCTGCCCTGCCTTAAACTGAAGATCCATCATTTTAAGAGTGCTGTTACTTAATTCAATATTCTGTTCTGCAATTTTCAACTGCTCATCTAGGCTTATCAGGTTATAATAGGCCTGTGCGACCTGAACAATAATTCTGCTTTTTACAGCGTTTAGATTTTCCTTTTGGGCAAAATATTCTGCTGCTGCAGATTCTTTCTGCATCTTGGCTTTTCCCCAGATATCAATTTCCCATGATAATCTGAGAGCCGCATTAAAGTCATCCATATACTTGGTTCCTACAAACTGCTCGTTCAGAGAACCATTAAGGGTATTTTTGGAAGCCCAGCTTCTGTTGGCTCCTGCAGTGAAATCCAGAGTAGGCATTAGAGATAACTTGGCCTGTCTGTAGACAAGATCCAGTTGTTCTATATTTTTCAGGGCAACATTCACTTCGTTATTTCGGGTTAAAGCTCTATCTATTAAACCGATCAGCTTGGGATCCTTAAAGAAAGTCTTCCATGGAAGGACCACAGTATCTCCTGTCACCTGTACAGTTTCTTTATAGCTTTCCGGTACCTTAAGATCTGTTCTTGTATAGGATTTCCCTACGGCGCAGGACACCAGTACTGATGCCATTGCGCCTGAAATAAGGAAATTCTTTATATTAAATATTCTCATTTGTCAATTTATTTTTTCCGATTTTTTATGTACTCTCCGGTATCGGATTATTTTTGAACCACGGGGGCTTCTATTGTATTATATTTCTTCTTGGATGAAAACTTCTCATCCAGATATTGGAAGAACATATACAGTACTGGAATTACAAATACTCCCAAAACTACTCCACTCAACATTCCTATTGCAGCACTTACACTGATGGATTTATTTCCTGAAGCCATTCCTCCTGTAGAGATCATCAATGGAATCATCCCTACAATAAAGGCCAATGAGGTCATAATGATAGGACGCAGCCTTGCCTTTGCTCCTTCCAATGCTGAATCCAGAATGGAAAGTCCTGTTTTTCTTCTTTGGACTGCAAATTCTACAATAAGGATTGCATTTTTTGCCAATAGACCAATAAGCATGATTAATCCTACCTGTACATAGATGTTATTATCCAGTCCTATTGCTTTTATTCCAAGGAAAGCTCCTACAATTCCTGTTGGGATGGAAAGCATTACTGCTAACGGAAGAATATAACTTTCGTATTGGGCTGCAAGTAGCAGATAAACGAAAAGTAAACATAATCCCAGAATGACAACAGTCTGACTTCCTGCTGATTTCTCTTCCAAACTTAATCCTGTCCATTCATAACTGTAATCGGATGGAAGTTTATTCAACGTTGGTTCAATTTTATCCATCAAAGCTCCATTACTGATCCCGGGTTTCGGTACCACGTTGATGTTAAGAGAATTGTAAAGGTTATATCTCTGAACGGATTCCGGACCATATACTTTTTTCAAAGTGATTAAGGTATTGGCAGGAACCATCTCTCCTTTATTATTCTTCACAAAAATATCATTGAACGCCTGTTCATCCATTCTGAAAACACCGTCAGCCTTTATATTGACTCTATAAAACTTTCCGAATCTTGAGAAGTTCTGAGACTGGTCTCCTGAGAAATAGGTCTGTACTGTTCCCAATAAATTAGCGATGCTTACTCCTAATTGTTTGGCTTTATCTTCATTTACTTCAAGCTCCAACTGAGGATAATCTGCCCTGAACATGGTATAGGCATAGGCAACTTCCGGAACCTGCATTAACTGTCCGATTACATCATCTGCTTTTGCTTTAAGAACCTGCGGGTCTCTACCCATACGATCCTGAAGAACAATCTCGGCATCATTTGTCACCCCATATCCTTCTACAGGCGGCATTCTGAAGCTCATAACACTTCCTTCCTTGATTACGGACAGCTTTCCATTAACGATATTCATGATTTCGTCAATGTCCTGAACCGCTCCTCTTTTCTTTTTAGGTTTTAATTTTACAAACCCCATGGCATAGGCTGGCCCGGCACTGTTACTCAACAGGTTAAATCCTGTAATGGATGTATTTTCTTCAACGGCATCTACTGTTTTTAAAATGGCATTGATCTTATTGGAAACTTCTGTTGTTTTTGTTAATCCCGTTCCTGGCGGCATGCTTAATGAATAGATGAAGAATCCGTCATCTTCCATAGGAACAAAACTCTTGGTGGTACTTGACATTAACCATGCCGACAGCCCTATAATCCCGGCTACCAAACCTGCTGCAATCCATTTGCGTCCAATTAAAAACCGTACTCCTTTTGCATAACGGTCTGTCATGTTACTAAAACCTGCATTAAATGCAACGGCAAATCTTTGTCCGAATCCTTTTGGTTTCCCATTTTCTTCTGCATGGTGATTTTTCAAAAATACAGCACATAAAGCCGGTGTTAAAGTAAGCGCGTTCACTGCTGAAATAATAATGGCAATGGCTAATGTATACGCAAACTGCTTATAGAATAACCCTGCTGAACCTGACATAAACCCGATAGGAATAAATACTGCAGACATTACCAGCGTAATTGAAATAACAGCTCCTGTAATTTCACTCATCGCCTTGTGAGTGGCATCTCTTCCTGAAAGATCCGTTCCTTCCATATTACTGTGAACGGCTTCCACTACGACAATAGCATCATCTACGACAATACCAATAGCCAGTACAAGGGCAAACAATGTCAATACATTGATGGTGAATCCCAAGACCAATAGGAAGAAGAATGTACCAATAATGGCTACAGGCACTGCAATTGCAGGAATAATGGTAGACCTGAAATCCTGTAAAAAGATAAATACCACAATAAATACAAGGATAAACGCTTCTATCAGGGTAGATTTCACTTGTCCTGTTGCTTCATCCAGTCTTTCCTTGGTACTCATTACCTTGGTATATTTTATCCCCGGAGGAAATGATTTTGACAATTGGTCAATCGCTTTATTTACTCCGATTTCAATTTCATTGGCATTAGATCCCGTAGTCTGCATAATGGCCACGGTAACTGCATTTTTACCATTGGAAAGGTTATCTCCACTGTTATTGATGGATCCAAATTCTACACGGGCCACATCTTTAAGCCTGATTACATTGGTCCCGTCATTTTTAACAACAATATTCTCATATTGCTCAGGTTTATTCTTTTTTCCTTTATATCTGATGACATATTCTAACGCAGCATCAGATTCTTCACCCAATTTACCGGGAGCAGATTCTAAACTGTGATCTGCAATAGCATTGGAAACATCTGAAGGTTCAAGCCCATAAGAGGACATCTTCTGTGGATTAAGCCAAATTCTCATGGAATAATCCTTAACTCCGAAGATCTGTGCCTGTCCTACCCCTTTTACCCTCTTGATCTGTGGGATAAGATTGATATTGGCATAGTTCTGAAGAAAGGTTTCGTCATACTGTTTATTGTCTTCAGTATAAATATTGAAGATCAATACCATACTGTTCTGCTGCTTGGAGGTTGTTAACCCCATCCTTACTACTTCCTGAGGCAGTATCGGAGTGGCCTGCTGTACTCTGTTCTGAACATTTACTGCTGCCTGATCGGCATTTACTCCTTGTTTGAATATCACAGAGATTGTAAATGTTCCGTCGTTACTTGCTGTGGATTTCATGTAGCTCATGTCTTCCACCCCGTTGATCTGCTCTTCCAGAGGAGTTACTACGGAACGAATTACCGTTTCACTGTTTCCTCCTGGATACGAACCTGAAACCGTGATGGTAGGTGGAGAAATATCCGGAAATCTGGTAACTGCCAACTGGTTCAATCCTATGATCCCCAAAATGACAATAATAAGGGATATTACTGTCGCCAGTACCGGACGATCTATTATCTTTTTTAACATTTTCGAATTTTCTAAGAATGATTATAAAACTATTTCGAAGGAATTACTTTTGCCGCAACCGGAGCCCCATCTGTAAGAGCATCTATTCTATTGATTGCAATTTTATCTCCTGCATTCACTCCATTTTTTACAAAGTAATCCTGAGATGTACTTCCAGATACTTCAATCTGGGTCATCTTCACTTTATCCTTACCTTCAAGTTTATAGACAAAGAATTTATCCTGAATATCCTTTACCGAGGTCTTCGGAAGTTTCACAACACCATCCAATGCATTTTGAAGCATCACTCTGGCGGTTCCTCCTGACCTTAGCAGTTTATCCGGATTTTGGAAAACAGCTTTCATCTGGATACTTCCTGTATTTTTGTCAAAGTTTCCACTTGCGTTTTCCAGTCTTCCTTTGAATGAGTAGGTAGAACCGTCTGCTAAAATAAGTTCTACATTATCTACATTTCCTCCTGAAGCGGCAGCTCTGCTATGAGCAATAAAGTCTGCTTCATTCATTGAGAAGTAAACATTCACACTACTGATATTAGAAAGTGTCGTTAATGGGGACGGATCAGACGGGCTGATGAGGTTTCCTACCCTGTTGGGGATTCTTCCTATATATCCGCTCACCGGTGCCTTGATATAGGTAAAGTTAGCATTGATCTTTGAGGAGCCTAATGAAGACTGCGCTTGTGCCACTTGTGCTGATGACGCCTTAAGACTTGCCTGTGCTGTCTTCAGCTGCATATCGGAAACAACCTTTCCTTCGACTAAGGGTCTTAATTTTTCAACTTCCAATCTTGCTGTTTCCTGAGAAGCTAAGGCAGCTTTTAATGCCGCTTCATTGGTATTCACCTGCTCATTGTATACGGATGGGTTAATTCTAAATAAGGTCTGCCCCTTACTCACGTATTGTCCTTCTTTTATATATACAGCTTCCAGGTATCCTGTTACCTGAGCCTTAATATCTACATTATCCTGTCCCTCTATACTTCCGGGGTATCCTGTAGAAACATCTGCATCTCCGGATTTCACCTGGATAAAGTCAGTAGGAAGTGCCTGTTGCTGTTGTTGGGCATTCTCCTGACCACTCCCAGAACCGCAGGAGTACAATATTGCTGCAGCTGTAAGTGAAAGTACCAGATATCCTTTTCTGTAATTCATAACATTTCTTTTTAAATTTTACAACAGCAAAATAAATTCATATAATAGGGATATTCATCTAAAAATCTGGTGAAGCGTAATTAATCGCAGGTGAAGCGTATGATACCAAAAATGAAAGGAAAAGGAGATTTTCCCTCTATTCAGATCCGTTAAAAAGCACTTTTTACTTCCGTAAGGAAAAGATAAAAGCTGCCTTAATAAGACAGCTTTTTATATCATTTATATTCATTTTTAACTAATAATCCATCCAGGATTTGAAAATGGAGGCTTTTTCTCTGCTTACAATCACTTCCATTTCCGGTTGTTTTCTGAGTTCCAGTTTAAGTTTACCGTTAAAATGATTGAAAATCTGTTTTACAGAATCTATATGGATGATAAATTGTCTGTTAGCCCTGAAAAAGAATTTCGGATCCAATTGTTTTTCAAGCTCTTCTAATGTCTGTGGAATGTTCTCTACAACACCGGTATTGAGCATCGCCTTACTCATTCCCAATTCTGTATAAAAGTATAGAATATCTTCCGCTAAAACAGTTTTATATCCATCACGGTGCGTAATAAGAAAACGTTTTCTGTAATCTTTCGGCTGAATATAATTGAGCAAGCCTTCTATCGCTGAGCCTACTACTGGAACGGATTCCATAAAGGTTTCATAGCGCTTCAGAGCAGCATCTAATTCTTCTTCATCTATGGGCTTTAAAAGATAATCGATACTATTATATTTAAAAGCCTGTACCGCATATTCATCGTATGCTGTTGTGAATATTACTGCACTTTTAATTTCATGTTTATTAAAGATCTCAAAGCTCAACCCATCTGCCAGACGAACATCCATCATAATGACATCCGGTACCACGTTGTTTTCCAGCCACTTTACCGTAGATGTAATTGAATCTTCTACGGATAGTATTTCAATATGGGGTCTCAGCTTTAGCAGTAGTCTTTTCAGTCTGTCTGCATTAGGTCTTTCATCCTCGACTATTAAAATTTTATTAATCTTCATATCAATGGAAGTTTTACAATAAATTTATCTTCTGTTTTTTCTATTATTGGCTTAGTGTATCCAAGGATCTCATATCTTGTGATGATATTGGTAAGACCAACTCCTGAAGAATCCGGCTTATTGATCAATGGTAAGAATGTATTGGAAACAACCAGCTCACCGATAGCGTTTGTATAGACATGAATCTCCAGCGGATTTGCCTTTGAGGTTTGATTATGCTTTATGGCATTCTCAACCAATAATTGCAGGGATAATGGTAGGGTATACATAGATCTGTACTCTTCCTGAATGTCAATTTTAAATATAACACCCTCACCAATCCTTTTTTCAATAAGAAAAATATAAGAATCCAAAAACTTCAGTTCCTCTTCTACCGCAATGATGTCTTTTTTGGAATTCACCAGGAGATATCGATATACTCTTGCAAATTTTTCTGAATATTCATAGCCCAATTGCTGGTCTTCCAGAATAAGCTCTGACAAAACACTGAGATTATTAAAGATAAAATGCGGGTCTATCTGTAGCTTAAGAGCCTGAAGTTCTGCGGCCATTGCGGCCTGCTTATGCTTGGAAGCCCTAATTTTGTGCTGGGCAGCTTCTACGGCTGTTTTTTTCCAGTTTTGAAGTAAATAATCCACCGTATTGAATCCACTGATGATAAGGGATATTACAATATTGGTAGCCACCCATTGCCCCAATAACGTATACTCTTTTCGGGAATCCATTTCAGGTAAGTTGTCTGAAGTACAATCCACAATGGCATTAATGATCATAACGATCAGTACACTTCCCACAATCTGAAGAGCCCCCTGGATGAGTAATCTTTTTATTGTCCGATCTTTCCAAGGAAGCAATTTATTAAGGGTCAAATCTATAAATATACTAACCTCTGAAATAATTACAGAAAAAAGAAGTACCCAAAGGGCATCTTCAATCACCATTTGCAGCGGAGTCTCTAAGTATCCTTGCCAAACCGGGTCAAAAGGATCAATCAAATAGGAAAAGCCACAAAAAGAAATGACGGCTACAGCCCAGATCACGAGCCTCCTTTTCATTGTGGAAAGGATCTTTTTACTCCATACTATATTCTTTCTAATGGTCGAAACCCTACTCATATCCGGGACTTTGTGAGTGTAAATATAAAAATAGATTTTAGAAGAGCCTGACCTATTTTGGACGAGACCGCCAAAACAGTCCCTGAAACGTAAAATAGAAAGGTTCAAATGGAAGCTAACGTTTCATCACCTGAAAAATACATTTCATCATCACTTTATGCAATGTCACCATATTTTTAATAAGATAGGAAAGCATCCTACCTTAGTTTTGTAGTATCAAATCCGGTACAATGAAAACTATAATTGTCTGCACAGATTTTTCTCAGGAAGCTGAAAATGCCACCCATTATGCGGCTTCCATGGCTAAGGAAAACCAATATAAAGTTGTCCTCTTCAATCTACAGAGTATTTCCATTCATGCTTTGAATGCTCAGGTTTCTGCTGATTTTTTTTATGAACAAACCCTTAAAAATCAAAGAAAACTTGCTGATAAATCAGAATCAATCAGCACATTATACCATATCGAAGCAGAATATCATCTGGCTTCCGGTAATTTTATTGAAGAACTTAATAACTGTATACAGACCACCAAGGGTGATTTTATCGTCATGGGTATGGCAGAAAAAACACTTGAGCAAAGGCTTTTGGGAAATACAGTAACGAAAGCCATCCACAGAATCAAAACCCCCATATTAATTGTACCAGGGCATATAGAGTATACAGGTATCCGAAAAATTCTTTTTGCTTATGATAACCACAAGTCCATGACCTGGTCTGCCATGAATGATATCAATTATTTCATCAGTGAGTTCAGTTCTGAGATTGAGGTATTCAATGTAAGTGAAAGTCTGGAGGATTTTACAGAAGTTATTGAAGACATCGACTTAAATTCAGGATATAACATGGATGATATTAAATACAGTTTTAAAATGATCCAGTCTATGGAAATCATCAAGGCCATTGAAGAAGAAGTGAAGCTGACCAATGCTGATCTGCTTACCATGATCCCTTACAGATACAACCTTCTGGAATCCCTTTTTCACCGAAGCAAAACAGCCATCATGGCATACAAAAATAAAGTGCCTTTATTATCAATTCCTTTAAACATAGATTAAGAATCAATAAAAATCTGTACACTTTTGAATTATCCTTTTTGCCTTTAAAGGCTAAATTTTACACTTAATCTTGTTTAATAGGGGCGGAAATTATTTTCCGCCTCTATTTTTAAGCACTTTTTTCATCATCTAAGTGTAGAAGATTTTTCAGGATACCTATTAAAATTAAGAAATTAAGGAGGTTAAAGCCTGATAATAATTTTCCAGTAAGTTGTTGTCGCTGTTCAGAAATAGATAAGGTTCAATTAATTCCAACTCCATCAGATGAAAAGAATTATTAATTAAAACACCGTCTACTCTTGCATAAAGCGTTGATTGTGGTAAGCTTTTTAAATAAGCTCCCGCCTGTTCTATATGCAACGGTTCCGGGGTTGGATAACTAATGCTTCCGCCATGATAATGTTGTACTCTGAAATCCCCCTGTTTAGGAGTTTTTAAGGAACAATGGCTATATTTTCCATTGAAAAACAGGAACGACCATTCTCCATTTTTAATTTCCTCTACAAAAGGCTGTACCATATAATCCTGTTCTTTCAGAAGTTGTTCAATTTCTATGGACCGTTCATCAAGATTATCCTTGCTGACTGTAATTGTATTTTGTGCTCCTGCACTTACGCAGGGTTTTACCACCAACTTATCAGTTTTAAAAAGATCAAAAAATTGATTGCTAAAAGCGGAGTCTTTTTTCAGATATTCTGCAGGAATTACAGGAAGTCCTTTTTCAGCAATATCCTTTAGATAATGTTTATCACTATTCCATTTAATGATTTCTACAGAATTTAAAACTTTAACCCCTAGATTTTCAACACGTTCCAACCAATTCAAAAACTCTTTTAAATGATTATGATAATCCCATGGAGATTTGATAACAACCACATCAAAACCACTCCAATCTACATTTTCATCATTCCAAATGGCCGGAAAGACATCTAGTCCTTTGTTAGTTAAAAAAATAATTAGTTCTGTATCCTCATCATTTGCAACTCCCTGCGAAAGCCTTTCTTCTTTTTTATAGCCTACTATTGCGATTTTCATGTTCCTGTTATTATATATTTATCTTACGTAAAGTTCGGAAGATGACACGAATAAGCACAGACACAGTTTTTTTTATTTGAAAGGATACAATTAGAGAATTTAAAAGATTATTTTGGGCGCTTCATCAAATGTTTCTCTTTTCCTTTATTATCAATCCTTATTTACAAGGATGAAATCTTTTTTAGCGGCCACTTTTTTATCCTATATAGCATCAATTCTCATAAATCCTAATAAAAATCAGGTTTCTCAGGTAAAATAAAGCACTCACCCTGTTTAGAATTATTATAAATAAAGTTATATTTGCAGCTTATTTATTTTTAATAAGACTAAATAGTAATAAAATGCAACAGATCGATAAAAAGAAGTCTAAGAATACTTTCAAAAAATATATTTTGAAAGCGCATTTGTGGCTTGGACTACTTTCTGGTATCATTGTCTTAATAGTATCTCTGTCAGGTGCATTTTTTGTTTTCAACGAAGACATTACCGCAGCATTGCGCAAGGAGCACACCTTCCACGGAGAAAAGGATATTAAGCACAAGAAACCTATTCCTATACGAGAGTTAAAAGACCTGGTCAATAACCAGCTGAAAAATGAAATCGTAAAAACAGAGGAAGTTACCATCCCTATAGATCCTGCCCGCTCCTACCAATTCGAGCTGATTAAGACTAACCGCGATGGCTGGAACCACTTTAATACTTTCATTCTCTATAAAAATGTTTATGTAAACCAATATACCGGAAAGGTACTTGCGATATACGATGTAAAAAACAATCCTTTCTTTATCTGCATGATCCTGCATCGTTCATTGTTGCTAAGCAACAAAGTCGGGGGTACTATTGTAGGGGTATCCACTATTATCTTTGTGATAATGCTGATTACCGGAATTATCCTATGGTGGCCGAAGAATAAAAAAATGCGCAAACAGCGCCTATGGTTCCGTTGGGAGAAAGTAAAAGGCTGGCGACGTAAGAACTACGATGTACACAACATACTTGGCTTTTATGTTTCCTTTCTTGCCATTATTGTGGCCATTACCGGTATTATGTATTCGTTCCGTATTACCCAAATGTGGTTATATGCATTACTCAATGGCTTTTCATCAGCTACTCCGGATTACAGTCAGTACAAAACAACAGCTCCGGAATCTGTGGAAACTGTAACAACTATAGACCGCATCATAGAGCAGGTAAAAACACATTATCCGATGGCCTATTCATTTGGAATTGATTTGGAAGATCATACCGAAGCAGATCATCAACACGATAATTTAAGCATCTGGATCAAGGAAAAAGAATTCACTTATGCAGAGTCTTCCATGATGATTTTTGATGAACACTCAGGGAAACTTCTGTTTAGCCGTCCACACGAAGATAAACCTATGGCTGAAAGAGCGACAGATGCTACCTATGATTTACACGTGGGGGCTTTCTTTGGAATGCCCGGGAAAATACTGGCGTTTATAATGAGTCTATTCTGCGCCTCGCTGCCAATAACCGGGTTTATGATCTGGTGGGGCCGGAGAAATAAAAAGAAAACAATAACCTAAACCCATTATCATGAAGAAACACTATATATGGTTACCTTTAATGGCGAGCCTGAATGCCTATGGGCAGACAGAAAGCATGAGCGATTCTTTGCAGACAGAAAAAATTTCAGAAATTAGTGGCATTGTAGTAAAAGGCAGCAAAGCGGTCTTTCAGCAGAAAGCCGATAAAATGATTTTTAATGTAGAAAACAGTGTATTGTCCGATGGTACTACGGTACTGGAATTACTGGGCAAAACACCAGGTGTTGTGGTTTCCCAAGAGGGCGAACTATCCTTGCGTGGTAAGAAAGGAGTAAGTGTAATGATTAACGGTAAACTAAGCTCTCTATCCACTAAGGAACTGGCCAACCTATTGCGCTCCACCAACTCTACACTGGTAAAAAATATTGAAATTATTGCTAATCCATCTTCCAAATACGATGCTGCGGGAAATGCCGGCATCATTAACATTGTACTTAAAAAGAGTTCCTCAGAAGGTCTTAGCGGTAACTATTACCTGAACGGCGGAAGAGGCCGCAAAAACAGAGTTAATACAGGACTAAGCCTGAACTATACCCATAAGAAACTATCCCTTCACGGAGACTACAGCTATACTTTCCGTGGTGAGGAAGAAAGACGTGATTTTAGCCAGGTTTTCTTCGATGAAAAACAACCTCAGCAAATGACGAGGAGAACAGATCAGAATTCAATAACCAATGAGCCTTTAACCTCCAACAACTTCAAGTTCGGGGCAGATTATGCTTTCAGTGATAAAACGACGATTGGGGCTTTATTCGATGCTAAAATAGGGAGATATGAAGATTTTTCGAGTGGTGAAAACAAAATATTTCAGCCTGCAGATAATTTGTTTGCCCATGTGTTCTCGGACAACAAGAGCAAAGAAAACTGGTATGATTACACCTATAATTTGAAAGGTACCCATATCTTCAACGATAAAGATTATAAGGTAGATGTGGATCTGGAATACGAAACTTCGCGTTTCAATTCCCATCAAAATCAGTTTTCAAATGCATTGGTAAATCTGGGAACAGAGAATTTTAACAACAGAAAGGGCAGCATTGCTTCCCGCCTGAAAGTCTTTAATGCTAAGGTAGACTTTACCCTACCTTTTAGCGAAATGCATAGTCTGGAAGCAGGTCTGAAGTCCACCATAAAGTCTAATACCAATCCTTCGGAATATTTTATACAGCAGGGTGAGGACTGGATAAATGATGATAAAGCGAGTAATGAATATGTATACAAAGAGCAGATCCATGCATTGTATGCCAATTACAAGCTGAATCTAACAAAATGGACATTCCAACTGGGATTGAGAACGGAAATGACACACACAGACATCAACCAGAAAACTTCTCAGGAGCAGCGAAAAAGGGATTATACAAACCTGTTCCCAAGTGCATCCATCAAATATCAGGTGAACGATCAGCATGGATTCTATGCCTCATACAGTAAAAGGATCAACAGGCCGAGTCATTTCGATCTGAATCCATTCCGTTTTTATGACGACCCATTCAACTACTGGCAAGGAAATCCCAATCTGAATCCGGAATTTACCCACGCAACAGAATTGGGGTATACATGGGGAAAATATATTATAGCATCGGCCTACTTTAGTGTAACAAACGATGTAATGACAGAAGTTTACAACTACCAGCCGGACACAGGAATCCTGGTAAAGACTCAGGACAATCTGAACAAGTCTTATGTATACGGCGCCAACATAACAGCTACTACAAAGCTTTTCAACTGGTGGTCGCTTACTTCCATGCTTAATGTATTTAACAATGAGTATAAGGGCAATTACCAAAATTACTCGGTAAACAGTTCACAGCTGGCATTTACACTGAATGCACAAAATAGTTTCAGCATTGCAAAAGGTGTGAAAGCAGAGGCTAATGCACAGTATTTCTCAAAATCGAATATTGGTTTGTTTATCCGTGATGCTTACTTTGACCTTACATTAGGGGTTTCAAAAACATTATGGAAAGATAAAGCAACAGTAAAATTAGCCGTAACGGACTTATTAAAAACAAATAATTACCGGGTAACGGGAGATAACTTCAGCTCTACAATCCGACAAAAATATAATCTGGACAGCCGGGTGATAACACTGTCATTCAATTACAAGCTTTAGAATATGACAGCTTAGAAATAAAAGCTATCAGATAGCTTAGAGTGGTCGGAAGAAATATCCGGCCATTTTTGTGAGCAGCCTTGCCAAGATTATTAGGTATGCACAAAAAAGCTGTACTCAATAATTTGGAGTACAGCTTTTTAATCAAATAAATAGTCTATGTTTTCTACGAAGTTGATTTACTATAATTAGTCATAAAACTTATCGAAACGGGCAAAGCCAGAAATATTATCCGGAAGTTTCATCCCTTTAGTTATTTTGTCAGTTTGTACATCGTAGATCCATACATAGTTACCACCTTTACTGGTATTTACTGCAATGTATAGCTTTTTATCCTGAACAAACATGCCTTGTTCATAAGGTTCATCTCCTGGCAGTTCATCCAACACCCTAACCAATTGTTTAGTTTCGATATCTACAATGGCGTAGCGGCCATTATAAGTGTTACCTAGTGCCGGATCACGGTACACAACTACCATTTTATTGTTCCCAATATATTCAATTACTGTTTCCAAAGATTTACCTCCCACCAGATCGGTCAGGTTTATCTGATATCCTGTATCTGGTGAAGTTGCCCCTTTAAGCGCTCTGAAAAGATAAATATTACTTGTCCCTGCCCCTACACGCGGAAAACAGGTATAATAAAAGGCTTCTTTATCTTTTGTAAAAGTAGTTTTGAAATAAGGGGAACCATTGGCTACACCTGAGCTGCGACTATCTGTTATTGAATTTTTCACTTTGAAAGTTTGATAATCTATCACAGCAAAGTTGTAATATTCCGGAGTGAGCCACTTACCATCACGAAAGCTATACTGTAAATAGATTTGTCCATCCATATAAGTCATGGCACCCAGCGAGTAGAAATTATAGGCATTCGGGAAAGGTTGAAATCCTTCAATCTCTCCCTGACGAATAATACTAAGGTCTGAAGCATTGAAAATAGTATACCGTATGTGTTGGCCATCGCCTGTTTCTCCAACAATAACCAGTGTATTATTATCTATCCATACATAGCTGGAAATATCACTAATATAGGTAAATGGGACTTCTTTTACAGTAGTCAGCCTATCCTGTGTATATTTAAATTTTTTGAAAACTCCCTGATCCGTTTTATAGTTGTAGATAAAACCATTTTTTACAATGTAGGAATAGGTTCCTTTGGAGTTAATTTCGTCTCCTTCTTTGGTAATATCCATTTCACCTTTTGTAAGGTCGTTGGTAGCCGTCATATAATGTACGGTATTGGGCCAGCTTCCTAAAGCGGAAAGCAGAAAATATTTATAGTCTTTTTCACCGCTTTCTGAACTTCCGGAATCTGGCTCGCGCTCACAACCAATGATGGTTAAACATGCAAGTATTAAAAATATACTGTTTCTGAAATATTGTGTCATGATCTTTTACTTAAATAGATATCTGAATTTTACATAGAAAGCACGTCCCTGCTTCTGAAGTTTGAAATTGTCATATGCTAATGCATCAGTAAGGTTGTTGACATCGAACGCCACATTATACCTTCCGTTCTTCATAGAATAACTTATACCAATATTGTGTAGGGTTTGTCTTGGAATAAATGGAATATTTCCTGGGTTTCCATAGGATTTCCAGTTTTTGTAGAACCATTCAGTCATCTGTAGACCGTAGTAAAGTTCTACGCGGCTCTCTTTCTGAAACCAGTCATCTTTACCAATACTTACATTCACATTCCCGAATAACCAAGGCTGGTTAGGGACATCTTTTTTGTAAGTTGCTGAAACTACATCCTCATTGTTATTGGCAAATTTTGTGTTGTCATAGGCTTTGTTGTAGCTCACATTCATCAAAACATTCAGGAACCTTTTGTATTGGTAACTTAATTCCCCCTCCAAACCGCGGGTTAAGATATTGGAAAGATTTTCATATTTGAAAGTACTGTTGTACAAATTAGGAACAGTATAGATAAAATCTTTCGTATCACGGATATACCCTGCCGCTTCTACGCGGAAAGCATGCTGCCCCCAGTGATGGTTGTAGTACAACCCTACGTTTACATTATTGCTGGTTTCAGGCTTTAGGTTCATATTACTGGTTACTGCAACCCCATCTCCGAAGATTTCCTGTGGCTCCACCAAGCGATAAGAACGTTCAAATGATCCTTTTATCCCCAGTCCTCTTGTAATTTTTACAGTGGTAGCAAAGCCGTACCCCCAGTTATTAAAATCTTCTTTTTCAGGACTATCGGTTCTGGTCACCGGATCAAAAACCATTTTTTGAAGTCCTACATGGTAATATTTAGCAAAGAAAACATTAGTCCAGTGCTTATTGAAAAAGTCCTGTTGATATGCCATAGACAAGATCTGCTTGGTCATCTTCGCCGGAAATACATCATCTTTCTCCTCTTCAAGTTTATTGAATGTAGTATTCTTAAGATAATCAATCACATAGTTGAAGATAAGTTTATGATTTTCAACAATTCTATAAGTAGCGCCAACCTGTGAGTAAAGGCGATCTTCGTGCTGCATTATTATACTTCTACCTCCTTTTTCACTAGTAGCAGAAGGCTCGAAAGTACCATCCCAGCTATATTTACGCATCAGGGTATCCGTTGCTTTCTGAACACTTTTAGAGAAACCGGCATACACATTTACATCCAGGTGACCATTGAAGAGATTTGCTTTTTTATACTTCATAAAGTAATTATTAGCTTCTCCCGTTTGCTTTACCCCACCATACACTACTTCCTGATTAGAACCCGTTTGTATCTGTTTGTCAAAAAACGATTGTGACATTCCTACAAAGAAAGAATCTGCCCAGCTTTTGTTTTCTAATCCAATTTCAGCCATGCCGAAAACAGATTGATACCTGTCATTAAAACGTTTTACATTTCTTGGCTCATATTGGTTTCGGGCAGGGTTCCAGATTTTCATATCCTTCATCAGATAGTCGTTATCCGAATGGTTATAAAAACTGTTAACGCGCATGATCAGCCCTGTTTTATCATCTTTAAACTGTCCATTTAGATTAATACGCTGTGTATTGAAAGATCCCACACTTATACCGGCATCCAAATAGCTTTTGCTGCTTCCGGGAGTAATAATATTCACAGCTCCCCCCATCGCATCAGTACTTAGATGAATAGGAACAACACCTTTATAAATCTCTACCCGATCCGCCATATTCACAGGTAACGTACTCAGGTCTACTCCTTTCCCAAGCATTTCCAAAGGAACACCATCTATGAAGAATTTCACAGCCTTACCAGACATTCCATTGATAGAAAAGTTATAATCAGAACCTACCCCCCCTTGCTGGCGAACTTTAATTCCGGTGGTTCTGTTCAGAACCTGATTAAGATCCGCTGTGGTATTGGCTAATTTTGCAACATCTATAGCATTAACAGTAAAAGCACCGTCTTGCAGTGCTTTCACTTTTCCTTTGCCGTGTACAATAACCTCTTCTACAGCCCCTTGATCCTCGGTTAACTGAATACTTACCGGAGATTCTTCGCTACCAAAGTTCACTTTCCTTCTGAGTTTTTTGTAGCCCCCCAGACTGAAGACCAATGTAGCCTCTCCTTTCTTGTGATTCATCCTGAAATTTCCGTTTTGATCGGTTTGTACTTTAATTTTTGTGTTTTCAACAAAAATATTGACCCCGTTTAGCCCACGTTTTGTATGATCCTGTACAACTCCCTGAACCGAAAAACTGGCATCCTGTGCTCTGATGAGGGAAATTGAAAGAGTAAAAATGAGAAAGATAAAAATACGCTGATATAACTTCATTATTTATAATTATTATAAATAGCAAAATTAAAGGTTCCCCATGAATCACCCAAGGAAAAGACTTATTTATTTTTAATTATTCTAATTAGACTTAGTTTTTTATTAAGATACAATCTTGGAAACCCATGTAAATAGCTCACATTCATAAACAAACATTAAAAATCCCAGATTACTATATTGTATTCGTATGAAAAAAGTCATACACAGAGTAAAACATAATTTTATAGGGTGGATGATTCTTATAAGATTTTGACAGCAACAGAACTAGAAAATTAATTTGTCAACCCAATCTTTACTTTTGGAGTTTTAAATATTAGAATATATAAATGCACTTAACATCCAAACATCATTCTCTAAAAGGGTATGATCTGGAGACCTAAAAGATCAGGCTGTAATCACAAAAATTTGATCAACAGGGTTAGCCATCGAACATTCCATTTAATTCTCAATATTTTAATACATTTGTTATAAAACATATTCCAAATGAATTTTGAGCAAATCCATCTACACCTTGATGCCTATAAGGAACATAACCAGATTTTGGATGCAGCAAAATATCTGATTCATTCCTTTAGTCTGGAGCATGAAAACTTTGCTGGATTTGGATTCCGGGAAGAGCTTTCTCCAACCTCTATGCTTCTTACCGCAGAGGGAGAATTGGGAGGACCGCAAACAGTGATGATTCCAAAAAACTTATTTGATTTTGATCTGAACCTTGTCCTGAATATGGTGGCCCACGAAATGCTTCATGTAAGACAAAAGGCTCCCGGACAGGTAATAGAAGACAAAAATGAACGGGAATTTCAGGCCTATTATGAAATGCTTTTTCATAAGGTTTTCCCACAGGTCCCTGAGGTTTCAGATTTTCATAAAAAATTCTTCGGGAACAAGGCTTTGGAATATTATAAAAGAATGGGTGAAAACTCAGTCTTACAACAAAAATATGAAGAACAGAAAACAGAAGTAGAACAATTAATTAACGCATTACCATGACCACAAAACCAGACATAACTTGGGCAGATTTTGAAAAAATAGACATCAGATGTGGAACCATCCTTTCAGTAAATGATTTTGAAAAGGCAAGAAACCCATCTTACCAACTGGAAATAGACTTTGGAGATTTGGGGATCAGAAAATCTGCAGCTCAGATCACTTCTCTTTATGAAAAAGAAGAACTGGTGGGAAAACAAATTTTAGCCGTTGTCAATTTCCCTAAAAAACAAATCGCCAACTTCTTTAGCGAATGCTTAGTCTTAGGATTATATGGAGAAGACAAAAAAGATGTCACTCTTTTAAGCCCCTCATTACCTACAAAAAATGGAATGCAGGTAGGATAGCAAATAACACACACATGATACAGAATATACCATTAGAAAGAATCTTATTCATTGATATTGAGACTGTTCCACAGGCGGGATCCTGGGATGAATTATCCGAAACAGACCAGTATCTCTGGGACAAAAAAACAAGATTTCAGAGAAAGGAAGAGGTCTCTGCAGAAGAGTTCTATGACAGAGCCGGAATTATGGCTGAATTTGGAAAAATCATCTGCATCACCATCGGAATGCTCGAAAAAAATGAAACCCTAAAGATCAAAAGCTTCTCTGGGCACGACGAAAAAAAGATGCTTCAGGAATTTGGAGAGATCTTCAACAGCCCGAGACTTCATAATGTAATTCTCTGCGCCCACAACGGAAAAGAATTCGACTTCCCATGGATTGCCCGAAGATATCTCATCAATGGAATGCAGCCTCCTGCTCCATTCCAAATGTTTGGAAAAAAGCCTTGGGAGGTTCCTCATATTGACACAATGGAACTGTGGAAGTTTGGAGATTATAAAAGTTTTGTATCATTAGAATTATTGGCTCATGTCTTTGGTATTCCTACTCCAAAGGATGATATCGACGGCTCAATGGTTTCATCAATTTACTACATAGAAAAAGACTTGCAGCGAATTGTTAACTATTGTGAAAAAGATGTCTTAACTTTGGCAAATATTTTCCGACGTATGCGTCAGGAAGATTTGTTGAAAAGGAATATCAATCTAGATTAAAAAATGAAATTTACAGACGATCAAATTGCTGACATTGGTGAGGAAATCATCAGCGTGCTAAAAACCGTATATGACCCCGAAATTCCGGTAGATATTTACGAATTAGGGCTTATTTATGATGTACAGATCTCCGATGATGCTGACGTAAAAATTATAATGACCCTTACTACTCCTAACTGTCCTGTGGCAGAGACTCTTCCTCAGGAAGTAAAGGATAAGGTAGCAGAAGTAGAGAATGTAAAGAGTGTTGATTTAGAACTTACCTTCGAACCGAGCTGGAATAAGGATATGATGAGTGAAGAAGCTAAGTTTGAACTAGGAATGCTATAAAATTCAGGCATTTTCTAAACAGAAAAAATTATACTACAATCATAATTCTAAAACCATGGTAAGAAAAATTGGGGCAGTATTGCTTGCTTTTCTCGGTGTCTATATGCTTTATTTAGGAACTCAGATGAAAGCCCAGCCTCCATTTATTACAGGAATAGGATTTATAATTATTTCTTTACTTTACTTAAGTAAAAAGTAAAATATGATTGAACAATCGTATACTCATATAAAAAGGATGTCATAACCAGACATCCTTTTTTGTATAATTAAAACCCAGAACTTAGGATTTATTTTTAAATTTCTTTTGCTATTTCTTTTCCCTCTCTCCTGCTCCATTCGCTCCATGAGCCTACATATAACTTCGGTATTGGAAATCCTGCATAATCCAGTGCTAAAATAGTATGACATGCCGTAACTCCGGATCCACAATGGATAATCAAGTGTTCAGGGTTATTCTTCAGCAATTCATGATACTTTTCTTTTAAAATTTCAGGGTTTAAGAACAATCCGTTTTCATCAAGATTTTCAGAAAAAGGAATATTGATCGCTCCCGGAATATGGCCCGCAACCAAATCAATAGGCTCAGACTCTCCTCTATATCGATAGGCATCTCTTACATCAATAACAGTAGAAGAGTGACTTTTCAACTGATCTTCAACCTCTTCGAGACTTGAAATTGGAAACATCCAGCCCTCTTTTTTAATCAATGAAGCTTTTTCAAATGTTTCTTCTCCTGATGAAAATTCTATGTTTTCCTTTTCGGCGGCCTGTATTCCGCCATTAAGAACCTGTACATTTTCAAAGCCAAATGATCTTAGCATCCACCAGCCTCTTGCAGCTGCATTAGAACCGTTTTTATCATCATAAATAACAATGTAAGAACTTTCAGTTATCCCAAGGTTAGAAAGAGTCGTTGCAAATCTTTCAATACTTGGAAGCGGGTGTCTTCCTCCAAAAGCTGCATTTTCGCCTATCTCAGCCAGATCTTTATCCAGATCAATGAATCTTGCTCCTTTAATGTGCTTTTCCAAATAGCTTTGTCTGATATCTTTTCCGGCTCTTGCATCAAGGATGATGAGGTTTTCTGAAGAAAGATTTTTTAACTCGGATGATGAAATTATTGGAGACATTGTATTAATTTTTGGTTTGATTTTAATTAAATTTCGGCTAAAGCCAATTTTGTTTAAATACATTAAAGCGGGCTAAAGCCCGCTCCTAATACGATCTTTTGATCTCTCACAAATCATATAGAACCTCCATATCTGCATAATTTGCCCAATCTGAGAGAGATACATTATGTGTTTTCTTTAAAAATGAAAAATATCCTTAGCCTTGTTATAAGAACTTTCAAAGTTCAGCAGGTTCAGTTTATGCTCTGCTTTTTCAACACTCATAAAGTTAATCACCTGTTCCGTAGGCATATTTCCTACAAGATCATCCTTGGCCATAGGACATCCTCCAATTCCCTTAATTGCGCTGTCGAATCTTCTGCAACCTTTGTCATAAGCCGATTTCAATTTTGAATAAGATTCTTCATAACGATTATGAAAATGACCTCCGAAGTTAATTTCAGGGTATTTTGATGGAATTTTTTCAAATAAAAGGGCAATTGTTTCCGGGGTTGCCACCCCTGTTGTGTCAGAAAGTAGAATATCCTTTACACCAATGTCCGAAAATCTTTGTGCCCACTGGTCTACATCCTCCCACTTCCACATTTCCCCATAAGGGTTTCCAAAAGCCATGGAAAAATAAATATTCAATTGTTTACCCTCACTTTTTACCAGTTCCAGCATTTTAATGATTTCATCAAAAGCCTCTTCCTGGCTTTTGTTGGTATTTCTATGCTGAAAAGTTTCGGAAATAGAGAATGGAAATCCAAGAATATCCACCGACTGATGCTTCAATGCCTTTTCAGCACCTCTATAGTTTCCAATGATGGCAGAAACCTTTGTCTTGGAACGGGATTTATCAATATTTTCAGCCACCTCATCAGAATCAGCCATCTGTGGAATTGCTTTTGGAGAAACAAAACTCAGACAATCCAATACATCAAAGCCAACATCCATTAAGGAGTTGATATAATCTATTTTTTTATTGGTAGGGATAAACTCTCCCCATCCCTGCATGGCATCTCTAGGACATTCGGTAAGAAACATTTTTACTTTTTGATTTTCTCAAATATAATAAAACTAAACTAGTTCGTATACTGTACATACAAATCTAACACTATTTTGATTTTCAAATATTTATATCTGATTTATAATTTCAATAATTGATATTCAGTCGCAAATAACGTATTCTGAGCGCCAAATTTGCTAACTTTGTTAAAATTTATGATCAATCTGATGAGTACAATAGAATTCAATCCATTATGGAAAGAGAAATTACTGAACCGTTTTCTTAGCTATGTAAAGATCTATTCAACCAGTGATGCAGAAAGTGAGGCTACTCCCTCTACTCCTCGCCAGTGGGATATCGCCAATTACATTACAGAAGAGCTGAAAACGATCGGTCTGGAAGATGTTTCAATTGATGAGAACGGGTATATTATGGGATATGTTCCATCTAACCTGGAAAATGATAACAGACCTACAATTGGGTTCATTTCACACTATGATACATCACCGGACTTCAATGGAGAGAATGTAAAACCTCAGGTTTGGGAAAACTATGACGGAAATGATCTTCTGCTGAACCAAACTACCGGATTCTCATTATCTTCTTCAAAATTTGAAAGTCTAAAAAAATATATCGGTCAGACATTAATCACAACAGATGGGACTACTCTTCTTGGTGCTGATGACAAGGCAGGCTGTGCAGAAATTGTAACTGCTGCCGAATATCTGATTGCACACCCTGAGATCAAGCATGGAAGAATTGCCGTAGGATTTACTCCTGATGAAGAGATCGGAAGAGGAGCACACAAGTTTGATGTAGCTAAATTCGGCGCTGAATGGGCTTACACAATGGATGGTGGAGAAGTCGGAGAATTGGAATATGAGAACTTCAATGCTGCAGGAGCTGTGGTAAAAATCCACGGATTGAGTGTACACCCGGGCTATGCTTACGGTAAAATGGTAAATGCGGCGTTATTAGCTGCTGAATTTATCCAAATGCTTCCTGCCAACGAAACGCCATCTACTACAAAAGGTTTTGATGGTTTCTATCACTTAATGGATATTACCGCTGATATTTCAGAAGCTAAACTTCAATATATTATCCGTGACCACGACGCTGATAAATACGAGGCAAGAAAGAAATTCCTGGAGGAAAAAATTGCTGAATTTAACCAAAAACATGGTGAAGGAACGGCTGAAGTAGAAATCAAGGAACAGTACAGAAATATGAAGCAGCAATTTGAAGGCAAAATGCATATTGTAGACCTTGCTGCAAAAGCAATGACTGAAGCTGGTATTGAGCCCAAGATCAAAGCAATCAGAGGGGGTACAGATGGCGCGCAGCTTTCTTACATGGGACTTCCTTGTCCGAATATCTTCGCCGGAGGAATCAACTTCCACGGACCTTATGAATATGTAGCTCTGGAAAGTATGGAAAAGGCAACTGGAGTAATTATTAATATTGTAAAAGCCTAATTGAGATGAATAAACTCTTAGCATTAGCATTTATATTCTCGTTTGCTTTTGGAAGTGCCCAGGTTTCCGGATTTCAGAAAGCAGACTCAAAATATGAAAGAAAGAAAAAGGCCCTGTATAACAAATATCCTAAGCCTAATGATTTAAGAACTAAGCTAGAGTGGCTTCTTACAGAAGACAAAATAACATCCTATAAAAATGCCTTAGAAAAAATTTCTGAAGAGGAGAAGAAAGCAGTAGCCAATGATCCGCCCATTAAGATAAAGGTGAGCAAGGAAGCAGAATACGAGACAGGAAAAGCTGCTTTTCAAAAGTCATTGTATGAAGCTGTGGACCTTACTTTCTTAAACTATGCTTCAGATTCTTATAAAGCAACATTAAGCTTTATAATAGATTCAAAAGGGAATGCGCTTAACGCTCAGGTAAAAGGAAATAATGACGATATAAACGCATTTATTGAAGCCTCTTTTTACCGTATCAGGGAGCGTGGCAAATGGAAACCCGCAGAAAGCAATGGAAAACCGATATCATCCATGATCACGATTCCTTTGGTTTTAACATTTAAAAAATAAAAAACAAGCCCGGTACATTTTACCGGGTTTGTTTTTTATTCATCCTGGCTTTCATATGGCAAGTAAGCTTTCTTATCGATCTGTACGCCTCGTCACAACCTTATTGCCATTCGTCAAATAAAGTTTCAAGCTCTTTTTCAGAGTTGTTGTTTTGCATCAAATTTTTAATAGTAATCAATTTATGAAACAACAATTTTTGGCATTAAGCTCATTATTTTTATGCATCATCTGTTCCATTGAAACTCAGGCACAACAAACACCAGCTTTTCACATTGGAGTAAAGGGAGGTGCAAATTTTACAAAAACCTCAACGGAATCTTCTTCCTTGGAAGGGAAATACGGTTTCGGTTATCAGGCAGGGGTAATGACAAGACTAGATATTGGAAGCCTGTATCTACAAGGAGAAGCTCTATTCAACAAAAGAAAAACGTCCTACGATACAAAAGATGGTGGTTCCGCAAAGCTTACATGGAATGCTATTGATCTTCCTGTGGTCATTGGTTATAAGCTGATAAAGACCGATGATTTTAATGTAAGAGTCTTTGCCGGCGGAGTCTATAGCTATGCCTTTAATAATAATGTATCCAGCTCTCAGGCTATTCAGGAGGGGTTTAAAAAGTTTGACAAATCCAATATCGGCATTACAGGAGGGGTTGGTGTAGATTATAAGAACTTTACTGTAGATTTGAGATACGAAAACGGGCTTTCAAACATCAGTAAGGAATTTAAATCCAAACCACATAGTTTTAGTCTTGGGATAGGTTATTTTCTATTCTAAAAACTTAAATTATCTTTACTCATTAGAAACTGCTGACTTGCAGTTTCTATTTTTTTATTAAATTATTTTAAGCTTCCATGACAAAATCATTTGTTTTAAGAGAATACGTATTTACCTTTATTTTCTGGCTTGTTTTTACGATTGTATTATGGTGTAATTTCCAGACCGAAACTGATAAATATCTGGCAATGATTCAAGCCGTTATCATTGCTATCAGTTCTTTTATGTTTACTCATTTTTTAACCAATAAACTTCTCCCAAGAGCTTTGCGGGCAAAAAAAATGAAACGGTTTCTGATCCAAACGGTAATGGTTATTTTTCTTTTAAGTTTAATTTTTTCTGTTATTTTCACTTATCTAGAGGTTTCCCCCAAAAGGCAGCTTCCTCCAAACTTCTGGGATCACATTCCTTTTTTATGGAAAGGCTTTTATATGTCTTTACCCGCCTCTTTTCTGATTAATGGCTCTGCCTGTGGCATCAAATTTTACAAGGAACACGGAAGAATAGAACGGGATCATATTCTCCTTCAGCAAGCGCATCTGGAAAATCAGCTCAAGCTTCTTCAGGATCAGATTAATCCACATGTGGTATTCAATATTCTGAATCATATTCATATCCTGATGAAACGTGATACGGAGCTTGCCGATTTTTTACTGATGAAGTTTTCAGATATTCTGCGGTATCAGCTCTATCATTGCAATCAAAATCTTGTTCCACTAGACAAGGAAATTGAATACCTCCAAAATCTTGTTGAGGTAGAAAAGCTAAGATGGGGAAATGAGCTGGACGTAAAGGCAACCTGGGAAACTGGAAGCAGAAAGGCTTTTATTGCCCCCTTACTTTTGGTTCCTTTTATTGAAAACGCCTTTAAATATGTTTGCAGGCTTCCGGGACATAAAGGCTACATTAAAATCAATTATAAGGAGGAAAACGGAAATCTCTCTTTTTATGTAGAAAATTCTTATTCTGATGTGGCCATGTACAAAAAGAAAGACGGAGCCGGAGGAATTGGTCTTCAAAATGTAAAAAAACGATTAAAACTACAATATCCGGATTCTCATGACCTGAAAATTGAATCGGATGATCTTGTGTATAAAGTAACTTTAACCTTAAAACTCTCTGAAAAAAATGAGTAATACGATTCCTAAAATGAAATGTCTGATTATAGATGATGAACCACTGGCAAGGTTTCATCTTAAGGAATTGGCAGACCAGATTGATTTTTTATCCGTGGAAGGAGCCTGTGCCACCGCACTGGAAGCAGATACCAAGGTAAAAGAAAGTGAAATAGATCTTCTTTTTCTGGATATCAATATGCCCTACCTTACTGGTCTTGAGTTCTTGGAACAGCTTGAAAACCCACCTTTATGTATCCTTACAACAGCTTATTCAGAATATGCATTAGAGGGATTCCGGCTGCAGGTCGCGGATTATCTTTTGAAACCTATTGCCTTTAATCGTTTTTATCAGGCAGTGAATAAAGCTCAGCAACAGTTTATTATCAATGAAAAACTAAGAAAAAACACGTCTTTGGATGATCCTTTTCTGTATGTAAGGCAGTCTGATACATTTATCAAGATTTCCTGGGTAGATATTTTATTTGTTGAAAGCATGCAGAACTATACGAAGCTTCATTTTAAGGATAAATCCCTGGTCATCCATCAAACCATGAAAGCTATTGAAGAATCATTGCCTACCGATCATTTCTTTAGAATTCATAAATCATTTTTAATCAATATTACCCATATTGACATGATTTCCGGAGGGCGTCTGTTCATTAATAAAACAGAGCTTCCTATTTCCCGCACCCGAAAAGAAGAATTACTTAATCAGGTAGTATATAAGAAGTTGATTAGCAAATAAAAAAATAAGGGCCGGAAGAGAGAAGTCATACTCATTTGAAGAGATCACACCCCTTTCTTCCGGCCTTTTTGTTAAGGCAGATTCCAACGTACTGCAAGGGCAGCATAGAATGTACTCGTAAACTTAGGATCTGCTATTTTTTTGTCTTTAAAAATACTTGATATTTTGCGTTCGCTCTCACTGAAGTTTCTTATCAGAGTTGATCCACCTGTAATACCGAGACTCAATTTATCCGTGATTTTTATTTCCGGTCTCAGTCCTGCAGTAATCTGCTGATATCCAAACATAATAGATTTTCCGTCCTTATTTCTTTCTACCAACATTCCGCTGAGGTTCACTACTGCTTTCAGGGTAAGGGTTTCTGAAAATTGATATCCCGCCTCTGCTCCTTCAGGGAAATTGATCTTGAATTTGACCTTTCCATTGGTTTTCCAGTCAAAGTAAATCCACGGCAAGACCATTGGCGTCCCAAATGCTGTTGTAAGCACAGGCCCCCCACCTAAGGCCAGGTTTGGACTAAAGTGTCTGATAAATAAGACTCCTCCTTGTCCTAATATATCGTCAGAACTGATTCTTTCCAGATCAGTATACAATCCTACTGAAGCCATCATCATCATACTCCATTTCTTGCCCAAAGGTCTTATATGCTGCAGGCCAACCTGAGCATTCAGCATTTGATCCGGAAATAACGGAGTTTCGTAGTTCTTGTGTGATATCCTTGCATAGGAACCACTAAGGAGCATAGACCAGGCTTTTACCTTTCCATTGTTATCCTTTTTGATAGACAATGGAATGCTTAAATTAAGGGTTGCTCTCTTAAAATCACTTTTAGAGCTTGTTTTAACGCTGTCTTCTGGACGAATATAGTTGGAGAAAGGGGTATATTCTGTTTTCAGTTCTGCAGATATTCCAGTCTGTGCATTGATCCAATATCCTAACGGCAATAGGCAGCAAAAAGCCGTCAAAAGGTTTCTTTTCATATTCTAAATTTTATGCAAAGAGAACCTTTTGGCTATTTCTTTCAAAAATTACTTGATTAAGTGTAGGTCTATGATGACCAACAGGAATAGTAACAGGATCATATTTTGAAAACTCCCTCAGTATACCTACTTTTTCTTATGCAAATGCTTTGATTCGTTTCAATGAACGATAACCAAACCATACAGCAATTAACCCTATTAAAGCTCTTGTAACCACCATTGGTATGATGGAATCCGCTTCCATCAGCCCTACAATACCTGAAATTAAAAAGGTAACCATTAGCTGCATAAAACCCATTAACGCTGCCGCTGTACCACGTCCCTCCTTAAATGGGGACAAGGCATGAGCAGAAGTAATGGGGAATAAAAGCCCTATGGCTAACAGCGAAATATGTAGTAATACAATTTCCAGCCCTACAGACCACTGATACATTGAAACCAGAATATGAAGACAGCAGGAAGATAATAAAATAACAGTGGCCCAGAACTTAATTCTGGTTTCTTCAAACCTCTTGATCAGCCTTGGAGTGATGTAAGCCGCCAAGATTAAAGCCACAGAATTGAACGCGAATATAAATCCGAAGACTTCACTTGAAAAACCATGCAATTCCATAAAAAGAAAAGGAGCATTGGAAATATAAATAATAAGGGAGGCAAAGGCAATACTTCCGATCATCGTATTGTTTACAAAGTCTCTATTGGAGAGAATTGTTTTAAGCTGTTCCATCAAATTTATTTTATCCTCTACAACATTGTTGTCCTTGGATAAAAGCCTTGCATTGGTTTCTGGAACACATTTATACACTAGAACCAATGTTATAAAACCCAATATTACCAGGAAAGCAAAAGAACTATTCCATCCCCAAAATTTAAGGAATACACTCCCAAGCAAAGGCGCCACAATAGGTGCCACTCCACTGATTTGGGATTGCTGGGAAAATATAGCTACAGATTTTTGTTTATCATAAAGGTCTATAATGATGGCTCTTCCTATCACAATTCCGGCACTTCCACCGAATGCCTGAAGAAAACGCATCGCCCACAGCATATAAATATTTTTTGTGAAATAGATTCCTATTGCTCCTACAATAAACAATAGCAACCCGCAGTACAACATCGGTTTTCTTCCTTTCTGATCTGATAAAGGGCCCCATAAAAGCTGCCCTATGGCAAATCCTGCAAAAAATACAGAAATGGAGATCTGGATGTGCCCGATATCCGTCTGGAAAATTTGAGCCATACTTGGGAATGCAGGTAAATACAGGTCTATACTCAACGATTCCAATGTATTAAGCAAGGCTAAAATAAAAATAACGACCCCTAGGTTTTTCATAAATAGTATTAATTATTAAACGATCTACTCATGTGGTTTTCATGGAGCGCAAAGGTCCTCCAAAAAAGCAGACGATTCAATAACAGAACTGAAGAAATAATAGGACAAACTGAAGATTTAAGAACAGAAAATAAACAATAAGCACAAGTATAAATCAATAATACTGTACATATTGAAGATTATTCTTTTTCTTTATTTTTAAAAAAATCGGGGTTTTGCCCTGTATGTTTCTTGAAAAATCGGGAAAAATATGAAGTATCAGTAAAACCAAGTTTAAAAGCAATCTCTTTAATGGAGAGGGCTCCAAAACTAAGTTCTCTTTTGGCTTCAAGAATAAGTCTTTGGGCAATCATTTTCTTTACAGTGGTTGCTCTTGATAAACGAACAATATCATTCAGGTGATGAGTGCTTATTTTTAAATGTTCAGCATAAAAGGATGTATTCTTGTGGATGATATAGTTTTCTTCAATTAGTTTTATCAGTTGCTGAATACGCTGACGGTCATGCAATAAAGGTTCCTGAGGAATAATTTGTTCTCCGATGATGATACAAAATGCTTTCAGATAAGCCTTTAAGAGTTCTGTTCTTGCGGTTGTTTTATATTCCTGCTCCATCAACGCTATAATTGTTCTGCAGGTTTTTTCATTTTGGGGATTTAAAAAAAAGGGGAGCTCTCCTCCCGTAAGCACCGATTCTATGGTACAGGCTTCGTTGAAAATTTCCCTGCTTATTGCCATGGCATATCCTTTCTCTCCTTCTAATTTCATATTGAATGCCTGCCCCGGCGCAATGATACAGATTTGATTGTTCTTGAGTTTATACCTTTCAAAATCCAATTCTAATAGACTGTTTTCATACACTTCCCTAAACCAGATGATTTCAAAAAAATTATGACGGTGAACATCATGAAAGTTCTCTGGACCGGCATCAGTCAGAGTACTCATCTGAAATTCTTCAGAAGTCAGGTGATGAACCGGAATTTCTTTTTCTGGCGTAATCATTACTAAATTATTTAGCTATAAACAAAAACCACAGCAAAAAAAGTGCTGCGGTCTTCTTACAATATTTAAAATTAAATATAATTTTTCAATTTTACTGGCTTAAAAAAGCATCCCATCCTTGGGCGGTAAGAGCAACCAGTTGATTAGACCCTCTCGCTACCATAAAGTTTCCATCTTCTTTTTCAACAGCATGTCCGATAATGGTAAAATCCGGATGATTTTTAATTTTATCAAAGTCATTGGGTGAAATGGTGAATAACAATTCGTAGTCCTCTCCTCCGCTTAATGCTGTCATTACAGGATTTAAGTTCATTTCATCTGCCGTAGAGATCGTTAGATTATCTAAAGGAATTTTTTCCTCATACAATCTGAATCCAACTTTTGACTGATCTGAAAGGTGAAGAATCTCGGAAGCTAAACCATCTGAAATATCAATCATGGAAGTTGGTTTAATATCCAACTCTTCTAAAATATTTTTAACATCTGTTCTTGCTTCAGGCTTCAATTGTCTCTCCAGGATATAATCGTAGCCTTCCATCTCCGGCTGCATATTGGGGTCTGCAAGATAAACGGCATGCTCTCTTTCCAGAATCTGAAGTCCCATATAGGCTCCACCAAGATCTCCTGTAACTACAAGAAGATCATTTGGCCTTGCTTCGCTTCTCTTGACAATGTTCTCATCAGTTTCAATTCCTACCGCTGTAATACTCATTACCAATCCGGCATTAGAACTCGTTGTATCGCCTCCGACAAGGTCAACTTTGTATCTTGCACATGCCGCCTGAATTCCTGAATAAATTTCTTCTAAAGCTTCAACCGGAAAACGGTTGGAAACAGCCAGAGACACTAAAATTTGGGTAGGAACCGCATTCATTGCAGCAATATCACTTAGGTTTACCACCACAGCTTTATAACCTAAATGTTTCAACGGAACGTAACCAAGATTAAAATGCACGCCCTCGGCCAAAACATCGGTAGTAAGAACCACTTTTTTATTGCCAGGATTAATAACCGCCGCATCATCTCCTACTCCAAGTTCCGAAGATTCATTGGATAATGGAAAATGCTCTGTCAAATGCTTAATAAGACCGAATTCTCCTAGTTTTGAAATGGGCGTAAGCTCCTGTGATTTATCTTCAAACATAAAATTTCTTTTTTGTACAATGTCCAATGTAAAATGCATTAATAACCCGAAAGTCTTTCATAACATGGAACCCTGAACTTTAAATTTTGAATTAATTTGTCAATTCTGCCGGATCAATATTTTGTGGGTGGAAAGGAAGTTTTTTAAAGTCTTCTTTTGACAGCACCACCGTTTCCGGACTTTTATATTTATTCATTGCCTCCACTACATCATCTGGCGGAGTCGTCATTTTTCTAAGCATCATATCAATCCATACCCCTGTAGCTTCTGCTGTAGCACAGTGCATCCCGTCCGGTGTATAGAATTTGTGTACAAAACGATAGATAGAAGAATCTTCTGAACATCCGTCTATTTCTACACTTACAATTACGATCTGATCTGCATAGATCTCCTTGAAGAAAGAATATCTTTCATGCAGGATTACCGGACCAATTCCCCATCTGCTCAATTGGGTAACCCCCATTTTCTCTTTGGTCATGAAAGCCATTCTGGCTTGTGCACAATACTGTACATAGGATGAATTAGCCAAATGCTTATTGGCATCAAGGTCACTCCATCTCACTTCAAATTTATGGTAGAAAATCATATGAAAATCGTTTTTGGTATAATTAAAATTATAATCTTCAAAAATACTCAAATAAGATGGTTTATAAAAATTGTACTTTTGAAAAAATAATCTTCAGCATAGGATTACATATACATGAAACAGATCATCATAATCGGAGGCGGGGCTGCGGGCTTTTTCTGCGCATCGAACCTTGACGAAAAGAAATATACAATTACGATTTTAGAACAGAATTCTGATGTCCTTCAGAAAGTGAAAATTTCCGGAGGCGGACGCTGCAATGTTACCCACGCATGCTTTGATCCAAGGGAACTTGTTCAGTTTTACCCACGTGGAAACAAGGAATTATTAAGTGTTTTCACCAAGTTCCAACCGGGAGACACCATGGAATGGTTTGATCAGCGCAATGTTCCGTTGAAAATAGAAAATGACAATAGAACTTTCCCTGAAAGCAATTCTTCACAGACCATTATCAATACTTTTTTGAATGAAACTCAAAAGAAAAATGTGACGGTAAAAACAAAATGTACAGTAAAGGAGATTGAAAAACTGGATGAAAAGTACTTGGTAAGAACTAATTCCGGAGACTTTGAAGCAGATTATATTGTGTATACAACCGGTAGTTCTCCCAAATCTCTAAAAATGATTGAAAATCTGGGGCATAAGATCATAGATCTTGTTCCGTCTCTTTTTACTTTTAATATTAAGGATGAGTTGCTAAAAGACCTTCCGGGAACAAGTTTTGAAAACGCTGGCATTTCAATTCCTAAACTGAAGACAGAAGAAAGCGGGCCTTTACTGATTACCCACTGGGGACTTTCCGGACCTGCTGTCTTGAAAATTTCTGCGTGGGAAGCAATAAGCCTTGCCAAGGTTAAGTACAATTTTGAAATTGAGGTGAATTTTATCTCAATGGACGTGGAAGAAGCAGAGGAAACCTTTCAAAACTTCAAACAAAGTAATCCTAAAAAGACCGTTGGACAATCCAAGATATTTGATATCACAAATAGATTCTGGCAGAAAATTCTGGAGATTTCAAAGATTGACCTCAACAAGCAGGTTGCCAATATTTCAGGAAAGGAAATGCAGAAAATTCTGGAAAATCTTTGCGCAAAAAAGTTTCAGGTAACCGGAAAATCAACATTTAAGGATGAATTTGTAACGGCTGGAGGTGTTGATTTAAAGGAAATTAACTTCAAAAACATGTCTTCTAAGCTTCTTCCTAATTTTTATGTTGCAGGAGAGGTCTTAAATATTGATGCAGTAACGGGAGGTTTTAATTTTCAGGCATGCTGGAGTGAGGGGTGGCTGATTGCTCAGGATCTCAACAACTTATAAAAAAACATTATTTTCACTAAAAACTATAACTATGAAAAAAACAGGTCTATTTATCTTACTATTAGGATCTCATTTTGCTTTTGCCCAAACAATACCAACAGGATTGGCAAACAATAAATCTGTGGTCTCTACAGAGAATGTCAATGTAGAAACTCCAGCAGAGTTCCCCGGCGGCATGGATGCTCTCAGAAAATATATTTACCAAGAAATCAATATTTCAAATATAAAAAGCTCAGGAGTATTTACATCAGTAACAAAATTTGTAGTGAACACTAATGGAAATATTGAATCTGTCTCTGCTAAAGGGGATAATAAGGACATGAATCAGGAAATGGAACGTGTAATAAAATCCATAAAAATTAAATGGAAGCCCGCTCAGAGTCAAGGTCTTCCTGTAAAATACTGGGTTACACTTCCAACAACTATAAACCTCTGATATGCTTTCGGTCAAAAGAAATATTTCAAAAATTCTCAAAATCCTTTTAGTTCTGGGATTTGGGTATTTCTTTTGGCTGATGCTTACGATCACGCTGGAATATATTCCACTGGATTCTAATGTTAGCTTTCTGATGATTAAACAGACAGAAGTTCAGCATAGACCAGAATACCTTAGTTTCTTTTATATCCATGTTTATACAAGTATTTTTGTTCTGTTTTCCGGTTTTTTAGCCATCATAAGGAAAGATTTTGGCTTAAAAAATCTTCACAGGAACATGGGAAAGATCTATATTTTTCTCATCCTCATTCTTGCGGCTCCGTCTGGCATTTACATGGGATTCTTTGCTAATGGCGGAATCTTTTCAAAGGTTTCATTCATTATTTTAGGGATTTGCTGGTGGTTTTCTACTTTTAAAGCTTATCAATTGGCCAGACAAAAAAGGTTTACCGACCATAAGCAATGGATGTGGAGAAGCTTTGCGCTTACTTTATCTGCCATCACATTACGAATGTGGAAAGTTATTATTGTATATTTATTTCACCCAAACCCCATGGATGTCTACCAAATCATTGCGTGGCTGGGCTGGATCCCCAATCTCCTTTTAATTGAATACTTAATCACAAAAAAACATCTATGAAAATTTTAAATTACACTCTTATTTCCCTGCTTACCCTTTCATTGGTAGGCTGTAAAAAAGATGGGAAAACCAACGGATCAGGAAATGATTCCCTAACTGCAAAAAAAGATTCTGTTGTCATTCCGGAAGTTCATCAGGAATACTACGGAATCTACACAGGAGATTTTGAAGGGATGGAAAAAATGATTGATGAATCGGATGGTTCAGAATATGATGGAAGCGTCTACAAAAGAATTTCCCTGAAAATCAATAGAATTACAAAGGACAGTGTTTACGGACAAAGCATTGTGAATGGAAATCAACGTCCTATCAGAGGAATCTTTAATGAAGCATCAAAATCCTTTGTACTGGATGAACCCGGCAATGACAAAACAGATGGCAGATTTGAGGTAAAACTGAGCGGTGACAGCTTAACCGGAAAGTGGAATGCATTTAATAAGACGGCGGTAAAGGCTCCTTTGAAAACCCTTAAGCTTACCAAAAAAGAGTTTGTTTACAATCCTAATTTCATGCTGGATCCGGATTCCAACTTGGTTGACTGGACAAATCCGAAGGATTTTGTAGAGAAATATACAGATAGTGAGGGAAAGACGGAAAGCTACACTACATCCAAAAACAGAGTGGCTTCTGATGCGGTATTCAAGCTTAATGCCTCCAAGCAAAAACTGAATGAAAAGGAGATTAAAAATCTAAGAAAATTGGATCTTGAGATCATCAAAAATTCTGTATTTGCAAGGCACGGTTATTCCTTTAAAAAAGAAACCTATAGAAATTTCTTCGAACAGACGGATTGGTACATTCCTGTTTCGGGAAATGTGGACAATGAGCTTTCTCCCATGGAAAAGGAAAATGTAGCTTTATTGAATCGCTTTATCAAGTATGCAGAGGATAAATATGATAGTTTTGGGAGATAGGTGTTAGGTTGTGGGCTATAAGGTTGCATGAATCAGGAATTAGCCGTTATAGCTTTATTTTCTGTCACTTTTACAAAAAGATAAATTAGCAGACACCCTGCAGCATAACACAGAATATCTATCCATGAAAATGAATTTCCGATAACAATATACATTAGGCTTCCCTCGCGGAAGCCTAATTTTTCTGCAATATTGAAGTATTGTGCAAACTCCACCATGCAGGAAAAAATTAAAATCCCTCCAATAAGTTTTTGATTATTTACCCTGAAAAAGCTTTTCACCAAGGTATAAAGAAGAATAACAACAATGACATCACCAAGATAGGCCCGCACAAAGAAAACATCCTTCACCTTGGTGGCAATTAAAACTTCTATAAGAAAAATGAAGATCGAAATCAGAAAGTATTTCAGGCTAAATTGTAATTTCATCATTATTGTTTTTTGATCTTAAAAATTAAGGCATAAAAAATCGGCATTTATAAAAACACCGATCATTATTTTAGCAAATATATTATTTCTTTACCTTTATTGTACACCCGATGGCAACACTTTTTGTCATTTTTACGGGCTCTCCCTTTATCAAAGCATTTACTGCATCCTGAGCATAATATTCAGTTACATCATTGGGATTGTCGTAGTTATTATCAATGGCTCCTATATATTTTACGATATTTTTCCCGTTTTCTTTTTGCAATACAAATACATGAGGTGTTTTTGTCGCACCATATTGAGGATAAATTTTTTGTCCCTCATCCACTAAATACGGAAAAGTGAACCCTTTCTGTTTTGCCCTGTCAATCATCTGTTTGTAACCGTCTTCAGGCTGTACATTGGGATCATTTGGATTAATGGCAATGACCGGATATCCCTGATCCTTATATTTTTTATCAAGCTCTACAATTCGGTCTTCATACTTCTTTGCATAAGGACAATGGTTGCATGTAAAGACGACAATAAATCCTTTTGCAGCCTTAAAATCACTCAGAGAAACCATCTTTCCATCAATATTTTTGAGTTTAAAATCAGCCGCCTCGTCTCCTACCTCATAGCCTTTTACAGCAGTGCTCTTTTCTTTTTGAGGGTTATTTTTATCGTGATCCGTTGTTGTAAAGCTCAACAAGCCCAAACCAACGATAAACGCTGTCATTAAGATTTTCAGATTTTTCATACTATTATTTATTGTAAATTTTCACTAATTGTTTTATCAAGGTCTTCCTTGCTCATTTCTCCGTCATTAAAAAATACTTTTTCTCCATTCTTATAGAACAAGGTTACCGGAATATTTCCATCCCAATCCTTTTCAAACCTTGGAATCCAGGTATTCATTCTTTTGATATCATCCAGCAGAATAACCTCAGCAGTAAGGTTTTTATTCTTTATAAATTTTAAAACCCTGTCCTTATCTACCAGCCTGTCCAATGAAACCAGAATCATCTTAAACTTAGGGTTTCCTGCAAATTTTTTATTGACCTCCATAAAGTGTGGCAGTTCTTTCACACATGGCCCACAGGTTGTTGCCCAGAAATTAACGACCAGAAATTTATCCTTTTCCTGTTGAATCCTTTTTTCGAGGTCTTCATATTTGATGACAGAAACCTCGGCCTGCTGAGCTTTATAAGCTGTGCAGAACAAAAATATGGCCAATATTTTTATTAAATTATTCATACTCAAATTTACCAATTGCATTCTTTCTCCATGAATATCAACCTGTTAAAATTTGTTAATAATGTTTAATTATTATATAATTTTCATTCACCACCTATTGAATTATTCAAAATAAAATGTAAATTAGCTTACAACCAAACTAAAAATATCATGAAAAAATCAAACATTCAACAAATAAAATTAACAAAGCAAAAATTAAAGGAAATTAATGGTGGTAACAGAGTATTCTGCCTGAGAGGGTTCTGTATGGTTCCCGGAACAGACGAAATGGTAAGAGGGCTTATTGGAGAAGACGGGTACTGCTGTTAATCTGATTAAAAAATAAACAAAAACGAAAAATACCATGAAAAAATTAAACATTCAACAAAAGAAACTGACAAAAAAGGCATTAAAAAATATTAATGGAAGCGGCGGACCTGAAATATGTATAGAAGGGTTTTGTATGGTACGTGGATCTGATGAAATGCAAATTGGCCGCCTGGATAGAGAGGGCTATTGCTGCTAGTACACAACACCTTATAAATATTTGACAATCATAAAATTAAAACGAATATGAAAAAATCAACCCTACCACAAAGAAAGCTTTCCAAAAAGGAATTAAAAGAGATCAGCGGAGGTCTTAGACCTGTCTGCCCTCGGGTAATAAGCTGTACAGACATGCGAACCGGAATAGAACTCTCAGGCGTTCCGGGTATTCAGGATGGCCCTTGTTGCTAAAAAACATCTATAACCAAATTCAAAATCATATGAAAAAGTTAAGTATTCAGAAACGAAAGCTTACCAAAAGCGAGCTGAAAGAAATTAATGGAGGTGCTGCCAACTGTGCAGAAGGTTTATGTAAACTTCGAGGAGTAGACCATTTCCTTATTATTGGTCCTGTTGGAAAAAACGGATACTGTTGCTAACTGTTTTTCAACCTTATGAAAAGAAAAATGATTGGATTATTTTCCAATCATTTTTTTTATGGCATTCAGCTTCATTAGAGCTTCTATAGGCGTTAAGGTATTGATGTCAATCTTGGTAAGTTCCTCACGGATATTCTCCAGAACAGGATCATCCAACTGGAAGAAAGAGAGTTGCATATTTTCTTCGGTTACTCTTTTAATACTTTCAGAAGTGCTGTTATTTCCTTGCGTTCTGCTGGCTTCAAGGGTTTTAAGGATTTCGTTTGCTCTGTTTACCACTTTAGCAGGCATCCCTGCAAGTTTGGCAACATGAATACCGAAACTATGTTCGCTACCTCCTGAAACCAACTTTCTTAAGAAGATAATATTCCCTTTGTTTTCCTGAATGGATACATGGAAGTTCTTTACACGCTCAAAATTCACCGTCATTTCATTTAGCTCATGATAATGGGTGGCAAATAAGGTTTTCGCCTGGGTAGGATGCTGGTGAAGATATTCTGCAATTGCCCACGCAATGGAAACACCATCATAAGTTGAAGTTCCACGACCAATCTCATCCAGAAGAATAAGGCTTCGTTCAGAAATATTATTTAGAATGTTGGCCGCCTCATTCATTTCTACCATGAATGTAGATTCACCTGCCGAAATATTATCCGTGGCTCCCACCCTTGTAAAGATCTTGTCCAATAATCCGATCTCTGCATGTTTTGCAGGCACAAAGCTTCCAATCTGAGCCAGAAGACATACGATAGCCGTCTGACGTAGAATTGCCGATTTACCGGCCATGTTGGGTCCTGTAACCATGATGATCTGCTGAGAATCTTTATCTAAAAAGATATCATTCGGGATATATTTTTCTCCCAATGGAAGAGCATTTTCAATAATAGGGTGTCTTGCTTCCTTTAGATCAATGGCATAGCCGTCATTCAAAATAGGCTTCGTATAGCTCTCTGAAACAGCCAGTTCGGATAATCCGGCAGCAACATCCAATTGTGCGATGATATTAGAATTCCCTTGAATTTGATCTATATAAACCATTGTTTCAGCACACACCTCTCTATACAACTTACTTTCAAGAACTCCTATCTTTTCTTCGGCACCTAAAATCTGGCTTTCATATTCTTTTAATTCTTCTGTAATGTATCGCTCGGCATTCACAAGGGTCTGCTTTCTTACCCAATCATTCGGAACTTTATCTTTGTGGGTATTTCGAACTTCAATATAGTATCCAAATACGTTGTTAAAATCAATTTTAAGACTTGAAATTCCTGTTCTTTCAATTTCTCTCTGGCACATTTCATCCAGAAATCCACGGCCTTTACTCTGAAGATTCCTCAATCTGTCCAATTCTTCAGAAACTTCATTCTTGATAACATTACCCTTGGCAATATTTACCGGAAGCTCATCATTAAGATGATTTTGAAGGAATTTAATAAGCTCTTCAAGATCAAATAATGGCTCAAGCCAAGCCATCACATCGGCATAAGGATGCAATAAAGCCTTGATTGCATGTATATTAATTAAACTTTGGCGCAAATACCCCAATTCTTTTGGTGATATTTTTTCTGCTGCTAGTTTTCCCATCAGTCGGTCAAGATCAGAGATTGATCTTAACAGCTGTGCTATTTCATATTTAAGAGCATCCTTTTCGTTCAAGAAATCAATCAGAGAAAGTCTTCTTGCAATTTCATCCACAGATTTCAGAGGAAGAATAATTCTTCTCCTCAATAATCTGCCACCCATCGGAGTAGAGGTTTTATCAATGATATCCAGAAGTGACTTCCCCTGCGGATTGCTTGGATAAACGATTTCCAGGTTCCTTAATGTAAAATTATCCATCATCAGGTAGTCTTCCTGAGGAATAACCTGAAGTTTGGTAATATGGGCAAGAAGATTATGATGAGTGTCTTCCACGAGATACGCGAAAATAGCACCGGCTGCAGTAATCGCCAGCGGTAAATTTTCTATACCAAATCCTTTTAAAGAATTGGTTTTAAAATGGTTTGTTAATTTCTCGTAGGCAAAATTATATTGAAAAGCCCAATCTTCAAGCTTAAAGGCATTTTTATTCTTGATCTGTTCTGGAATCTGTACACTTCTCTGGAAAATAATCTCACTTGGATCAAAGGTATTCACAATATGCAACAACTTTTCGATATTACCCTCGCTCACCAAGAATTCTCCGGTAGAAATATCTACTAAAGCGATTCCGTATTTCTCTTTTTCCTTATGCAAAGAAAGCAGGAAGTTATTCTTTTTAGAATTTAGGACCTGATCATTAAATGTCACTCCGGGAGTTACCAATTCCGTAACCCCTCTTTTCACAATGCCTTTCACCATTTTTGGATCTTCCAACTGGTCACAGATAGCCACTCTCATGCCCGCTCTTACTAATTTTGGTAAGTAAGAATCTACGGAATGATGTGGAAATCCTGCCAATTCGATATGTCCGTCTCCGTTTGCTCTTTTAGTAAGAACAATTCCTAAAATCTGAGACGTTCTTACGGCATCCTGCCCAAAAGTTTCATAAAAGTCCCCTACTCTGAAAAGTAAAAGTGCATCAGGATATTTACCCTTAATGGTATTATACTGGATCATTAGCGGGGTTTCTTTCTTCGATTTTGCCATAGTAAAAAATGAACCCCAAATTTAGAAAAATAAATTCAGGGTTACAGAATTGTTTCATAGTTAATACTTGAATACTCTTTTCCTTATCAGGAATTAATTGTATTTTCACCATAAAATCAAATCCATGGAATTTCCTGTTCTAGAAACTGAAAGACTTATTTTGCGACAGCTCACCCTGAATGACTCGGAAGATCTTTTTGAGTATTTTTCACAGGATGAAGTTATGGAATATTATGACCTTGAGACTTTCAAAACACTGGAAGATGCGCAACATATCATCCAACATTTCAACAGTGAATTTGAAAAAGGAAAAGGCTTTAGATGGGCCCTGGAATTAAAGGCTGAAAACAAAGTAATTGGCACCTGTGGCTACCACAACTGGTATTGTGAGCATTTCAAAGCTGAGATTGGATATGAGCTTAATCCTTTATATTGGCAGCAGTCTTTTATGAAAGAAGCCATACTTCCCATTCTCACATTTGGTTTCGAAAGTATGAGACTACATCGGGTAGACGCGTTTATTGATCCCGCAAACATCTCCTCCGAAAAGCTTCTGTCTTCTCTAAACTTTCAGGAAGAAGGAACCATGAGAGATTACTTTTTTGAAAAAGGAAAATTTGTAGATGCAAAACTATTTGGGTTGATTAATAAATAAAACCTTATTTCCCTGATTTCAAATGTTGAGCTAATGCTTCTGAACTTTTTTTGTAAGCCCAATCCTGCTTATATTTTACCCATTTAGCCTTAAAAAACTTACGCATAATCTTATCCGTATACCTCATGATAAAAACATGGTACAGCATATTAGCGAAAACAGTCGGCTTATTGGGAAGCGCTCTTAATGATAGTGAAAAACCAGGCTCCAGATACCTGTTGAAATGCCAGAATGCTCCGGGAATAAAAAGGGCATCCCCATGCTCCATAAAAATTTCATATCCTTTCGCATATTTGAGTGCCGGAAATTTTTCATAATCAGGATTTTCATAATCCAAATCATAAATGGTATGAACGGATAACGGAACTTTATACAGAAATGGTGACTGCTCCTGATCAAATAAAAGAATCCTTTTTTTACCCTCAAAGTGAATATGCATAAAATCCCCAAGATCAACATCATAATGCATCAGAACATGAGCTTCACTCCCCCCAAAAAATAAAGTAGGAAGTCTTTTGAAGAACTTCATTCCAAGATCCGGATAGGTAAAGTTTTTCAATAGCTCAGGAAGTCTGTCTGTAATAATGTAGAAAAAAATACGAAGGTCTGACGGCTTACTCTTTATAGTATCAATATAATCTTTCATCTTCATATTAGCTACCGGAGCATCAGTACTTTTAGCCGCATCAGCAGGCTTATTGTTGTATAACGGAACATCCTGATCACCCGCTTTCTCACGGATATAAGCCAGATTCCATTTGTCAAAAGCATCCCATCGGCTAGCAAAATTCTTGATCAAAAGAGGCTTCTGCTTCTTGAAATAATTCTTCTGAAAATCTTCTTTACTGATATCATTAACAACATCTACGTTTTCGAGGATCATGTATTTTGTATTTTAGGCGAAATAAAAATAGTGTTTTTTTGAAAACTGCGGAAACTTTAAGAGAGAAAGGAAAAACCTCATCCCTATAAGTTCTTGTATAAGATAAAAATTTCACCTCCTCTGATTTTAAAATAATTTTAAGGCTTTCTATAAAGCAGAGCTCAAATGAAAAATTTATATTTGTGTTATTAAGCGAATTTATGAGAGTCTACAATACTAAACATTTCCTTAAGATCCTTTTCAGTTTACACAAAAGCGATACCCTAAAAATTCTTTTTCCAAGCATGATCCTTGTGGGAGTATACTCTTGGGGAATTGAATATTTGGAAGTGGAATATCTTCATCTTACTTCAAAATCAGGGATCAGTAATGTAGGAATGATTCACTCTCTGCTAGGTTTTGTACTTTCCCTTTTATTGGTTTTCCGAACCAATACCGCCTATGACAGATGGTGGGAGGGAAGGAAACTTTGGGGGAAATTAGTCAATGACACCCGAAATTTTGCCATAAAGATCAATGCCATTCTTGGAGAGAATCGTCAGGATGCAGAGCAGATTGCACGATATTTAAAGTATTTTCCTCATTTTTTAGCCAAACATCTTTCTAAAGAATCCACTCGTTTGGCACTGGATGAAGATTATTCTGAAATTGAAAAAACATTAAAGAACCACGGTCCAAGTGAAATCATCATTCTTTTGACCCACAAACTGAATCAATTAAAGAAAGAGGAAAAAATCACTGAGATTGAAATGCTGTATTTAGACAGTCAGCTTTCAGGTTTTCTGGAGGTATGCGGAGGTTGTGAGAGAATTAAGAATACCCCTATCCCTTATTCGTATTCTTCATTTATTAAAAAGTTCATTATTCTGTATGTATTTGCGTTGCCTATTGCTTACGTCATTACCATCGGGCTTTTCATGATCCCCCTTACAGTTTTTGTGTATTATGTTCTGATGAGTCTGGAACTTATTGCTGAAGAAATTGAAGATCCGTTCAACAATGATGAAAATGACATTCCCATGGAAACTATCGCTCAGAATATTGAGAAAAATGTTCATCAGATCATGAGTAAAAAATAAAAAATCAAGCTTTTAAAGCTTGATTTCTTTTAGTTCACCATCCTGTTTAATCTCTACAAACTTACTTTCCCTGTTTGCAGCAGAATATCCATAGAAAAAGGTGTTATAGATAGGTGTGGAATATAAATAGCCTCCATAACCATTATAAGCATCTGAAGTTCCTGTCTGTTTTTGATAACTTGCTGTTGCCGTAAAATTAATAATCGTTTCAATATAGTATTTGCCGGGTTTCAGCTTTTCAAATCTAAATCTACCGTGATCATCCGTTAATGCTTCTACTCTATATTTAAAAGCTTCCTCCGACATATACACCGTAGTTTTTTTACTCTCATACTTCTTTCTCATATTATAAAACTCTTCAAAATATGGAGTTACCGGGAAAAGCATAATTACAGTTCCTTGTTTTGCATAATGCTTTTCTCCAAGTAAGGGTTTAATTCCAAGAGCTGTTTTCTGCTTTGTAGACGCTACCCCCTCAATGGTAGAGTTCCCGAATGCAAGCATATCTCTGGCTAGTTTTTTATCAAAAAAAGCTTGTGGATAATAGGTGTTCTGTGCCTTTGAATATATAAAGGTAATTGTCAGTATAAATAAGGTCAATAGTTTTTTCATAGTATATTTTTGAGATCAAATATAAGTATTTTACTATTTTTGAAATAAAAATAGCTATGAAATACATTTTTCTATTATTTTTCTCTGTTTCCATCAGTATGTTGGCACAGAAACCTTGTGGATATAAGGATGGATTGCAGGAAGGGTCCTGCAAGGAGTTTTATGAGAATGGGCAGGTAAAAAATGTTGTTGAATGGAAAAAAGGCAAAAAAGAGGGTGATGCTATTTTTTACTATGACAATGGAAAAGTAAATGCAAAAGGAGAATTTAAAAAGGATTTTAAGGTAAAGGAATGGACTTACTATGACAAAAACGGTGTTCTGTCATCTAAAGAAGCTTATAGAAACGGTGAAAAAAACGTTTATGATAACAGCTTTACAGTTACTTTTTATTCCCCAAAAGGAGTTGTGGAAGAAATTTCTAACTACAAATTTGCCAAACTAGATGGAGAATCCAGACTTTTTCATGCGGATGGAAAATCAGTAAAACAGATCGGCAACTATGAAAATGGCCTTGGTATCGGAAAGTGGAAAACATTTTATGCCTCCGGAAAACTGGAACGCGAAACAGAATTAGCCAACGATAAGCGCAACGGCAACAGAATCTACTACCGTGAAGACGGAAGCATTGAAAAAACAGAGGTCTATAAAGACGGAAAATTAATCTCAACAAAATAATACATTGGTACAGAAACTAAAATTGGAAGAACTTAACAGAATAGATGTAGAAACATTTAAGAAAGTTGAAAAAATTCCGTTGGTCATCATTTTAGATAATATCAGAAGCATGCACAATGTAGGTGCAGCTTTCAGAACGGCAGACGCCTTTTTAATTGAAAAAATAATCCTTTGCGGAATTACTCCGCAACCCCCTCACCGTGAAATTCACAAGGCAGCACTGGGTGCAACAGAAAGTGTAGACTGGTCTCATGAAGGGGACACAAACAATGCTATTTCTGATCTGAAAAGCAGAGGCTATGAAGTGATAGGCATTGAGCAGACTACAAGCAGCCAAATGATTACAGACTTCACGATTGATAAATCGAAAAAATATGCCCTGGTATTAGGAAATGAAGTAGAGGGAATCAGTGATGAAGTACTGCCTAATATTGATGTATTTCTGGAAATTCCACAGCTTGGTACAAAGCACTCTCTGAATGTAAGTGTGTGTGGCGGAATTGTGATGTGGGAGTTTGCAAAGGCCCTAAAATAAAAAAACTGCATATGTCATTAGTAGACAGTGCAGTTTGAAATAAATCTAATAAAAAGTAAAAATGAAAGGCGACAAAGGTACTTTTTTTTTCCTTACAAACAAATTTTGACGTCATTTTTTTTGTTAGATCTTAAAAAAAGTCGTGTTTTCAGAAAAAGTTTCATTTAATTTTTTATAAATTAGCACAATGTTTATCAAGGACTATATCTCAAAAGATTTCCCATGTTTTAACCTGTCGGACTCCATCGAGTCGGCAAGAAATACGTTGGAAGATTTCGGATATTCTCATGTATTCATCAAAAAATCCCATCACTTCTATGGAGCCCTTGCCAAGGACTTTTTATATGAAGAAGATGGAGGAACCTTGAAGGATCTTGAGCATCAGATTGAGCGGTTTGCCATTCTGGAAGATAATAACATCATGGATAGTATCCGCCTTTTTTATACATTCAATTCCAATGTGATCCCTGTGATCAACAAGAATGAAAAGTATATGGGCTATATTACCTGTGAAGATATTTTCCAGGACCTTTCCCGTTATCCTCTATTTTCAGAATCAGGAGCTATTCTTACTGTGGAAGTTCCTGCCAGAAAATATTCTATGACGGAGATTGCCAATATTGTGGAGAGTAATAACTCGAAATTTTATGGCGGCTTCATAAGCTTTATGTCTGAAGAGGTAATTCACGTTACCATAAAGATCAGCAATGAAAACCTGGCCTCGATAGATGCAACGTTTGACCGGTATGACTACAGAATTGTTGAAAAATATTATTCTGATGAGAAAACCGACCTTTTTAAGGACCGATTTGGTTTTTTCCAAAAATTCATAGAAATATAACATGAAGGCAGCTATATATTCTCAGAAAAAAGATCTTGATACTTTTTTATATTTAAGCAAGTTTATCTCTGAACTTGAAACCAGAGGTGTAAAATCTGTTCTGTATGATGAAATGGCTGAAGCACTTCAATTTTCGAAAATTTTCGAAACTTTCAACAACAAACAGGACCTACTAGACAAAGAAGTGGACCTTTTCTTTACTTTCGGTGGAGATGGGACTATTGTAAATTCCCTGACATTTATTGAAGATCTTGAAATCCCTGTAGTAGGTGTAAATACCGGAAGATTAGGGTTTCTTGCCTTTTTTACTAAAGAAGAAGCCTTTAAAGAACTGGACTCTATCCTAAAAGGAGATGTAAAAACCAGCCGCCGATCTGTAATTGAAGTAGTTTCTCCAAATCTGGAGGGGTTTTTCCCATATGCATTGAATGATGTAACGGTTTCCCGAAAGGAAACAACCTCCATGATCACAGTAGACTCTTATATTAACAATGAGTTTTTAAATGTATTCTGGGGAGATGGGGTAATTATCTCAACACCAACCGGTTCTACGGCCTACTCTTTAAGTTGTGGAGGCCCTATTATTTCTCCCAACAACGAAAACTTCGTCATCACTCCTATCGCTCCTCACAATCTGAATGTGAGACCTTTAGTCGTAAATGACAAGGTAGAAATAAAATTTAGAGTTGAAAGCCGGGTGCCACAATACTCTCTTTCCTTAGACTCCAGATTAATACACATTGAAACAGATAAGGAAATCATCATCAAAAAAGCCGATTTTCAGCTTCTTTTAGTACAGCCCAACAATTTGAGTTTCTACGAAACCATCCGTCAGAAGCTACTTTGGGGACGAGACAAAAGAAATTAATGATTTCTTAAAAATGATTACCTTTACACGAAATTAAACACCTAATAAATTTATAATAAAAAGTAAAACATGAGCAGAATTTTTCCGGCAGGAGTTGCCACAGGCCAGTTAGTTACTGATATTTTTCAGTATGCTAAAGAAAACAAGTTTGCACTACCTGCAGTAAACGTAATTGGATCAAGCAACGTAAACGCTGTGATGGAAACTGCAGCGAAATTAAACTCTCCTGTAATTATACAGTTTTCAAATGGTGGAGCTGCTTTTAATGCAGGAAAAGGATTAAGCAATGACGGACAAAAGTCTGCAATCTTAGGGGCTATTGCAGGTGCAAAACATATTCACACGCTTGCTGAAGCTTATGGAGCAACTGTAATTCTACACACCGACCACTGTGCAAAGAAATTACTTCCTTGGATCGACGGATTAATGGATGCTAACGAAGAATTCTTCAAGCAGACAGGAAAATCTCTTTACTCTTCTCACATGTTAGACCTTTCTGAAGAACCTTTAGAAGAAAACATTGAGGTTTCAGCTAAATATTTCGAAAGAATGGCTAAACTTCAGATGACTCTTGAAGTAGAAATTGGTGTAACTGGTGGTGAAGAAGACGGTGTTGACAACTCAGACGTTGATAACTCTAAATTATATACTCAACCGGAGGATGTAGCTTATACTTATGAAAAATTAAGAGCTATTTCTGACAACTTTACGATTGCTGCTGCATTCGGTAACGTACACGGAGTTTACAAGCCAGGAAATGTGGTTCTTACTCCAAAGATCCTTGACAATTCTCAGAAATACGTTCAGGAAAAATTCGGAACCGCTGCTAAGCCCGTAAATTTTGTATTCCACGGAGGTTCAGGATCTACTTTGGAAGAGATCAGAGAAGCAATTGACTACGGAGTAATCAAAATGAATATCGATACCGACCTTCAGTTTGCATACACAGAAGGAGTGAGAGATTATATGGTAAACAATATTGATTATTTAAGAGCTCAAATTGGAAACCCTGAGGGAGAAGAAAAACCTAACAAAAAATTCTATGACCCAAGAGTTTGGGTAAGAAAAGGTGAGGAGACATTCTCTACAAGATTGGTGAAAGCATTTGAAGATTTAAATAATATAGATACTTTAAAATAAAATTTGTAAAAAGTAAAATGTATAAAGCGCAAAGTAATTGATAATGCTTTGTTTTTTATACATTTTACATTATACACTGTACATTAATACAATACAAAATGGCATTCGACTGGTTTAAAAGAAAAGCAAAAAACATTACCACCTCTACTGATGAAAAAAAGGACGTTCCTAAAGGCCTTTGGCATCAGACTCCATCTGGAAAAGTTGTGGAACACGATGAATTAAAGAGAAATAACTATGTTTCTCCTGAAGACGGATTTCATGTGAGAATAGGAAGTGCGGAATTTTTTGACATCCTTTTTGACGGCGGTAAATTTACTGAACTGGATGCCCATGTTGAAAGTATTGATATCTTAAATTTCAAGGATACAAAGGCCTATAAAGACCGTTTAAAAGAAGTAAAGGCAAAGACAAAACTTACCGACTCTATCAGAAATGCTGTAGGAACTGTAAAAGGAACTGAAATGGTAGTTTCTTGTATGGATTTTGCTTTTATTGGAGGATCTTTAGGCTCTGTAATGGGAGAAAAGATCAGAAGAGCAGTTGATTACTGTATCAAGCACAGGCTTCCGTACATGATCATTTGCCAGTCCGGAGGAGCTAGAATGCAGGAAGCAACGTATTCCCTAATGCAGTTAGCTAAAGTACAGGCGAAACTGGCTCAGCTTTCAGAAGCGGGACTTTTGTATATCGCTTACCTTTGTGACCCTACTTTTGGTGGAATCACGGCTTCTTTCGCTATGACAGCAGATATCATCATGGCTGAACCAAAAGCCTTAATCGGTTTTGCAGGACCAAGAGTAATTCGTGAAACCATCGGTAGAGATTTACCGGAAGGATTCCAGACATCTGAATTCCTACAGGAAAAAGGATTTGTAGACTTCATCGTAAAAAGAACTGAAATTCAGGATGTTGTTGCAAAAACAGTTAATTTATTGGCTGTAAAAGCATAATATCTGTAACAAAAACAATACAATCTCTCTCTAATTGGGGAGAGATTTTTTATTTATGAGGACTTTTAAAATATTTTTCAATACCATCCGAAGTATGAGCTTTAAAAAGATTATCCGTCTTTTATCGCTTATTCTCCCACATCCTCTTTTCGCAATCCTCAGCTTCCATGCCACAGTAAAAGCATTCACAATAGCACAGAAAAAATTTCCTGCAACAGCATCCAATAATGGGATAGGAAATGCTTTCCGACATGCGCTTTGGTGCTGTTTTATTATTATGTATTGCAGCAAGGTTTCTTCTCCTAAAAAAGCGTTGGATTTCTGTAAAAGAATAACAGATATGCATGAGGAGCTATTTCCCAATCAACCTTTAGAAACCAAAATGGATCTTCATAACAATAAAGTCGGGATGGATTACTTTATGGAACTTCTGCCCGGAATTCACCGTCAGTTTTTTGAAAAAAGCTTCTTTGTGGAAGGATTAATCAAAAAAATGGCTGATGCCAAAGTCTTGAAAAGTCTGGAGGATGATTTTGAGGGACATCTCGTTTATCTGGAAGAGTAAATGCATTTATTTCAACTATAAAATCCTATTCAAAATAACACTTTAGAACACTAAAGTAAGTTTAATATTACACTTTATAAAAGCACACACTGGATAAAAATTAAAGATTTTCAAAAGCTTAAGAGTTTTATTCTTATGTGCCTTTTGCAGTTTAAAGTATTTTTGATAAGTTTAAACAATTAAATCAATCGAATGGTTCTCAGCAGAATTTGGTCGGCTTTTATTATTATCGCCATTGCCATTGCCAGTATAAAATACATTTCGTCAAGCCACTACAAAACCATTTTCAATGATATGGTGGTAGGAAAAGGCGGTGATACAGTGAAGATCGCATCACAACCTATGACTACCCTCTCTCCTATTGTTAAGGACAGCCTGATGAAAAAGAATGATTTTGCAGATAGCAGAATCCATTATAAAACAGATTCACTAAAGCAGAATGTAAGCGTTTATAGAGTTCAGGAAGCAGATGGGGTTATTGGAACCTCAGAAACAGCTGTAAAAATCTGTATCGGATTGATTGGAATCATGACGCTCTTCATGGGTTTCATGAGTATTGCAGAAAAAGCAGGCGGAATCAATCTTTTAAGTCGATTTATTCAACCTTTTTTCTCTAAATTATTTCCTGATATTCCTAAAAACCATCCGGCATTCGGGCACATGTTAATGAACTTCAGTGCCAATCTTCTGGGGCTGGATAATGCAGCAACGCCATTTGGATTAAAGGCTATGGAAAGCCTTCAGACCCTCAATCCTAACAAAGATACAGCCAGTAACTCACAAATTATGTTTCTTTGCCTCCACGCAGGTGGAATGACATTGATTCCTGTATCAATCATTGCTATCAGGGCTTCTATGGGTTCCAAAACCCCTACCGATATTTTTCTGCCGTGTATGATCGCTACTTTTGCTGCAACTTTAGCTGCGATGATTATTGTTTCTCTCTACCAAAAGATCAATCTTCTTCGTCCTGTAGTTATTGCTTATGTAGGTGGAATCTCGGCAATTATTGGATTATTGGTGGTGTATTTGGTACAATTGAGCAAGGATGAACTTGATGATTTCAGCAAGATATTAAGTAACGGTCTTATTCTTTTTATTTTCCTTGCCATCATACTTGGAGCCGTTTATAAAAAGATCAACGTTTTTGATGCCTTTATTGAGGGGGCTAAAGAGGGTTTCACTACCTGTGTAAAGATTATCCCTTATTTAGTTGGAATGTTAATCGCGATTTCACTTTTAAGAACCTCTGGTGTTTTTGATGTTATCATTGACGGAATGAAATGGGTTGCCCATGTAGCTCATCTGGATCCAAGATTTGTTGACGGCCTTCCAACAGCCTTAATTAAGCCTTTATCGGGTTCCGGAGCAAGAGGAATGATGGTAGACACCATGGCTACTTTTGGAGCAGATAGTTTCCAGGGGAAATTAGCCGCGGTACTTCAGGGAAGCTCAGATACGACATTTTATGTGATCGCAGTGTACTTTGGGGCCGTAGCCATTAAGAATACCAGATATACGGTAATTGCCATGCTGCTAGCCGATTTGGTAGGCGTTATTACCGCTATAGCATTAGCTTATCTTTTCTTTGCTTAATAATAAAAAAAGTTGTTAGTTGACAGTTGCTGGTTTTTTAATCGTTAAAAAAGATATTAATGAGCTACGAAAAACTTGATATTTATAATATTGCTTTTGAGTTGTTTATTGAAATACATACGTTATCACTCAAACTACCAAACTATGAATTATATGAGTTAGGCAGCCAATTAAGACGATCTGCCGATTCCGTTATCACAAACATTGCAGAAGGCTATGGAAGAAACAATTACAAAGGTGATTTTATAAGATTTCTCACTTATTCTCAAGCAAGCTGTGATGAAACGATATGCCACTTGTCAAAAATCAGCAGGCTTTATCCTGAATTAAATTTCAAAGAAAAAACAGAGCAATACAAACTCTTAGGAGGAAAAATCAATAACTTTATAAAATACGTCCAATTAAACTGGCGCACATAACCCACACTAGCAACTAGCAACTAGCAACTAGCAACTAGCAACTAGCAACTAGCAACTAGCAACAAAATTACCCCACTATGATTACAGATAAAGAATTCACACTAAGGCTTATCCGCCAATTGACCCAGGCATTAGAAAAGCTTATACTGGATAAACCTGAAGAAAGTCTAATGCAGAAAGAGCTGGATTTTGATACGCTGATGAGAGATATTTTCAAGATGAGCTTTACGGAGATTTCCTCTAAAACTAAGGAAGAAATAATTGCCATTGTCAATGAAAGACAGGAAAGAGATCACAAAGATTATTATGAAATGCTGGGAAATCTATTCTACTTCAACAGCAAGCATGATCATAACAAAGATTTTCAGGACAAAGCAAAGACATTTTATGAGCTGTACCTTCAGACCAGTGGTATCTTTGCATTACCTATTATCAATAGAATAAATGAATTAAAAAAAGCACTTGAATAAAGTGCTTTTGTATTTTTAGAATGTAATTTTATAAGATCCGGTGGAAGATGTATTGGCTTTTTCCGCTTTTACATACTTCTTAACCCATGATACGGATGTAGAAGATACACAAGGATCCGAAACTCCGCCTGATCTTCTTGCTGAAACCACATTTCCAGCTTTATCTACAGTATACGCTATTGTAATGGATCCGCTTGCCGTACAACTGTGAGAGGGTTGTGATCCGCCTCGTCCCATCGTCCCCGGAATATATCCGACAAGTCTTCTGTCAATTCCTACTTTACTATCTCCATTTCCATCACCTCCCAGAGGATCTCCTGCATTGCCAATTCCGTCTCCTGTTCCTTGGCTTCCGGCTTTTGTCCCCCTTCCTTTAATCAGGTTTCCAATAGCAGCATTTCCTTTCCCGTCACCATTCCCTGTTTTAGAATTGGCTGTGGTTGCCCCTGCTTTTTTAGTGTTTTTAGAAGCAGCTGTACTAGTCGCTTCCTTTTTTTCTGTCTTTTTGGATTCCTCCTTTTTAGGAACTGCATTCTTTGAATTATTCCCAGTGATCACCTTATCCTTGGCTTCAATTTTCTTTGGTTCAGGTACAGGAACCGGTTCCGGTTTTACCACTGTTTTTGTTTCTGTAACTGGAGTTTCTACTGGCTCTGGCGTCACTTCTTCTGTGGCAGCGGCTAAACTACCAGGCTGTTCCGCAGGCTCTTCAATACCATTTCCATTCCTGTTATCTCCGAAGTTCACCAGCATTGTAGTAATGACTTCCGGGTCTTTATCCAGCTCAGGTTTTAATTTATATAAAAAAACAAAAAGCAAAATGGCACACCAAATAAGAATAGAAAGTATTGCACTCTTTATCCTATCTCGGTTTTCCTCATTTTTGTTTACTGTATAGCTTCTCATCTAAAATGATTCTTACTATTTATTATTTATCCTTAACCGTTGCAATAGCAATGTTAAATTTATGTTTTTCAGCGATTTCCATTGCAAAAACCACATCTTTATGCATGGTATTTTCATCTGCTCTGATCGTGAAAGACTTATTTGCCTGATTGGTTAACTTATCAACGATAATTTGTTCCAATTCTCCTTTATTCACCGGGCTATCATCAACAAAAAATGATCCATCAGGTTTAATGCTCACTGTCAAAGGATTTGGAATATTGTCATCAACGGCTCCGGCTTTCGGCAGATTCACATCTATTGCACTCTGATTGGCCGCAGATGATGTGATCATAAAGAAGATCAGCATCAACAGGATAACGTCTGTCATCGCTGCTAAACTGAACTCCGGGTTCGCTTTATTTCTTCTCTGAATTTTCATCTGTTTATTCTAATATTTTTAATGATCAGATGGAATCGCTTAAATAATAATCCTCTAAAAAGAGCTTTTCTCAAAACGATTTCATAAGAAAGATTTATAAAGGTTTGTTGATAAGATCTAAAAATTCACCTGACATATTCTGAGCCTTTAATACAAACTTGTCAATTTTTGTTAAAAGAATATTATAACAGAAGTTTGCTGGAATTGCCACCGCAAGACCTACCGCAGTTTGTCCTAACGCAGTATAAATACCCTCAGAAAGTGTTTTTGGCGAGAAAGATCCCGTCGCATGAGACAAATTAAAGAAAGCAATAATCATCCCGATTACGGTTCCTAAAAGCCCCAACATCGGAGCAATACTTGGAACGACAGCCAAAAGGTTCAGGTTTTTTTCCATATTGGCAACTTCTACCTGAGCTTGGGATTCCATAGCACTTACAATATCAGAAACCGGACGTCCTAATCTTGAGATTCCCTTTTCAAGGATTCTACCCTCAGGAGAGTTCTGTGTTTTACAGTAATCTGCTGCGGCTTCTATCTTTCCTTCTTTGATAAAATCTTCAATATTATTCATGAAATTAGAATCTGTCTTTGAAGTTAATCTCTTGATAAAGAAGAATCTTTCAAAAAACAGGTATAAGGAAAATACCCCAAGCACCAATACAGTCCCCATCACTATCTTAGCGAAAGCTCCTCCATGGAACATGATTTTCCAAAATGAAAATTCTAAATTGTCTGTGGCAACAGCGGGTGTAGCAATCTGTGCAAATAAAATCTGAGAAAGTTCCGTTAACAGCATTAAATGTGAATTTTATTAAAGTTTCAACGACAAATGTAGTGGAATATTATGAATTGATATCTTAAAAATTGCTTAAAAACAACTTAAATTTTGTTAGAATTGGTAAACAGCAAATTTCTTTCCAAAAGAAATTTTGAAAAGAAATTTGATTTTATAAAAAGATTTGAGACCCTTCTTAGTCTTCGTCTACCACAATATCATCCTGCCTGAATTCGCATTTTAGTCTGAATGGAATCGGCATATCTGATCCGGTATAAAAGTCATCAATGGTACCCTTCCAGATTACCTGAAGCTCCCCATCCTCATTTTTTTCAAAGAGAAGCTCATTATCATAGATATAAGCATCTTCATCGTCAAACAGGTCTACTTCCGTATAGGTTTCGTCGTCAGAGTCATTGATTGTAATAGTTTTTCCCTCTATCTCTCCAGAGTCAATAGGAAAATCGAAAACCTCAAGTGAAAGCTGAGGAAAATTGTATTGTAATGAATCATCATCTACATGATCCAACCCGTCATCCGTTATAATTTCAACCTCTAAAAAATGTTGTTGGTTGCTGTAAACTGCTTTACAATAAGTATTTCTAATATTGTACTTTAGCGTTTCTTCCGGATGGTAAATTTTTAAAATCCCTTTCATTATTTCTTAAAAAAAGAACTGTAATAATATGATTGTTAAACGTTTTCAACAAAGATAAAAAATTGATTTAAAGTGAAAAGGATTTTGAAAATTATTTTTTTAAAATCAATCAGTTCAATGATAGGAATCACCCAATAATACTTATTTTTGTTACATAAAGATTCTGAAAATGAAAAATATTTTATCGAAAAGTATTCTAGGACTAGGATTGATGATTGGTCTTGCCTCATGCAAAAAAACCGATTCTCCCCTCACCAAGGTGACTCCTACCAATCTGGATTCTATTGCATCCAATTATTATGAACAGTATCTTAAACTATATCCATTAGATGCTACTTCTCAGGGAGACCTGAGATATAATGATCAACTTCCCATCAATATTGACAAGGATTTTATTTCGGGAGAAATTGCATTCTACAATTCTGTACAGAAACAACTGGAAAGTGTAGATTATAAAGGTCTTTCTGATGAGGATAAAGTGGTATATGATGTTTTGGATTATACTTTAAAAGATAAAATTGAGGCGCACGCTTATCATCCTGAATATATTCCTTTCACCCAGTTCGGAGGTCTTCCTTTAAGCTTTCCTTTATTTGGAAGCGGACAGGGAAGTCAGCCTTTTAAAACGGAAAAGGACTACAGTGACTGGTTAAAAAGAATGGAGAAATTTCCGGAATGGATGGACGCTGCGACAGAAAATTTCCGTGAGGGGATTAACAACAAAGTGGTTCTTCCTAAAAAACTGATTGTTAAAATGATTCCTCAAATGAGATCTGAGGAAATCACGTCTTCTGATATGGATAAGAATATTTTCTACGGACCTGTTAAGAGCTTCCCAAAAGACTTTACTCAGGCTCAGAAAGATAAATTTTCTGCTCTTTATAAAGATGCTATCACCAAAAAAATCATTCCTGCTTACACCAAAATGGGGACATTCCTGGAAAAAGAATATCTACCCAAGGGGCGAGATACTGATGGATACAACAGTCTTCCTAATGGAAATGAAATTTACAGCTATTATGTAAAAAGTTGGACAACAACGAAGAAATCTCCTGAAGAAATCAATAAAATTGGACTACAACAAGTCGCCATGCTTCGTGCAGAAATGGAAAAAGTGAAGCAGCAAGTTGGTTTCTCAGGAACACTGGAAGAGTTTATCACTTTTGTGAAAACGGATCAAAAAGCAATGTCTTATAAGACTTCCAAGGAAGTTTTAAATGGGTTCAACAGCATTCTGACTAAAATTACTCCCAAGCTCAAAACGATGTTTAATGTAACGCCTAAAACAAAGTTTGAGATCAGACAGACAGAAAAATTCAGAGAAGCCAGTGCAAGTGCAGAATATATCCCGGGAACTCCTGATGGAAAAAGACCAGGTATTTTCTATGTTCCGATTCCTGATCCTGCTAAATTCAATGTAACTTCCGGAATGGAGTCCCTTTTCTTGCATGAAGCCATCCCCGGGCATCATTATCAGATTTCTCTACAACAGGAGAATACAAAACTTCCTAAATTCATGAGATTCGGATGGTTTGGAGCCTATGGTGAAGGATGGGCGCATTACTGTGAGACTTTAGGCCCTGAGTTCGGGCTGTATACAGACCCTTACCAAAAAATGGGGTACTTAAGCGATCAGATGCTAAGAGCAGTAAGACTAGTTGTAGATACCGGTTTACACACAGGGAAAATGAGCAGAGAGGAAGCCATTAAATATTTCCTAAGCAATATTTCTTATGATGAGGGCGCTGCAGTGGCAGAAGTAGAAAGATATATGGCTATGCCGGGACAGGCTTTAGGATATAAAATCGGGTCTCTAAGAATCCGTGAGCTAAGAGAGAAGTATCAGAAAGAGCTTGGAAGCAAGTTTAATCTGGCAAGCTTCCATGATGAAGTTCTAAGCCAAGGATGCCTCCCACTGGAAGTTTTAAACAGAAAGATGGAGCTTTGGTCTAAAAAGCAGAAATAATTAAAATATAAGTGGGGCAATTAAATAATTGTCCCATTTTTCATTTCTAAATTCGAGTAAATGATTATCTAATTTTTATAATTTTAACAGAATTAATTTCTTCATCGGAAAGGTGAAATTTTTCATTTCCAATCATAGAATATACCTACAATTAATTGAAAATCCAATTACCATGATCATAGAATCTTTACGCTCTCTTTACAACAGAGATTTAAACAAGTTAAAGGCTGAAATCGAGGCCTATCAGCATGAAGAAAACCTTTGGAAAACAGATAAAAACATCTCCAATTCTGCAGGAAACCTATGCCTCCATTTAGTTGGGAACCTCAGCCATTTCATAGGGACACAACTGGGAAATACAGGCTATGTAAGACATCGTGAGCTTGAATTTTCATTAAAGGATATTCCAAAAATTGAGCTTATTGCAAAAATTGAGACAACTATAATCACCGTTGATTCAGTATTAAGCCAACTCTCTGAAGAAGATCTGAAAAAGGAATACCCATTGGTTGTTTTTGAAGATAAAATGACAACTGATTTCTTCTTGATTCACCTGATTGCTCATCTGGATTATCATTTGGGTCAAATCAACTATCATAGAAGGTTATTAGATATCTAGCTCCAATGTATAAAACATCTTCATGATCTCAAAAACGTCAATTATCATATCTTTTTTATCATCTGTATATCTTTTTTCACAAAATCATAAAAAGATAAACAAGATAGACTCATTACAAACCGCAAAAGACATCCAGAAGTTCATCGAGGAAAAAAATATAGATTATACCATTACAGTTTCTGATAAGCTTCAATATAGCAACCAATGTAGCACTACCAGTGACAGCCTTAATTTCAGACCTTGGATAAAAGATGATTTTGATCAAAATGGATTAACAGATCTTCTTCTTACCGGAAATACAAAGGATGAGCCTAAAACCATTTGTATTCTGGATATGGGGAACGGCTTTAACACCAAGAAGATTACTAGAGGAAGTCTTTATGAAACTTGTGCTTTTGTGACCACAAAAGATGGTAAAATAGAATATAAAAGTAATAAGATCCAATCTAGACAAGGATATTTCAGCAACCTACAGACTGATCATCTGATTTATAAATTTGGTGAATTCATAGAAGAAAATAGCCATCCTAAAAGGCATAATATTCTGGAATTAGAATTTGAAGCATCTTCATGTTATGGAAAATGTCCGTCATTCACATTGAAGATCGTATCGAATCGTGATATAGAATGGCATGCAGATACAGATAACAATGTTAATTTTCAGAAATATTTTGGTACCTATAAGTCTAAGCTTTCTCAAGAGCAATATAAAAAACTGATTGAGATTATTAATTATATTGATTTTGAGAACTTGAACGAAGATTACAGCGCGGGATACACAGACTCTGCTACAGGAACCTTGAAAATTACTTATGACAACCTAAAAACCAAAAACATTCGTGATTATGGAATGATGGGAACAAGAGGTCTCAAAAAATTATATGATATCCTTTTTGACTTACGAGGAAGCCTTGGATGGGAAAAGTAACAAAAGTAGAAATCCCTTTCAGTTGAAAGGGATTTCTACTTTATATTTATAATTTGTTTACTTCTCAAACATCATCTTGGTAATAAAGTCTTTTTCTCCTTTACCTCTTGCGGGGGAATATTCTCTACCGTAGAAAATAATCTGAAGATGAAGCTTATTCCATACTTCTTCCGGGAAGAGTTTTTTTGCATCACGTTCCGTTTCCACTACATTTTTACCGGAAGTAAGTTTCCATTGTGTCATAAGACGATGAATATGGGTATCCACAGGAAAAGCAGGAAATCCAAAACCTTGGCTCATTACCACTGAAGCCGTCTTGTGTCCTACCCCCGGAAGCGCCTCCAATTCTTCGTATGTCTGTGGAACGATCCCATTATGCCTTTCCAATAAAAGTTCAGCCATTCTCTTTAGGTTTTTGGCTTTTGTATTGGATAATCCTATTTCTTTAATTAATTCTTTGATCTGAAACTCCTCCAGTCTGGCCATTCTCTGTGGGGTTCCGGCTACCTCGAAAAGGTTGGGTGTAACTTCATTCACCTTTTTATCTGTAGTCTGCGCAGAAAGTGCTACCGCAACCATCAATGTATACTCATCGGTATGATCCAGCGGAATAGGTGTGGTAGGATATAATTTATCCAGTTCTATCTGAACGAGTTCAGCCCTTTGCTTTTTTGTCATTTTACCCTTAAATTTGAACAAAATTAAATTATTATGATGAAAGTTGGAGACAAATTACCTGAATTTGAAGGAATAAATCAGGATGGAGAAACAGTGGCTTCTTCTAAACTAATCGGAAAAAAGCTTGTCGTATTCTTTTATCCGCAAGCCAGTACTCCAACATGTACTGTAGAAGCCTGCAATCTGAGCGATAATTACTCTATGCTTGAAAAAGCAGGATTCCAGTTGTTGGGAGTGAGTGGAGACACTATCAAGAAGCAGAAAAACTTCCACAGCAAATTTGCATTTCCTTACGATCTTATCGCTGATGAAAACCATGATATTATTGAAAAATTCGGGGTTTGGAAAGAGAAAAAGACGTTTGGCAAAACTTATATGGGAATTGTAAGAACTACTTTTATTTTTGATGAAAAGGGGATCTGCACAAGAGTTATTGAAAAAGTAACTTCAAAAACAGCAGCAGAACAGATTTTAGAGGGATAGTTTATTAACCCTGATAAAAAGAATAAATCCACAAATAGAACGGTTGTCTGTTTGTGGATTTATTTATTTTGTAAGCTTATTTTTACTCTGTTTCGTAGTAATTCAATTCTTCATTTTCTCCAGGAAGTGTAACGTGTTTCTGAAATTTCAATCCTAATTTTTCAATCAGCTTCTGTGAAGAAACATTATCCTTTGAAATGATTGCTGAAATTTTTGCCAACCCAAACTCTTCCATACCAATGGATTTTACCTTTTGGGCAGCTTCATAGGCGTATCCTTTTCCTTCAAATTCTTCCAAAAGAGAATATCCTATATCTAAAATATCCAATCCTTCTCTTTCAAAGATACCCACCGCACCTATTTTCTTACTTCCCTCTTTGGTCATCAAAAGATAATTCCCATATCCTAATCTTTCGATCTGTGGCATAAACCTATTTCTGATATAGTTTTCTGCATCTTCAATCGTTTTAATATTACGATCCCCAATATATTGAAGGAATTTGGGTGCGTTGTAAAGTTCAAAAATGAAATCCCTGTCTTCCGGAGACATTGGACGAAGAATTAAACGTTCGGTTTCGTAAATCTTATCTGCGTTTAGTTGTTTTTTTAGGCTCATCTTTCTTTGGTTCTTCCTTTTTTTCGATTTTTAAAAGTCTCGGGTTATTAGCACATTTTTTATTGTAAAGCTCAATATAAGTACCATTGTCCTTTACATTCGAAACAAGTCCTGTAGCTTTATTTACGGTTAAAGTATAATGTGTTTTCTGGTAGGGACATTCTCTTGAGGTCACTTTTCCAAGATCCAGATAATAACTGGATTGATCCTCGTGATAGTTCCCTGCAAGATCCTTAAATTCCTCATCAACAATATAACCGTCAGAAGCCAATAATATAGCAACTTCCTGAGCGTTATCAATCTTTCCGACAAATTTCTTCAGCGCCTCTACATCAAGAATGTAATTGATTTTTCCTCCTAAAGAATAGGCAATATAATAAAAGCTGTCTTCGCTTGGAAACAGATTAAATCCTGAGAATTGAGGGGTATAAGTCATTTTCCCTCCGGAAATCTTTATTTCCTCACCTTTTCCGTAGCTATTGTATACTAATGTCCAAGAATCTACCCTGTCATCAGGACTGATTCTCTGTAAAATATTTGGAATACTTGAAAATTTTTTCTTCTCCTGAGAATACCCCAGAATTGCCCAAAACATACATATAAAAGTTGTTAATCGGAATGCAATTTTAATCATAACTTAAAAATCAGCATAAAAGATACCAAATATTACATAAACTTGTCGCCTTTCTTGAAGTTCTTTAAATCAAGAACGTAATCTTTGATCAGTTGATCATTATCTCTGGGACAAATCAAAAGAGCCTTGTCTGTATCAACAACAATATAATTTTCTAGTCCATCAATAATAACAGCCTTGTTATTGTTTCTTAAACGGATGATATTTCCCTTGGCGTTATAAGTCAGTAGATGTCTTAATTTCACCGCATTTCCATCCTTATCCTTTTCTGTATTTTCATAGACGGACGTCCAGGTTCCCAGGTCACTCCACCCCAAATCTGATGGAATAACATACACATTTTTAGCTTTTTCCAAGATTCCGTTATCAATGGAGATCTTCTGAACTTTCGGATAAATTGTTTCTATACAATTGTTTTCCTTTTCAGAGTTATACTCGCAAGCCATAAAATGCTGCGTCATCTCAGGAAGATACATATCAAATGCATGGTGAATACTTTTCATATTCCAAATAAATATTCCTGCATTCCAAAGAAAATCACCACTTTCCAGAAAGCTTTGAGCAAGCTCAAGAATAGGCTTTTCCGTAAATGTTTTTACCTTAAAATATTCAGAATTTTTCTTTTCTACGAATTGAATATACCCATAACCGGTATCGGGTCTTGTAGGGGTAATTCCAAGTGTAACCAGATAATCATGTTTAGCCGCCAGGTCAAAGGCTAGTTCCACCTTTTCCAGAAAAACGTCTTCTTTCAGAATGAGATGATCCGCCGGAAGAACAATCATGGTGGCATTAGGGTTAATTTCAGCAATCTTATTAGCCATGTAAAGGTTACAGGCTGCCGTATTTTTCATCAAGGGTTCTCCCACAATATTCTGCTCCGGAAGCTCCGGAAGCTGCTGGTGGGAAAGCGCTACGTATTCTTTATTCGTAATTACGAATATCTGCTCCTTAGGAATTACCTTACTGATTCTGTCATACGTTTGTTGAATCATAGTACGTCCGGTACCTAGAATATCCTGAAACTGTTTGGGAAATTTCTGTGTACTCATCGGCCAGAACCGGCTCCCGATCCCTCCTGCCATTATCACACAGTATCTATCTGATTTTAACATTCTTAGCTACATTTTTCTACCCTTGCTAAAGGCTTAAAAGAATACTTCCTTCCAGTAGCCAGGTTCTTACAAAGATAGTTTTTTTTAATCAGACCTTCTAATAAATACTTTTCGTTGCGATATATAAAAAATTCACCTTTCTTAAGTTCTTCAATAAAACGCAGGCTATCATCTTGTTTCTCAGTATGAAAATATCTTACAAGATCAGGGCTGGCCATAAAATTTGCCTTTGGTGATTTTGAAAACTTTACAATAATGGGCCTTAGATCTTCATCATAAACTTCGAGGCTTTCAATAAGCATATTTCTAAAAGTTTCTTTCCACTCATTGCCATGAGGAGAAATTCTTCTTCCATATTTTTCAAAAGCAATTAGGTGTGCCAGCTCATGGGTAAGCACAAAGAAAAAAAGTGGTGGGGTAAGTGTTGAGTTTACCGTAATTTCATGAGAATTGTCCGGAAGTTTTCTATAATCTCCCAGTTTAGAATTTCTGTTTCTTGTGACCTTTATATGAATATAGTAGTCTGAAAACCAAATTCTTAAATATTTAAGTGTATTTTGTGGTAAATATTTCTCTAAAGATTGGATAGACATTTTACAAACTTAATGGAATTCCTGCATAGAAATTCAATAATTTAAGACTGAAAAGATAATTATATTTTGCCTGCGCTACGGATCCCTGTGCATTTGCATAATTATTTCTTGCAACGTTAACGTCGTAAATGGTTGTTTTTCCTGCAGCATAGCTTTTATCAGCAAAATCAAGGGCAAGCTTGGAGCTTTTTTCAGCCTCTAGAGCAGCAAGATATGATTCATAGTTGGCATCAGCATCAAACTGAGCTTTCTGTATATTCTGTCTTACCGTTTGTTTCTGCTGTTCAAGAGTAATTTTACTAACGCTTTCATTTAACTTAGACTGTTCAACCTGTAATTTTGTTTTCCCTTTATTGAAGATAGGAATATTAAGCGATATCCCTACATTTTGCCCAAACTGATCATTATATTGTTCAAAAAAAGTTCCCTGCACCACACCTGGTGGAACATTAAATGATTTATTATAGAACGTATTAAGACCAGCACTCGCTGTTAATGTAGGCCAGAATGCCGTTTTACTTACCTCGGTTTGTGCTTCGGCAGATCTTATTCTGCTTTCAGCAGCTTTTATTTGAGGCTGTATATCATAAGCTTTTGTAAGAACCTCGTCAACAGTTACCAACTGTGAATCTAATACTTCAGGAATATCTACATTTTCTACATCAAAATCTTTATAATCTGAAAGTTGTAAAAGCTGAGCGATTGCAAACAAAGCTCTTCCTACATTAACCTCTGCTGTTTTAAGATTTTGTTTTTCTCTCGCCCATGCTGCTTCTGCTTCCGCCAAAACAGTCTGAGCCGTAGTTCCAACCTGAGTGGTTATCTTTGCTCTGTCGTGCTGCTTTTTAGCATTTTCTACAGCACTTTGAGAGATCTTAACAATTTCTTTGTTCAACAAAGCTGTTAAATATTGTTGGGCAATTTGTACAGAGATGTCATTTTTGATTGCTTCAATATCGTATTGGCTTGCTTCTACATCAAACTGAAGCTTTCTTACGTTCTTCTCTAATCTTCCATTATTGTAAACCAAAACATCAGCACTTACTCCAATACTGTTATTGAATCTATCGTTTCTATAACTTCCTGCTCCTAATGATCCTTGTCCGAAGCTCACTCCATTCACCATACTCCCCGATACAGAAGGCAAGTAATCTTTTTTAGCTGCTTTAAGGTTATATTCTTGGTTTTGCTTGGAATATTGATTTTGGATAACCTGAAGATTATGCTCCACTGCATAGCTTACGCATTCTTTTAAGGACCATTTCTTCTGAGCACTTAATCCCAGACAACTTAGTCCAAAAACGATAATCCAAACTTTTTTCATATGTAGATGTTTATTTGTTTTTAATGGTCATATGGAATCGTGTCATTTTATTGGGATTTGTCCTTGCAAATCACAGCGATTTCATATTAAGATTTTTCCCTATTAGACGAAGTAAATATAAAAAAGTTACAGATTGAAAAAAATTGTTTTATTTTCATAAAACTTTTGAGAATTTTGCAATATGACAAATGAACAATATCAGGAAGCTATCGACTGGCTTTTCGTACAGATGCCCAACTATCAAATAGATGGACAAAAAGCCTATAAACCAGGATTAGATAATATCACCAAGCTTTGTGCTTCCTTTGGAAATCCTCAGGAAAAAATAAAGTGTATTCATGTAGGTGGAACCAACGGAAAGGGTTCTTCAAGTAATATGCTGGCTTCAGTTCTTCAGGAAGCAGGCTATAAAGTAGGTTTATATAACTCTCCTCACCTTATAGATTTTACTGAGCGTATTAAAGTGAATGGTAAAAACTGCAATAAAGAATTTGTCTTTGATTTTGTTCAAAAGCTTAAAAACATCCCAGAAGAAATCCTTCCGTCTTTTTTTGAATTTACAACCATCATGGCCTTTGAATATTTTTATCAGCAACAGGTGGATTTTGCCATTATTGAGGTAGGCCTGGGTGGAAGATTGGACTCAACAAACATCATAACACCTTTGATTTCTGCAATAACGAACGTTCAGCTTGATCATCAAAACATATTGGGAAACACCATTGAGGAGATTGCCGGAGAGAAAGCAGGCATCATCAAACATAATACACCTGTCATTTCAGGAGATGAGAATGAGGTGGTAAAAAATATCATCAGAAAAAAAGCCATTGCTGAAGAGGCTCCTTTTATAGACGCTACCCTACTTCATAATATACTTAGTTCTGATTTGAAAGGAAATTACCAACAAAAAAATATCCGTGTTGTTCTTGCAATTGTTGAAGAATTGCGAAAGCTGCATGTAAACATTACAGATAAGAATCTGGAGAATGGTTTACTGAATGTTCATCAAAATACAGGGTTCATTGGTCGCTGGTTTGAATTTTCAAAAGATCCGCTTACCATTTGTGATACGGGACACAATCAAGCAGGCCTTGAGTATGTTTTTTCACAATTAAATTCTATTGATAAGCACAAGCATGTCATTTTAGGGTTTGTAAATGACAAAAACATAGATGAAGTGATGGGTTTGCTTCCTGAAAATTCTGAGTTTTATTTTGCCAAACCATCCGTCAACAGGGGAAGACATCCCGAAGATTATGAAAATCTACTCCAAGAGGCGAAAATTTTTTATAAAATTTTTGATTCTGTACAGAAAGCGTATCTATCTGCAAAAGAACGATGTACAAAAGAAGAAATGATTTTTATTGGTGGAAGCAACTTTGTTGTGGGAGATTTTTTAGAAAAAAATTTGGAGATAAAGGAATAAGTCGTATATTTGCACCACTCTAAACAAGAGAACAAGTCTAGAGGGTTCTTAGCTCAGTTGGTTCAGAGCATCTGGTTTACACCCAGAGGGTCGGGGGTTCGAATCCCTCAGGACCCACAGAAAGGAAACGAAACCTTTAAAAAAAATTCGGGCTCTTAGCTCAGTTGGTTCAGAGCATCTGGTTTACACCCAGAGGGTCGGGGGTTCGAATCCCTCAGGGCCCACAAAAATCTCTCAGGAAACTGGGAGATTTTTTATTTTTAAATACCTCAAATCTTTTTACCTATTAAGCTTACTTTAAATTGGGAAAAGATTCCACCGGATTTCTTTACCTTTGCCTCCCTAAAGATTAATATTTACCACCATTGAAAGCTCTTCATGTCATATCATTTAATTACCCCTATCCTCCGTCTTATGGTGGTGTTATAGATGTTTATTACAAAATCAAGGCTTTATCAGATCTGGGAGTAAAGGTTCATCTCCACTGTTTTGTGAATCAAATTCCTGAAAAAACAGATCCGGAGATTACACATATTACAGAAAATGTATTTTTTTATCAAAAGAAAAGAAATCCGTTTCTTTATCTTTCATTTACCCCATTTGCCGCCGCAATAAGGAACTCAAATATCCTGCTCAATAATTTGGCAAAAACTAAAGCCCCCATTCTTTTTGAAGGCTTACAAACGACAAACTTTCTCGCTCAATTAAAAGACAAGGGACATCCCCTATATCTGCGGCTTCATAACAATGAAGCTGAGTATTACAAAGGGCTCTCTTTTTCGGAAAAGAATATTTTAAAAAAGATTATTTATAAGATTGAAGCTATCAAATATAAAAGCTATCAAAAAAAATATTTAAAAGAATTCAAATCTGTTTTTTGTCTTTCTGAAAAGGAATATTATGAGACTGAAAACTACTCTGGAAATGCAAAACTCATTCATATTTTCCATGGCAATCTTACGGTAAAGATTCTTGACAAAAAAGGAGATTACTTCCTTTTCCATGGGGACCTGAGTATTTCAGACAATAAAAAGGCATTAGACGAAGTCATTGAGCTATTCAAAGGTCTTTCTGAATACAAACTCATTGTAGCTTCAGATCGTGCTTCAGATGACCTTAAAAAGAAAATCAATGCTATTGAGAATATAAACCTGGTTCCCATTGAAACCAACGAAAATTTATATCATCTCCTAGAAAATGCCCAAGCCAATATCTTATTATCTTTTCAAAATTCCGGAACCAAGGTAAAGCTTTTCAACTCGCTTTATAACAGCCGATTTGTTATTATCAATCAAAACATTACGGATGACAAATCGTTAAAAGAGTTGTGTCTTTATGGTTCCAATACAGAGGAAATCCGACAACATATTATTGATATTGCAGAAAAGAATTATACTGGAAGTGAACGTAGAAAAACAGTTTTGGAAAAAACCCATTCTGACGAATCTAAAGCACAAGAGATGATAAAGGTTATTTTTAAAGATTAACCGCCTGTATTACTTTCTGAATATTAAACTCCTCCAGACACGCCCAATCTCCTCTGTAGCATTCCTTATCACCAAAAACAGAACATGGTCTGCAGCTCAGATCCTTTACCTGAATGACATCATCCTCACTCTGTCCGAACCCCAAGAAGCCGGCATAAGGATGTGTTGCCCCCCATATTGAGATACATCTTGTCCCTACGATGCTTGCCAAATGCATATTAGCAGAATCCATTGAAATCATGACTTCCAGTTCAGCAATTTTATTAAGTTCTTCTGTAAGGCTTAATCTTCCGGAAAGACTTTTGGTATTGGGGATTTGACGTTCCCATTCTTCAAGGGTTTCAGTTTCTTTTTTTCCTCCTCCAAAAAAATACACCGTATGTTTTTGAGCCAGGATCCTGGCAAGTTCAAAAGATTTTTCCAGAGGAAGCATCTTTCCCTTGTGCTGAGCAAAAGGAGCAAAGCCAATTCCTGATTTATAGCCCGGAAAAGGTCTACGTTTTTGAGAAAGCTCTACTTTAAAACCCATCTCTCTGAAAACATCGGCATAACGTTCAACTGTTTTTTTCAATTGAACTTTATCCAGATTCCAGACATCCGTAAGTTGCTCTTTCTCTTCTTTTCCTTTATTGATCTTAAAAACCTTTAATCCTTTTCTTCTGTAAATCCTATCCAGAATCTTCGTTCTGATCACATCATGAAGATTGGCAACACAATCCGGATTAAACTCCTTAACCAATTCATTACTTAATTTTCTTAATCCAAAGAACCCTTTATAGTCATCAAGATCAATTCCTTTAAATGTAACATTGGGAATACCGGCAAATAAGGCTTCAAAATTTTTTCTGGAAACCATAATAATTTCCACATCAGGATTTTGCTCCAAAAACTCCCTGAAAACAGGAACAGTCATTGCAACATCTCCAAATGCAGAGAAACGATATGCTAAAATTCTGGTCACGGTTATGATTTCAGTTGATAGGCAACTGCGTAAAATTTAATTTGTTTTGTCATAGCCATCAGTCCATTAGCTCTGGATGGCGAAAGAAATTCCTGTAATCCAATCTCTGAAATAAATTCAAAATCAGAATCCAAAATTTCCTGAGTAGAATGTCCACTATAAATACTCACTAAAAGCGAAACAATTCCTTTTGGCAAAATTCCATCAGAATCTGCATTAAAGAAAAGTTTTTCGTCTTTAAATTCAGCATCAATCCATACTTTGCTTTGGCAGCCTTTAATCAGATTTTCATCTATTTTCTTGTCTTCCGGAAAACCTTTCAATTCTTTTCCGAGATCAATAATATATTCATATTTCTGCTCCCAGTCGTCAAGAAACGCAAATTCGTCGATTATTTCCTGCTGTTTTTCTTTAATGGTCATTTTTCACAAATTTCTTTGTGCAAAGATAATTAATTTTAGACTTTTAAGATTTTAAGATAAAAGATGGATTCATAAAATACAAAAAACGCATCTATATCCTATGAACAGAGACTTTGGTTTAGATTTATTTTATTGGGATGCTTTATTAAAAACTTCCAGCAATTTTATTTCTTCATTCTCCCAACAAAGAACTTTTGAAGCTTTTTCAAGTTCTTCCAGATAGTTTTCCCGTCCTCTGCTTACAACTTTTTCAACTGCAGCTGCAATATTTTTGGGCTGATGATCAGAAATCGTTTCTCCTACATCAAACTGATTTTTAATATTCTGCAATTCAGGAATATTTGACAGAATCAACGGAACACGTGCCTGAATACAATCTAACACCTTATTGGGTAATGAATAAAGGTAACTATCTCCTCCATTTTCTTCAATGCTCATTCCACAGTCAGCTGTTATCGTAACCTTTCTCAAATCTTCAGGCATTAATTTTCCCAAAAACTGAACTTTATCTTGGAGCTTTTCTTGGATCACTAAATTTTCATACTCCTCTTTTTTAGGGCCGTCCCCTGCTATTTTTAGCACTACATTGTCTAAATGATGCATGGCCATAATCACTTTATCAATTCCCCTAAAAGGATTGATTGCGCCTTGATATAAAAGAATTTTGGGATTATTTTCAGGTATTTCGAAGTCAAAATTCATTTTTCGTGGTGCGTTTTGAACCACCACCGGATGAATTCCATATGTTTTTTGAAACCATTTTGCATAGCTTCCGCTCGCCGTAATCATCCATGTAAGTTTTGGAATAACTGTTTTTTCGACATAACGCCACAGTTTTTGTGACATTTTGCCCTGAACTGCAGGCATTTCTGAAAAAATTTCATGACTGTCAAAAACCAAAGGAATGTTCAGCTTTTTAGCAATAAGATAATTTGGAAACAAAGCATCAATATCATTGGCATGAAGAATCGTATTCTGATCTGCTTTTCTTTTTAATTCATGATATAACTTCCAGTTAAATTCAAAATAGGCTGTTTTTAAGCTCTTTGAAATTAAATGGATCCTTGAAAAAGAATAAGGACGCTGCATTTTTTCGGCTCCTTTCCAGTCATTTCCAATCAGTTCAATAGTATACCCATTTTCATGCAAAGTCTGACAAACCTTTTCAATACGCTGGTCTGTATATAAATTACTGAAAGCAGATGTTATTAGTTTTTTTTTCATTATTCCCTCTTTCCAAGCAGTAAATGATAGACCTGAATAAAGCAAATAAGTCCGTTTGGAATGATAACCGGCCATAAAGGTCCACTAAAGAAACCATAAATGACAAAGCACATACAGCCGATCATATTAACAACTCTGATTTTTCTTACATCTTTCAATATGAAACTCAGTACGATAAAAACCGAGGCAGAGTATCCGACATAAGTGGTCATTTCAGGATTCATGGGAAAATTTTAAGAATAACAAACTTAATCATTTTCAATAAGATAATAAAATTTTTTCTGCCATAAAGTCATTAATTGATTTTTGGTAAAATATTTGTAATTTAGATAATGGATAAATGGTAATGTTGCCTTTATTCTAATGAGATATATTATGGATTATAAGTTTTCACAAGGTTTGAGCCAAGTGTTCAAACAAAGCAAAAGCGAAGCTAAAAGGCTGAAAAGTGAATTTCTCAATACAGAACATCTACTTTTAGGTATTATAAAAACGGAAAACTCTGCAAAAGAAATCCTTCAAAACCTTAATGCGGATTTAACACAAATCAGAAGAAAAATTGAAACTCTAAATACAGCAAGTCTTAATCCTATTTCTGAGGAGGTTACCAATATTTCTTTCACCAAGATGGCAGATCATGCTATTAAACGTGCAGAGTTAGAATGCCGACAGTATAAAAGCAATGAAATTAATACCGTTCACCTGCTTTTAGGTATTCTTTATAAATATGAAGATCCTACTTCAAATATTTTGGGAGCTTATGACATCGACTATGAGGGTGTTTCAAAAGAGTACCAAACTATGCTTAAAAATTCCGGGCAGTCACCACAGATGAGTGCTTATGATGACGATGATGAAAGAGAGGATTTTGAGCAGATGAGAAAGCCTACAGGAAACCTGGGCTCTGCAAAAAGTAAGACTCCAACTTTGGATAACTTTGGTAGAGACTTAACTTCCCTGGCAAGAGATGGAAAATTAGACCCAGTAATTGGTCGTGAAAAAGAAATTGAGAGAGTTTCTCAGATCCTATCACGTAGAAAGAAAAACAATCCGCTTCTTATTGGGGAACCGGGAGTTGGTAAATCTGCGATCGCGGAGGGGTTGGCATTAAGAATTCAACAAAAAAAAGTGTCACGAGTTCTTTACGGAAAACGTGTGATCACTTTGGATCTGGCAAGTTTAGTAGCCGGAACAAAATACCGTGGTCAGTTTGAGGAAAGAATGAAAGCGATCATGACAGAGCTGGAGAAAAACAGAGATGTCATCTTATTCATTGATGAGCTTCACACCATTGTAGGTGCGGGAAGTTCTACAGGAAGCCTGGATGCATCCAACATGTTCAAACCAGCCTTGGCAAGAGGTGAAATTCAATGCATCGGGGCTACCACTCTAGATGAATACCGTCAGTACATTGAAAAAGACGGAGCTTTAGAAAGAAGATTCCAGAAAGTAATGGTGGAACCTACTTCTATTGAGGAAACTATTCAGATTTTGAACCAGATTAAGGATAAGTATGAAGAACATCACAATGTAATTTATACTCCTGAGGCAATTAATGCATGTGTCAATTTGACATCAAGATATATTACGGATCGTTTCCTACCGGACAAAGCTATTGATGCTATGGACGAAGCGGGTTCCAGAGTTTATATTAAAAACATGAAAGTTCCTACTGAGATCATTGATTTTGAAAAGAAAATTGAAGATATCAAGGAATTGAAACAAAAAGCTGTAAAAGCTCAGGATTATCTTGAAGCAAGAAAGCTTAAAGATGAAGAGGAACGTCTTCAGATGGAACTGAATGCTGCTCAGGAAAAATGGGATAAAGATGTTAAGGAGAAAAAAGAAACCGTAAGTGAAGAAAGTGTTGCGGAAGTGGTTTCTATGATGAGTGGTGTTCCTGTAACGAAAGTGGGCAAAAACGAGCTTGATAAATTGGCTCAGATGGATGAGAAACTGAACGGAAAAGTAATAGGTCAGGAAGATGCTGTGAAGAAAGTAGTTAAGGCTATTCAAAGAAACAGAGCAGGTCTTAAGGATCCTAACCGTCCAATTGGTACATTTATCTTCCTTGGAACAACAGGGGTTGGTAAAACCGAGCTTGCAAAAGTAATGGCGAGAGAACTTTTTGAATCAGATGAATCTCTGATCCGAATTGATATGAGTGAATACATGGAGAAATTTGCAGTTTCAAGATTGGTTGGAGCGCCTCCGGGATATGTAGGATACGAAGAAGGGGGGCAGTTAACTGAAGCAGTAAGAAGAAAGCCTTATGCCGTGGTTCTTTTGGATGAGATTGAAAAAGCTCACCCGGATGTATTCAATATTCTGTTACAAATTCTGGATGAAGGACACGTTACAGATAGTTTAGGCAGAAAGATAGACTTTAGAAATACAATCATCATTCTTACTTCCAATATTGGAACAAGAGATCTTAAAGATTTCGGGGATGGTGTAGGATTCGGAACTTCAGCTAAAAAGACAACGTCTGATTCAAGAGCAAGAAGTACTATTGAAAATGCCCTTAAAAAAGCATTTGCTCCAGAATTCTTAAACAGAATTGATGATATTGTGATCTTCAACTCTCTTGTACAGGATGATATCAAGAAAATCATTGATATTGAACTGAACAAGCTTTATGGCAGACTTGAAAAATTAGGTTATAAGGTAGAATTAACTGAAGAAGCAAAAGACTTTATTTCTGAAAAAGGATGGGATAAAGACTTTGGTGCAAGACCACTGAAAAGAGCTATCCAGAAGTATATTGAAGATTTATTGGCAGAAATGCTGGTAAACAAACAATTAAATGAAGGAGAAACTGTAATTCTTGAACTTAATGAAGCAAAAGACGGATTGGTGGGAAAAACGTCAAAGCCAAAGAAATCATCAGCAGCTGAAAAATCTTCTCAACCTTAATAAATAAACAATCTAATTTCAATAGAAAAGCACCGGAAAGTTTCCGGTGCTTTTTATTTTTAATTGTATTCTAAATAGGCTTTGGCTAAAGTCTATCTCTATTGAATATCTATATTACAATCTAAATTATCTGGAAAATCTGCGAGATTATATTTAAGCTGCAAAATTTTTCCGTAGATTAACGATTAAAGGCCTACCACAAAACCGATATTGGGGACCAAGCCATTTGAAAATACACTTGAATTTTCTTTCCAAAGCACATTATACATTAATCCTAACTGCATAAAGGAATTATTTCCTATTCTCTGCATGTAGCCTCCACCAAGATATAATGCATTTTCTTCTCTGTTGTACTTGTAATCGTAATATTTATCATTATAATTGATGAAGTAATGTTGGAAGTTTGCACTTAAATAAAACGAGCGCGCAATATAATAATTGACAAAAGGTCCTATCCCGAACATCGTGGATCTATAATAATCTGAAGTCTGCCATGAAACACTTCCCACGGCTCCTGCTTCAAGATCTTCAGTAAGACGGTATCCTACTCTTGGAGAAGCCTGTAGATAGAATGAGCTGTTGCTTCCAAACCCAAGACCTATTCCGCCACCAAAGGTCCATTTATTATTCTCCTGTACCGGAGTACCTATTGAAACCTGGGAAAAAACTGATCCTGAGATCATCAGCACCATTGAAATAATAAACTTTTTCATATGTAAATATTTTATTTTGTCTAAGGATATTGATACATCATCATCATTTTCACCGGCATTCGGTCATTGAAAACTCCGTTAATTGTATCTTTTATACTACTATCGTTTTTATCAATGCTTAAAATTATGGTTTTTTTACGAATTTTTTTAGTTGTATTTTTGCCGGGTCAAACTAAGAACTCCCGTTAAGAGTTTCGTAAAATTGAAATACAATGAAAGTAGTAGTAGGCCTCTCCGGAGGTGTAGATTCAAGTGTCACAGCATATTTGCTACAACAGCAAGGCCATGAGGTAGTCGCCTTGTTTATGAGAAACTGGAATGATGCTTCCGTAACATTAGAAGATGAATGTCCTTGGATTGAGGACAGCAATGATGCCCTGATGGTTGCCCAGAAACTGGGAATTCCTTTCCAGGTTATAGATATGAGCGACCTTTACAAAGAACGTATTGTAGATTATATGTTCGATGAGTATCAAAAAGGAAGAACGCCAAATCCTGATGTTTTGTGTAACAGAGAAGTAAAATTCGATGTCTTTATGAAAACGGCAATGTCTTTAGGTGCTGATAAGGTGGCTACAGGACATTATGCAAGAGTCAATTCAACTATGGATGAAAATGGTAAGGAAGTTTTTCATCTTCTTGCCGGAAAAGATAACAATAAGGATCAATCTTATTTCCTTTGTCAGTTAAGCCAGGATCAGTTGTCTAAAGCCTTATTTCCTATTGGCGAGCTTACAAAGCCTCAGGTAAGAGAGATTGCGAAAGAAATAGGCCTAGTAACGGCTGATAAAAAAGATTCTCAGGGATTGTGCTTCATTGGAAAAGTAAGCCTTCCCCAATTCTTACAACAGCAACTTAAACCAAATGAGGGTGAAATCGTTGAGATTTTCAAAGATTCCCCATTATTTGCTGAAGAAAAACCGACATTCTCTTCCAAGAAGGAGGAGCTTGAATTTCTTTCAAGAAAAATCGACTATAAAAAGGCTGACGGAAAGGCAATTGGAAAGCATCAAGGCGCTCAATTTTTCACTATCGGACAAAGTAGGGGGCTAGGCATTGGCGGACACAAAGAAAGCTGCTTTATTATATCCAGAGACATGGAAAACAATATTATTTTTGTAGGAGAAGGAAATAAGTTCCCTGGTCTTTATAAAAAAGCTTTAAAAATTGACAATTCTGAATTGCATTGGGTTCGTGAAGATATGAAGTTGAAGAATGGAGAATCTATGGAAGTATTGGCAAGATTCAGATACAGACAGTCTTTACAGAAAGCAACTCTTTATCAGTTTGAAGATGGTTTTTATGTTGAATTTGAAGAACCTCAATCTGCCATTGCTGAAGGACAGTTTGCATCATGGTATATTGACGATGAACTTATTGGAAGCGGAGTAATCTCGTAGAACTTATTTTGAAGCTTTATTTTAATTAAAAATATTTTTTATTTTTTTTTGTAACGTATTTTGAATTGTCATACTTACTGGATAAATAACAATAAAAAATATCATTATGAAAACTTCAACAAACCCGTATGCTTATGCTAACAATATCCTTATTGCCATAGTATCCGCCATTTTTGGCTATAATTTGTATCAGGCAATTGTTCACCCCGATAATTCAAACATAGGAATAAGCCTTATTTTAGTAGTTCTCACTTCTGTTATGATCCGAAAATATGGTCATAAACAGACAAAGGATAGTCAAAAAAATAATTAATTTCAACAATTTATATAAAGCCCGAAGCATTTTGTTTCGGGTTTGTTTTTGATACTACTTCTTAATTTCATTCTTTACATGAAATAATCTAAACAATAATATTACAATACATTCCGAAATTAAAATAATTATTAAAAATCCTACAGGTTTTCCTAATAAAATTCCTCTTATTAATTTTATGATTCCCACCACGAAGATGAACAGCATAACATAAAGTGTGGTTTTCGAAATGGTTTCCTTTAATAATTTTAATATAAAAACTGAAAAATAAAACCCGAGTAAAAGAAGTAAATAAAATTTCAGAAATCCGGGACCTTTCAGCGTAAATGGATTAAGTGCCCGGCATGTTTCGATAAGCCACATAAAACTTATCACTATTGGAACTGAGTGAATGATTATCTTTTTCATAGGTATTCATTTTTATCCACCACAGCCGCCTCCGCAACCCCCACATCCACCTCCGCAGCTTCCCCCACCGCTACAACTGCTTCCTCCACTGCCACCGCTTTCTCCAGAACTTGATCCGGAATCCTTATTCTTTTTACCATTTGTATTCTGAATTAGAGAAACTACAATTCCAAAAGCAAAAATTCCCAGCATACTAAAAACTATAGATGTTACAGTGCCTATAATCTCTCCAAGGCAGGATGATAGCATAAAAAGAAGTCCAAAAAATGGAATTAGCCGCAGTCTTCGCCACCACTTGGTCTTACAATGAGCCTTTTCCTGTTCGTGCCAGATTTCCTGAGGGGCTTCAGATTGAAAAATTTCTTTGTAGTTCTTTAAGGTATTGGTAAACCAATGCTTGTGTTTAATACTTTCATTAGATCCTCCTTTCGATGGATGGTGATGCAAAGGCTTTTTTAGAATATTCGGACAAAATTCCTCCCAATAGTTTTGGGTATAGATCAGATGCATATGCCAGACCTTATCTACTATTTTGCTTGGTGAAGCTCCATTGGGAAGAATACAGCAGAGGTACACAAACCTTTTGTATTCTTCTATCGCCTTTCGGGCAAAATCAACACTCCAATTTTCTTCTTTTGCCAGTTTTTTCGAAAAGGGAAAATCAGCATCGGGAGCGTCCAGTGAAAATTCCTGAATTCTGTTCCAGAGGAACTCATCTTTTAATAACATTCTTGTTTCCATTGTTCTAACATTTGTTTTTCTACTCAAATATCAATGGATTTTACAATATAAAAGTCTTTCTATGGTATTCTTTAGTCTGATAAAAATCTTAAATTAGTCTTGTAAAAAATATAATAACAAATGAAAAAAGAAGATCTCCTTCACCTTGAGAAACTGATGAACTTCTTAAGCCGTCAATTTTTAAAGAAAAACCATTGGGAAGACGTTACCAAAACAGAATGGTCCTATATCTGTGCAGAGCTTAATGACCTTATTGCCAGTGACCATTCCGAGAAAGGAATAAAAAAGAGTCCAGATCTTCTGGGTTCAAATTATCTTTATGAACATTTGATTATCAATAAATTAAAGAAATTCTATCAAAACGAAAATGCCGTTTTAAGCAGACCAAATTTGGCAAAATTAAGTCTGATTGTTAGGGTTTTGGGATATTCGAACTACATTGACTTCATTAATTCCAATACAGAGGCTTTCAATTTTAACGATCTTAAGATTGATATGAATAATGTAAAGCTGAATACCATGTTATTGGATCGTTTAGTAGGCTGTTGGTATTCCTACAACAGAAATCTTCCTGAGAATCCCACACAAGCTAAAGAAGACCGGATCTGGCGCTCGGCCATGGAAATCTATAAGTCTGAAACTACAGGTGAGTATTTTATCGAAAGAAGTGGCGGTGACCATCATAAATATTTTGGAAAGGTCACCGCCTATTCCGATTATGTTTTTATTATCATGAACAGCAATACATTTATCAGACAGAGGCATTTTATATCGAGAATAAAAGATATTAAAGAAAAGCTTAAGAATCCGGAGTATAAACTTCATGAGCTTCATTTCATCAGTACCTGTATCAGTTTTAATCAGGAACCTATTGCCTTATTTGAAATCTTTCAGAAAGCAGACAGAAAGAACTTTATTTCCGATTCTATCAGCCTTCCCATAGACAGTGATGAGATCCCGGAATCTATTATTAAACAACTTGAAGACACTGAATCTAATAGAATTGATTACAGATAGTTAAGAGTGTAATTTTTTAGATATCTAATCATTTTGATTTTGCATTACTGAATGTATACTTTGGTAAAGAGATAAAGTTTTTTGAAATTTTTCTGTAATGTATTCGAATGGCATAATTACTAGATAAATAACAATAAAAACAATATTATGAAAACTTCAACCTCAAACAACCAGTACGCAGAATCCAACAATGTCCGGGTCATTCTCGCATCTATGCATTTAAGCTATAACATTTACCAGAAGATTTATTATCCTGAGAAATCAGATCTTTTTTATGGATTGTTTTGGTAGTACTTACCTCTGTAATGGTAAAAAATACAGCATCAAAACTGAGCAAAAAGACAAGAAATAAATACCCATATCTACTCATCATATCTACCCCAAAATAGTTTTTTTTCGGGTTTCATTATTATTTCTCCTATGTCTAGAATACTTTTAAGCTTTTAAAATCAAAACCTTACTATAATAATTACCTACCTTAATTGTTTTAATGTTGAACCCCAATTATCTTGTTATGGAATACTATGAATTATATGAAGTTTTGAAAGATCATTTTGATTCCAAAAAAGAGATGATTGAAATTGAAGATTTAAATATAACTATTGAATCGATCCCCTTTGAGTCTAAGGTTTCAGATTTGCTTCATGGCTCTGAAAATCTAGCCTGTCCCAAACATCATCAATCCTTGAAAACCAATGAAAGTGCTTATTTGGTATATCATCAGCCCTCGGTTGATATTAAAGATATTGATATAGAATGCAATAAAAAATTTGAGTATCATATTCTGAAAAGAACTGATATAGAAACGGCCAATGGATGTATTATTTTTTTTCATGGTCTGAATGAAAAGAAATGGGATAAATACCTTCCATGGGCTTATGAACTGGCTCAAAAAACTCATAAAGCTATTATTTTATTTCCAATCGCCTTTCATATGGATCGTGCAGAAGCTATCTGGAGTGACCGGCATCATATGATGGAAATTGTAAAATTCCGAAAGGGAAAATATCCGGAAAACACACATTTTTCCTATGTAAATGCAGCAATAAGCTCAAGACTGGAGGCTCATCCACAACGAATCTTTTGGTCAGGATTACAGACCTATTCTGATATTATTGAAGTAGTAAAGAAAATTAAAACCGGTAAGATTAAAAGCATATCTCCGGATGCAAGCCTGGATTTGTTTGGGTATTCTATTGGTTCTTTTCTTTCCCTGATTATTAAAATGGCAGATCCATATAGATTCTTCACCACCTCAAAGATCTTCTGCTTTTGTGGAGGAATGACCATTGACAGGATGTTTCCGATCTCAAAATACATTATGGACTCCCAGGCCACGATTAAAATGCAATCTGTTTTTACAGAGCTATTAAGTTCAGATTTTAAGTTTGATAACAGGCTGAAACATTATCAGGATGATGATCTCCATCCCCAAGAAAGCTGGTTTAAAAAGATGCTCAGATATAATTATTTTCAAAAGGAAAGAGAGGATCGAATCTCTGAAATCCAGTCTCAGGTAAAGGCTTTTGTATTGGAAAAAGATACTGTTGCACCTCCAATGGAAGCACTAAATACCCTGCAGGGTGGCTATCGAAACATCAATGTGGAAGTTGAGATAAAGGATTTCCCTTTTGATTATTCACACATGGTTCCTTTTCCTCTGGCTCGTAAGCAGAAGACGGAAGTGACTGAAGCCTTTCATACAGTTATGAACTCTGCAGCCGATTTTTACAACCAATCATGATCAGGGGTAAAAAATAGAGAGAAAAAGCTTGAAAAGTAATAATAAGAGGTCCATGGTAGTGTTTTTGAGGTTATTATATTTATAGTTTAGCTTACAAGCCAGTCTTTGAAATCTTTAACCCGATCTCTGCTAACGGTAATTTCTTCCTGAGGCTGAAATTCAAGGTCTACTTTGTAATAAGGTGACGTATGAATGTTTTTTATATAATCAGAATTGATAATAAACTGCCTATTGACACGGAAAAACTTTTTATTATCCAAAAGATCTTCCAATTCGTCTAGGGTAAAATCTGAAGGATAGGTACGATCTTCTGTTTGTAAATAGACAATCTTATTTTCACTGAAAAAGCAGCTTATTTCGGGTGCCTGAACAATTTTCAGATTATACCCTATCTTCACCAAGACTCTTGAAAGAGTGGATTTTTCTTTCCTGATCAGCTGCTTTATATCCTGCGAACCGATGGCATCATTGGCTGGAATAAATGACTTAAATTTTTCTACAGCCCCAATAAGATCTTCTTCAAGGATTGGTTTCAAAAGATAATCTATACTGTTTAGTTTAAAGGCTTTTAAGGTATACTGATCAAATGCGGTTGTATAAATGATAAATCCTTTGGTAGGAATTTTTTCAAAGATATCGAATGAAAGCCCGTCTCCCAGAACAATGTCAGAAAAGATCAGCTGAGGATGTTCATTCTCAGAAAACCAGGCTACCCCTTCTTCTACAGATTCTATTTTAGCAACCACTTCAATTTCAGGAAAGTTACTTAACATTCTCTCTAATTTCCTTGAAGCTGGTTTTTCGTCTTCAATAATAACCGTTTTGATCATTGAATTTACAGTTTTAGAATTTTGGAAATAAAATTAGATAAAAAATAGGAGGTTTTAAAAGTCTATTGCCTTTTTATCTTTTTTAAATTCCTTATCCATTATTTTCTTTTCCCATGAGTCATCAAAAACAAACAAAGAGATTGCTTTTATGATGATAAAAATTGCCCAGATAGTCAGTATCAAATGCCCGCTCAATACATTATAATGCAATCCGTTTTTAATAAGATCATTACCCATAATGATTCCTGCAACAATTCCAAACCACATAAGGTTTTTATAGAATTTTTTCAATTGCCGAACCCTGTTGTGTGCTCTGTTATAATCCATGATTATATTTTTTAAAGTTATTATAACGTTTTTGTTTTTCCTCTTTCCTGATCCATAAGCTCCTTAATTTTCTTCTCTTCCCAGCTTTTGCCAATTCCAAATATATTGACTGCATGAAACGCAATTCCTATTCCCCAGCCTAACATTGGCCATAAAAACCATAAATATCCGGGTGCTGTGATAATATTCAATAAAGCTAGAAAGGGAATTACGATACAGAAAGAAGTAAGGTTTCCATAGAATTCTTTTAATTCTTTTACTCTTTTTGAGGCTCTTTCATATGCGGTTGTTTCTTTGCTAAAAGTTTCCATACTATTTTGATTTAAGAGTTAATTTGTTTTTTTCTTGAATCAAAGGTATGATGGAAAAGGGCCTCAAATCAATTTTATATTACCGAATGGTAGTTTATGCTTTCCGAATGGTAAAAACCCTAGATTAACGGAACCAGATGGGCTTTAATAAATAAAAGGGATTAGTTTTTTTGTCGTTTTACGATAGGCAATATATTCTTCGCCAAACTGTTCTAATAAAGCCTGTTCTTCAATTTTAATTCTGTAGGCAAAGGCTAAAAATGGTGGAACAAACGCAAATAGCAATGACAGCCAATTATTTAAATATAATCCAAGCCCAAGTGATGTAAGCAAAGAAAAGGCATAGGATGGATGTCTCAGATATTTGTAGAAACCCACTTTTTTGATCTTATGATCCTGTTTGATAGTAACATCCACCGTAAAATATTTTCCTAAAGATCTTATGATGATAAATCTGATAAGAATTCCTATAAGAATAAAAGCTTCACCTACATACAGAATCCATTCTCCACCGGTAATGGGTAATGTAGATAATTTGGAAATTGTGATTGCCGCCGCAATGGAAAACGGAATGGCCAGCCACAGGATATTAAGCGTTGATTTATCCTTACCTTTTCTATCTTCTTTATTGGATTTTAAGATGCTTTTGTAAAGAAACTCGCTGAGAAACCATGCAGCCATGGAAATAGAGAACAGTATTTGTAAAGGATTCATATCGTGATTTTTTAGGGTAAAAAGGGTGAAATTCCGAAAGGCTTAATAACATCCTTTTACAAAAAAATTACCCTTTATTGATAAATTCATCAGTTATTATGTCCATTTAAGGCTGTATTAATCTCTTTTTTATTTTTCCATCAGCTCACGGATCTTTCTCTCTTCCCATTTTTGCAGGTAACTGGTTTTGGAAAGAAAAACTACTGCCGCATGTGCTAAAATCCCAATTCCCCAAAAAGTGGCAGTAAAGAAGTTCTTAAACTGAAAATAGCTTTCTCCGGGTTTTAAATGCGTATAATTATAATAGACAATCACCAGATTTATAATAAGGTAGATAAAAAGATGGCTATAAAATCCTCTTAACCTTTCTACCTGTCGTTTTGCTTTCTGATATTGAATATCATCATCGTCAAATGTTTCCATCATTTCTATTTTTTTGTTTATCCATTATTTCACGAATCTTTTTTTCCTGCCAGGATTCTCCAATCCCAAATACCTGAAAAGCGTGGGATGCGAGACCAATTCCCCAACCAAATACTGGGAACCAAAACCAATGACTTCGGCTTCCTGTAAAAAGATTGATAAAAATCAAAAAGGGAATAACGATACAATAAGAGATCAGATTGGTGTAGAACCCTCTGATTTCCTTTACTCTTTTTTGTGCTTTTTTGTAGGCCTTATAATCATCATCTGGTTTTGTACTGACAATATTAGGCTTATCTGCAAGCATTGGAAGTTTTACTTTAAAATAATCCTCAGATTTTTCTATAAAAACATTTCGCTTGGTAAGCAGAGAATAACGCTGTACAATATTGGATAATCCAATACCCGAACTCTCCTTAATTTGCTCCCTTACCTGTAAATTATTCTCAATGCATAGGATATCTCCCTCTGAAAATATTCTAATAACCAATGGTTTTGAAGAGGTTGCAAAATTATGCTTGATACAATTTTCCAACAGAAGCTGCAGTGATAGTGGTACTACATATTTCCGGTAGTCTTCTTTTTTAACACCAAAGTTAAAATCTACACTATCTTCAAATCTTGTTTTTAAAAGGTCACAATAGGTTTTTGCAAATTCCATTTCATCCTCCACGGTTACCAGTTCTTTATCTTTCTGTTCAAGCACATAACGATAAATCTTTGACATTGAAGCAGTAAACTTTTGGGCCTGATGAGGGTTTTCATCTATCAGGGCGCTTAAAACATTTAAAGAATTAAAAAGGAAATGAGGATCCAGTTGGTTCTTAAGACTTTCAAATTGTGCATTGGCAGACTTGGCAATAAGCTTCTGTTCTACCACTTCCTTTCTGGAAGTTTTCTTCAACTCTTCCATAAATCCTTTGGCATGTAGGAATGCTGAAATAAGCAGTGCAATATTGATGGTAAACCAATTGACAAGATTATATTTCCCTGAGAAAAACTCCTCGGTAGTACTTGCATTCTGAATCAACACAAAATTGATATAGTTACACAAATAGACCAATACAATGTTAGCAATAACAATGGAAATAATACTTATAACTGCTCTTTTGGTTGTTTCTTCAGACCAGGGAAATCTTTTATTGAGAAAACTGTTGAGAAACCCATTTCCGCCTCCCAATATCACAGTATAGAGCAGGGAAATAAGCATGGTAAGGACAAAACTCTCTATACTTTTCTCTGATGTAAAGGCAAAAAAGAAAAACATGGAGACTATGAGTGAGACCCAAAATAGTGTGATAATTTCCTTACGTTTCATGATTCATTTTCTTGGTTCAAAATTAGTCTTTATTAAAGGTAAGTAAAATTATTTCTTACTGAACGGTAGCTTTTTGCCCCCGAATGGTATTTGAAGACATAGCGAAAAAACACTATCTAATACTGAATTTACACTAATAATTAAAATTAACAATTCAATACATTTATTACATGTTTAAATATAAAATCTATTAAAAAATAAACATTTTTATGAAAATAATTTTGCAATTTAAAACATTTACCCTAATTTAGGGAAATACAAATTAGCGTTATCCGAAAAGCTTAAAGAGTAGGAAACATCAAAAAACAAACTAAAATGAAAAAACAAATCAAGTTAAAAGAACTAAAAAAATTAACCAGAGACGAGCAAAAGAAAGTTGCTGGAGGATTAATGATAAAAGATCCATTTGAAGATGATGGATGTGGATGGAATATGTGTAGAAACCAATTTGGAAGATGCTCTGTTTTTGCATGCTAATATTCAAATAATTTAAATTATAAAATCGGCTGCCTCACTTTGAGGCAGCCGATTTACTTTAATCCGCAATAAATGGTGTCGTTTGCTATTTCTAAACTGTAGAAAATGAAAACCAGTTCATTACTTACTCTTTTCTACAGGTAAGCTCATAAAATATTCTGCTTCTGCTCTTCCCCAGTTTGGGTCTAAAGTGGTTTTAGGCTTAAAAGCATTAAATTTTGCAATGGTTTCCTTAAACATTTCTATTCCCTTGGTTTTACTTCCTCCAAACTGTTCTGGAGTAAAATAAATATCCTCAGCTTTAATCAGGGCAATTCTTGGATTGGCAGGATCCAGCTTCTCTGCTCTAATAAGCTCTTCAGATGCTCTCGCACCATCGGTCATAAAACGTTGCTGTGGATTAACCATCATTCTGAGAGAATAAGCCATTTTTTTCAGCAGGTGAATCTCCGCATTATCTGCTCCAGCAAGATTCTGGGCTGTGCCTAAATATTTTTCAGCCTGTGCGGCTACCCCATCCAGTTCCTGCACATTTCCATTCCTCATCATAAGTCTTCCTTTTTGAATATAGGAAAAAGCAGCATAGTATGCAGGAAGCCATTGTCCACTTTCTTTACTTCCTATTCTCTGAAAATCATTTGCCAATGCCTGAAACTCTTCTGTTGTTTTGCAAGCCTCTATTTTCCCAATCTTTTCAGACATAATTTTTTCATAATCTGATTGAGCGAAAGCGGTTAAGCTCATCAAAACTAAAGCAAAGCTTAAAATGTATTTTTTCATTATATTAATTTTAAAAAGTTAATTGTATTGTTTTCCGAAGATATGTTTTTATAAATTACTGTTGATTACATCCTCTGTTTTATCTACTCCAAAGATGAAGAATGCACCTACAAATACAAAGGTATTTACTGGCGGCAAAACAGCTGAACTTCTGGAGCCGTCTGTTGAAAAATTATATCCATACACATTTTTTGAGCCTAAAATATTGGAAACACTCAGAACAAATATGGGAAATACCTTTGCGTCTTTCTTCCCTATATTGGGCAGGTAATTAAAGCTCAGATTAAGGCTGTTGTAGTCTTTTAATTCTCCTTCATTTCTAGTATAATTAACAGCTTTTCCATCTTCCCACCTCGATGCAATATCATAATACGGTCGTCCTTTGGTGTATAAATAAGACAGATTAGCACCTACTTTCCATTCCGGAATAAATCTTTTGACGACTACAGATAATGTATGTTCTGCAGCAAAGTTGGGTTTCATACTTACAGGATAATTAAGGAAGTCTCTTTTGGTATCCAGATAGGAATAACTAACCCAATAATCAATGTTTTTAAAGGTTTTATTATTATCGCGCCAGAATACTTCCATTCCTTTTGAATAACCGTAACCATCATTATTTAGGGCTGTTTGTACCTGTTGCTGCTGGGCATTTCCCGGAATAATGTTGTAGGTTTTGATCAGCTGGTCATACTTTTTGTAAAAAGCCTCCAGACGCAGCGATCTCCCTTCTGAACTTCTCTGAACCTGTAGAACATAGTGTTCCGATTTCTGAAAGCCCAAATTGGCCGGTCCATTAATGTATTTACTTTCTGGGTTTTGGTAGAAAATTCCATAGGCTAATGATGATGTCCAATTCTTTGCTAAACGGTATGCCAGAGCAAAACGAGGTGCAATATTATTCTTTCCCAAATAAGATGAATGCTCTGCCCTCACTCCTATTTTGGCTGACAATGCATTACTGAATCCAAGATCTGTTTCTACAAAAGCAGAGGAGATTAAATCCCTGTAATGCTTCCGAACATCTTCAAAGTTTAGTTTTTCATCGGCATTATTCAACTCAAAACCTCCTCTTATCGCGCTGATTCTGTTAATTTTTCTTTCAAGAACGGCTTTAAGATTGATATAGTTCCCATCTGTAAGCAATCTGGTTCTGTCTGATTCTACATTATTGGTTTCTGTAGAAAAATTAAGGTCAGATCTGTTAAATGCATACGAAGTTCCCACATTCAGCAGATATTTTCCAAATTTCTGTCTAAAAGTCAGATTATGATAAGTGCTTTTTCCTTTCAGTCTTACCAGAGAAAAATCACTTCCAGGCTCCAGACTTTCTGATTTCACGCCCATATTGTTTCCAGTATACATTCCGTAGTATTTTATGAACCCGCCTGATTTTGTCTTAATTCTAAAATTAAAGTTACCATTCAGCCCTTTGGGAGAGTCTACAAAGTTTGTATTATAATTGAATACTTTCTGCATTAGGCTTAAATCTGAATAATTCAAAGAAACTCCATAAGAATGCCTATTGTCATTGGTTAATTTTTGAAATCCACCACCGAGAAAAATCGGTGAAACTGAAAAATCATAGGAAGTCTGGTCCGGTAAATCAACACTTTCTAACAATACAGCTCCGGAAAGAGCCTGTCCGTATAATGCAGAATAACCACCACTTGAAAATACATTTCCTTTAAAAATAGAAGTATTAAACTGGTCTCTTCCTGCTATTCCTGATACTGAATTGGAGAAATAATTGTTGATTAAAATTCCATCCATGAATATTTTAGCTTCTGTTCCTGTACCTCCTCTGATAAAGACCCCCTCCGTTCCTCCCACTTTCTGTACTCCGGGAAGATAGTTTAGCGCAGAGGAAACTTGTGCATCGGCCCCTGCGATAGTATAAATATCCGTAGGCGTAAGTAATGCGCTTGCTCTTTTTTTATCACTGGCTTCAATGGAACCTGCAGAAACCACTATAGCATCAATCTCACTTACTTGTTCTTTAATTTCAATATTTCCTAATAAAACATCCTGATTATCAATTACAATAGTTTTGTTAATCTCTTCATATTTCGGGTGGGTAAAGGTTAGAACATGACTTCCTTTTTCTAAGGTTTCAAAGGAAAAACGTCCTTGTGCATCAGTTGTTGCTCCATCATAGGTGTCTTTTAATGTGACATTTACCTCATTTATCCCTTTATTTTTAAAGGTTACTTTACCCGATATTTTTATCTGAGAATATCCTATTACAAAAAAGAGAAGAGCAATAAGAAAGAATATTTTATGAGCTTGTGCTTTCATGGTTATTGTTTTCTGGATCAAAAGTAATACGATAAATACCCTTCTGTAAAAAAATTATTACTGAAGGGTATTGTTTTCTTACCGAATGGGAAATTAATGAATCGGAATACAAAAATCCACGGTATTATTTGTCTTTTATTGATCTTTTTCAGGCTTTGTTTTGATCTTATTTAAAAATAATTATCTTGACACCCAACCAGCAGGTTTAGAGGCCAAAACAAGGCATATTACAATTCTGAATAATAATATCTTCCTAAAAAAGACCGAAATCCTAAAGGGTTCTGGAAAATCTTTTTTAAATTTATCATTAAATCATTATAAATCATTTAAAAATGAAAGTACAAACATTAGCATTATTGGCGGGATGTGCGTTTTTTGCCGTTTCTTGCGGAACTACTAAAACATACAGCGTAAATGCCAAAAGCGGAACAGAAACAGGTGGAACAGCAAAGTTTACCCAACAAGGAAATGATGTCATCCTGAAGCTGGACATAACGAACCTTACCCCTGGAATACATGCTGTACACATTCATGAAAAAGGAGATTGTTCTGCTGCAGACGGAACCTCTACTGGCGGACACTGGAACCCATCCAAGAACGATCACGGAAAATGGGGTGCTGAGCATTTCCATATGGGAGATATAGGAAATTTAGTTGCTGACCAAAGCGGAACTGCAACACTTACATTCAAGACAGACAAGTGGTGTCTTGGCTGTACAGACGAGTCTAAGAACATTATCGGAAAAGGCCTTATTGTGCATGCTGCAGCTGATGACTTCCATACTCAGCCTACAGGAAACGCTGGAGGAAGAGTGGGATGTGTAGAAATTAAGTAATCCTTTTATTCAATAAAAAAACCGCTAATTTTCATTAGCGGTTTTTTTATGTTTATGATTTTGTTCCCATCTCTGAAACAATATTCATTGCTTCTTGCAGATAGAGATCCTTTTTAAGGTTCTTGATCCACATTTCAGATTTTTTCTTGAACGCTTCATCTTTTTTCTCTCTTTCAACCTCACTTGGATACATGATAAACTGAAGTCCATTTTCAAACTTAGTCAGTACCTTAAATTTTTCAATTTGAGATTTTCTATGTTTCATCACTTCATTGAATTTATTGATATTCAAAGTAATGTTTTCTTCTTTGTCTAATTTTTCTCTCCATTGAGCAGATTCTAAAAGCAACTGATAATTCTTGTTTTTAGCCATTCTATCTGCACTTGCCTTTTCAAGAGCCTGAATATTAAAGAAGTTCAGTTTTTCGAATTTGGTAGCCGGAATTTTATCCCAAGCCAGCGCAAAGTCATCATATCTTTCTCCTACTTCTGCATAGGTAAAGAAATCTTTCATCTGAATATCTGAAACAATTCCTTTTCTCTGTGTAGATTCACCTGTAATTCTATAGAATTTCTGAATGGTTAGTTTTAAAGATCCAAAATCATCCTCAGTATTCAGGAATCTGTTCAGGTCAACAAAAGTCTGTACGGTACCTTTCCCAAAAGATTGTGGAGATCCGATGATCATTGCTCTTCCGTAATCCTGCATTACACCTGCCAAGATCTCAGAAGCCGAAGCAGAAAGTTCGTTTTGCATAATCACTAAAGGGCCTGTCCAGATTGGAGTTTCATTTTTATTCTTTAGAGTCTGTATTTTTCCATTTCCATCCTTTACCTGTACATAAGGTCCGGCATCCATGAAAAGACCCATAATATCTCCTACTTCCGTTAAGGAACCTCCACCATTATTTCTAAGGTCTAAAACAATTCCTTCAATATTCTGAGCTTTAAGCTTAACGATTTCATTTTTAATATCATCCGAAGCGTTTCTTCCTTTGGCATTTTCAAAATCAGCATTAAAGCTAGGAAGATTGATAAACCCGTATTTTTTTCCATTTGGAGCATTTACTACAATACTTCTTGCAAAAGTATCTTCAATGGCAACTTCCTCACGGATCATGGTTACATCTTTTATGGTACCATCTTTTTTCTGAACCGTTAAGGTAACAGGTGTTCCTTTTTCTCCTCGGATTAATCTTACCGCTTCATCAGAAAGCATTCCTACTACGTTTACAGCATCATCTTTCGGCTTGGATTTTACCTTTAGAATCTTATCCCCTTCAGAAAGCTGCTTGGACTTCCATGCCGGAGCACCAATTGTAAGAGCACCCAGGTAAAGGTTTCCTTTTTTCTCCTGAATTAAAGCTCCAATCCCTATTACCTTTCCGGTAAACTGAGTATCGAAATCTTCTTTATCCTTTGGAGAATAATAATTGGTATGTGGATCAAATACTTCTGTATATGCATTCATATACACTGTAAACCAATCCATTTTCTTTCTCTTTTTGAATCTGGTAAACGTATCCTTTACAAGATCTTTTACTTCATCTGTTGCTTTTTTGATCTTTTCGTCCTGAGTAAGAACCTTAAACTTGATTGTATCCTGTAACTTGTACTTCTGAACTGAATCTTTCTTTTCTTTTTGAGCCTCTTCTTTACTGTTCATCGATTCAATTTCCTGAAGGATATTGTATTTAATGAACTTTTTCCACTCATTGTATTGTTCCTGCTTGTTGGCGGGTACCTTTTTAAGTTTGGGCTCTAAAGTAAGTGTTTCATCTTCCTGAAGATTAATCGGTTTACTGAAAATATCCTGTGTAATCTTATCAATCTCATCTACTCTCTGGTAAAGCCTGTCGATGGTAAGCTTATAGAATGAAAGATCACCCTGGTTGATATAATCATCAAGCTTGGTTTCATGCTTGTTGAATTCATCCATATCAGATTGAAGGAAATATCTTTTCGCAGGATCTACTAATTCAAAATAGTGCTTATAAACGTCCTTTGAGTAGGCATCATTAATAGTTTTTGGACTATAGTGCAGGTAAGAAAGGGTATTTTTTACGCTCACCATTATTGTCTGCATCTTTTCATCATCGTTCTTTGGCGAGTTGAAGCAAAACATTAGACTGGTTAATGGAATCAGTAGTAAAAATTTATTCAGTTTGAAATTTTTCCACATAAACTGTCTTTATTTATAATTTTAAAAATATAAGTATTGTAATGAGTAGCAATAATTAGCAGACTGTTACAAACTATCAAATTTAATACCTTATTTACAAATATCGTATAGTTTTCAGGTTTTTTATTCAATAGATGTGCGTCTTTTTTTATTGCAGAAACCATCATCTTAAATATAGGATAAAAAGTGAAACGGCTTTCATCAGCTAAGTATCATTCCTTGAAAAGAATTGAATCTATTGACATTGAAAGAAAAGGGCAGGAAAAAACTATTTCCTACCCTAAGTATGTTTAGAAATCAATGTTTTTTAAAATCCTATTTAGCATCCTTTACAGTATCAAAAACCATTACTTCCTCCAACTTTTTCATATATTCATATGCTGTCAGGTCAAACTTAACAGGTACAATCGAGATATATCCGTTGGCCAAAGCTATTTCATCAGCATCCTCAGAATCATCCATATTATTGAAGTAACCGGTTAACCAGTAATATTTTTTTCCGTGTGGGTTTACTCTTTCATCAAAGCTTTCTTCCCATTTAGCATTAGCCTGCTTACAAACTTTTACTCCTTTTATTTCCTCTTTAGGAAGTTTTGGAATATTTACATTCAGAACAATTCCCTTTGGCATTGGGTTTTCCAATGTTTTTCTTACTATATTCTGAATAAACTCTTTAGCTTGAGTAAAATCAGCCTCCCAGCTGAAATCCAGTAATGAGAACCCAATAGCAGGAATTCCCTCCACTCCTGCTTCTACAGCTGCAGACATTGTTCCTGAATAGATTACATTGATAGATGAGTTTGCTCCGTGATTAATTCCAGAAACTACGATATCCGGTCTTCTTGTTAAAATTTTATCGAGAGCCATTTTTACACAGTCTACAGGAGTTCCACTACAAGAAAAATCAATCTGTGGACCATCTAGGGTTACTTCTTCGTAACTTAGGGTAGAATTAATAGTGATTGCGTGGCCTTTTCCACTTTGAGGCGAGTTCGGAGCTACAACAATTACTTCTCCGATTTCATTCATAAAATTGACAAGGTTTCTGATACCTGGTGCTGTAATCCCATCATCATTAGTAACCAGAATAAGTGGTCTTTCCATATATTATCTTAATTTTTTTAATACAAATGCGTACAATCTGTTCATTTTGAGAATTGAACAAAAAGAATTTTCACCCATCAAATGTAGCTAAAAATAAGATGCTATAAAACAGCAGATTTGTTATCATTGAATTAAATAGAGAGATTTCTATACTCAATCTGAAAGGAAACCCTGTTGTAGAAATAGATAATGCCTCTATCTTAAAACAATACTCTATCTTCTTTTCTTAATTCTTCTAAATAGCTTTTCTTATCATCACGGTAGAAAAGGTTCATGGTTTCAAATGGGATCAGTTTCAGGTCTTTATTGACAATGTGAACACACGACTTTTTCACAGCCCGAACATCAAAATCATGGGCATCCATAAAGTTCATGATAATAATTCTGAACAGATTATCATAATCGAGGTCAGGGGCACAGACCTCCGGAAGACAACAAAGTAACTGGTTGACCTTAGGTTTTACTTTATCTACAGAAATACCGGTACTGAATATGTCCAGCAACTGCATGTGAAGCCCTTTATCCTGCTCGTAGACAATGGTATTTCTGGATTCATTATTCAGAAGATCAGCAGGATTAATATAACGTGTTAAAGGAATGGTTTCGTCTTCAAGTTTTAAAATATATCCCATTGCCAAGGCATCCGGATTACATGGAACCGGAATAATATCATCAGAATTCAAAATTGGAAACTGATTGATGATTTCCTGTCTCACTTCCGTTAAAGTGATTTTCTCGTAAGCCGAATCCTCCCTATTTCTCCCTGCAATTTCCACAGGCTGGAATGTAATTCCTCTTACACATTTCTGCTTCAGGGCAAATTCAATGATCTTCCCTATTTCATCTATATTTTTATCTTTTTGAAGAACAATAACCAAGGTAGTGGAAAGATTGAGTTCATTCAGTTTTTCCAGTGCTTTCATCCTTACCGAACTGAGATCCTTTCCCCTAAACTCCTCTAAAACTTCCGCCTTAAAAGAATCGAACTGAAGATACACCTCAAATTCAGGAGCATACGTTGCCAGTTTTTCTGCAAAACCTGGATCATTGGCAATTCTTATCCCATTCGTATTCAACATTAAATGTTTAATAGGCTTGGTCTTCGCTATGTCCATAATTTTAAAAAACTCAGGATGGATGGTGGGCTCTCCCCCACTGATCTGAACAACATCCGGTTCACCCTCATTTTTAACAATAACATCAAACATCGCCTCAATTTCCTCCAGACTTCTATGACTGCCATAATGAGGTGATGACATTGCATAGCAGGTAGGACAGGTCAGATTACAACGATCTGTAACCTCCACAATGGAAAGGCAGCTGTGTTGTTCATGATCTATACAAAGCCCACAGTCATAAGGACATCCGTACTCCACATCTGTTCCGAAGTGAAGTGGCATTTCCGAAGCTTTATTATAGTTTCTTATATTTTTGTAATAGGGTACGTCTGAAGCAATTTTTGTTTTAAAGAAACCATGATCAGGACATCTTTTGGTCATAAAAACGGCTTCATCCTCTATAATAATCTTTGCACCTACTCTCTTCAGACATTCCGGGCAAAGACTAATGGTATAATCGTAGTATGTATAATTTCTTATCGGCATAATTAATTTTTAAATTCCTTATCCACAAATATACCCGCTAATCAGGCCACAGATCAACAGACTAATCACAAAGGTTTGTATAAACTGTTTTTTGCTGAACTTCTTATCATCCTTTCTTTCGTAAATTAGCTTTACAACAAAGGTAACAATGATAGAAAAGAACAAGGCGCCTAAAATCATAATACCAACGATCATGATTACTAAACCCGTCAGGTCACCAGCTTCCAAAAGTGTTAAAGATTTCATCTTGAATATTTTAAATAGTGGATTGAGTGTTTTTCATAGTATAAATGTAGTAAATAATTACACAAATACATACTATTTGAATAGTTCCTAAATTCCCTAAAATTTCAACCCTGGGTTTAATAAAATCCAACAAAAGCCTAAAGGTAAAGTAACTCAGCATAAAGATCTGAAAAAGAAACCCTGATGGATGTCTTTTCAGTTTTTGAATATACTTCAGGCAAATCCAAAGAATGATTAAAAAACCAATCTCATACAAGGCAACAGGATGCCTGAGATATTGATCTCCCAGATTCATTCCAAAGATGGAATCCGTAGGAATACCATAGGTTTCCTCATAAATTCCCGTAAGGAAACAGCCGATTCTTCCAATGATCATGGCCAGCATTAAGGGAAAAACGATTAAATCGCCTGTACTTTCCTTATGATTAACTACCTTTTTGGCAAGCTCCACTCCTAATAATCCAAAGGCTAGTCCACCCACAATGGTATTACTTGACCAGAATTTTTGAACACTAAAACGATCAAACATCAAATAAGGATTTTCCAGATTTCCAATAAGTTTAGAGCCTAGTAAAGCGCCTGCTGTTGCCCCTATCAAAACTGCTGCAGAAGTGTTGAACGATAGCTTTTCCTTTGATTTTCTTTTGACATAAAAATAATACCGCATGCCCAGAAACATTCCTACCGCCTCAAAAAGAGGATGTGCAAAGATTGTTTTACCGAAAATATGAAAAGCTACAGGAAAATCCATTGCTCCAAAAATAATCCATTTCAGATTATTTACTACCTTTATTCTGACAAATAAATACAAGATGCGTATAGAATATGACATAAAACTGGGGTTTAAGGATGTAATGTTCCGCCCTAAACGTTCCACATTAAAGTCCCGTTCAGAAGTAGATCTGGAAAGGGAGTTTATTTTCAAGCACACTAAAAAAAGATGGAGTGGCATCCCTATTATTGCTGCCAATATGGATACTGTAGGAACCTTTGAAATGGCCGTAGAACTGGCTAAGGATAAAATTATCACAGCGGTACACAAACATTATACTGCTGAAGAATGGAGTCAATTTCTGCAAAGCCAGCCAGAAAGCATTCATCAATATATTGCCCTAAGTACCGGAACAGGAAAAGCAGATGAAGAGAAAATCCGATTAATCCTTGAAAAGCACCCAAAAATAGAGTTTCTCTGCATAGATGTAGCCAATGGATATTCGGAACATTTTGTTCAATTTGTGAAGACGGCAAGAGCAAATTTTCCGGATAAGATCATCATTGCCGGAAATGTGGTGACCGGAGAAATGGTAGAAGAGCTTCTTTTGGTAGGAGCAGATATCATCAAAGTTGGGATTGGTCCCGGATCCGTATGTACAACCCGTGTAAAAACAGGGGTAGGCTATCCTCAACTTTCAGCAATTATTGAATGTGCTGATGCTGCCCACGGATTGGGTGGTCATATCATTGCAGATGGAGGCTGCAAAGTTCCTGGAGATGTTGCCAAGGCCTTTGGTGGCGGTGCAGATTTCGTTATGCTGGGTGGAATGTTTGCCGGCCATGACGAAAGCGGTGGCGAAATGGTTGAAGAGAATGGTAAAAAATACCGTTCATTCTACGGAATGAGCTCCAAAACAGCTATGGATAAACATTCTGGAGGGGTAGCTGAGTACCGTGCATCTGAAGGGAAAACGGTGAAAGTGGCTTACAAAGGACCTGTTTCAGAAACAGTAAAGGATATTTTAGGAGGGGTACGATCTACCTGTACCTATGTAGGGGCTTCCAAACTTAAGGAACTTTCCAAAAGAACTACTTTTATCAGGGTTCAGGAACAGGAAAATCAGGTTTTTAATTAAAAAAAGAGGCTATACATTTTGTATAGCCTCTTTCTATTTTTTAAGTTAGCATTCCACCATCTACATTTAATGTCTGTCCGGTAATATATGCTGACATATCACTTCCGAAGAATACACAAGCATTAGCGATATCTTCCGGCTGGCCTCCTCTTTTCATTGGAACGCCATCTCTCCATCCCTGAACTGTTTTTTCATCCAAAACAGCTGTCATTTCAGTTTCAATAAATCCAGGAGCAATTGCATTACATCTGATATTTCTGGACCCTAATTCCAATGCAACAGACTTCGTAAAGCCAATTACCCCAGCTTTAGACGCGGCATAGTTAGCCTGTCCTGCATTTCCTTTTACTCCAACTACTGAGGTCATATTGATGATAGATCCTGACTTTGCCTTCATCATCGGTTTGATTACCGCTTTTGTAAGGTTAAAAACTGAATCCAGGTTTACCTTGATTACTTTATCCCAATCATCTTTGGACATTCTCAATAACAGGTTATCTTTTGTAATTCCTGCATTGTTTACCAAAATATCAATCTTTCCAAACTCCTCCATTACATCTTCTACTAGTTTTTGAGCTGCATCATAATCTGATGCGTCAGACTGATATCCTTTAATTTGGGTTACAGAACTTAAAGCTGCCTCTAATTCTTTAGCTTTGTCTACAGAGCCGGCATAGGTAAATGCTACTTTTGCCCCTTGCTGAGCAAACATTTCAGCGATCCCCTTTCCGATTCCTCTTGTAGCTCCGGTAATTAGTGCTACTTTTCCTTCTAATATTCTCATATCTATTGACAATTATTTTCTTTATAACTTGTTCAGCTTGTGATGGCTGACTCAATTAGCATTCATAATTCCTTTCCGGAATTAAACGGTTTGCAAAGATATTATAAATTGTTATTCAACACATTTAATTCATTAAAATACTGAACTTTTATGTGTTTTTTTTTGCAATTTTACTAAAGTTCCGTCAACTCATTTCTAAATCTGGTGAAATAAATGAAATCTGATTTTTTTCCTTTGTTCATTTTCAATACTTCTTTCATCCAAAAATAAGTGTCGTAAATAATCTCTGTTAAAGGCTCATTCTGAAAATTTAAAACTCCAAATTTGCTGTCTTTTTTTACAACAATTTCATTTTCAAAATTTTCAAATGCTATAATATCTTCGTAGACGAATGGTACAATTTCTGTTCCTTTTCCATCCAGAACACCATAAAGATGACTGTCATTCCTACAGACAAGAGGTTTTGAGTATTCATTAAGAATGTTAAAATATCCAATATCCTGACTTTTAACAAAAGTAATTCCTTCCAGTTCCACTCTAGATTGGGATGCCATTGAAATTTTGTAGTACTTATCTTTATTACTGATAATCAAACTCTCAGGATAAAAGCCAAGAATCCGATCCCCTTCATTTAAAATATTTTTAAGATCGGTATTAAGAAGCTGTTCTTCACTTCCTTTTTTAAGGTAAATAAAATCTTTTCCTGAAAGGGTAAAATCTTTAATAAATTCATACTCATGGGACATTATTATACTTCCTTGCAGATCAACAATACCGTACTTTTTTAACTTGTCGTTATAAACACTTAAAAAGCCGTGAAATAAAGGAGTTGGAAATTCAAAATTACCAGAGTATAATTGTCTATCCTTTTTAGAAAAAACCGTTATTTTACTTCGTTTTTTGAGATAAATATATTCTTTCTTGCCAAAGTATTCAGGAGTGATTTCATTAAAAACTTCATCAGCAATGATGTTTTCATCTGTATCAATCAATCCGTATTTTCCGGTCACCTTATTTTTTGTAATTAAAAAGGGATAAGCATTAATATTATCAATCTGTTTTGAAAATTTATGCAACGTATGCCCATCACTTCCTATAATCTCACTCTGATTTTCTTCATTGATGATAAGGGCTTTTCCATTTTCAAAGTTATAGTCGTCCCTAAATTCGCGATCATTGGTTTGCTTGCCATTATAGTCATACAAAAGCCATTTTTGATCTTTCAAAACAAAGAATCTGTCTTTTCCTGCAAACCTAATTTTATCTGAATAAGGAATTATCTGCTTTCCGTTATAATCATAAACCGCATCCTTCCCCTGTTTGGAAGAAATAATACGTTCCCTGCTCCACCACGGAGTATTGAACTCATGATCATCTAAAGGAACAAGTTCATTCCCTTTTTCATCGATAATTGCAGATTTTCTCTTGTTATTAGCTTCTTCCGAATAAAGAATAAATCTTTTTTTGAAAATATGTGAAATTCCTCCTTTGTGGGGAGATTCAAAGGTGATGGTTCCTGATGCATCTACAATTCCGTCTTTTTTGGAAACTGGGTCATACACCGTTCCGAATCCATCTGAATATGAATTTACCTCCTTACCGGTTTTTTTGGAAAGGAGAACCTTCGTGTATTGGTTAGTCTGCCCCATACAAACTGTAGAACACAATACAAAAATTAGTTTTTTCAATTAGAATTTAAATAGAATTATTGACAATAAGAACGATCTCTCCTTTTAAAGTTTTACTCTTGGAAAATTCAATTAATTCATTGATAGTTCCGCGTTTAGTTTCTTCAAATTTCTTGGAGATTTCGCGGCTCAAGCTAGCCTTTGTTTCTTCACCAAAGAATTCCTTGATCTGTTCCAATGTGGTATTGATCTTATGGGGGCTTTCATAAAGGACAATTGTTTTTTTCTCCTCTGCAAGTTGCTTAAGTTTGGTTTGTCTTCCTTTTTTCTGGGGCAAAAATCCTGCAAATAAAAATTCATTATTGGGAAGTCCGGAAACTACTAGAGCCGGAATTAATGCTGTTGCTCCTGGAAGGCAGATCATTTCTATATTATTATCTGCTCCTGCTTTTGCCAGTAAATAACCAGGGTCTGAGATACCAGGGGTTCCGGCATCGGTAATGATCGCGATATTCTGGCCATTTTTAAGGTCTGTAATCACTTTCTCTGTTGCCTGATGCTCATTGTGTAAATGATAAGACTTTAAAGGCTTAGAGATTTCAAAGTGCTTTAAAAGTATTCCAGAAGTTCTGGTGTCTTCACATAAAATATAATCTACTTCCTTAAGAACATTCACTGCTCTAAAGGTCATATCCTCAAGGTTCCCAACGGGTGTAGGAACAAAATATAAGATTCCGCTCAAAATTATAAGAATTTATTTTCCACCAATATCCAAAGTCTCTGAGCATATTCATCCACTCCATTCCATTTTCTCTCATAGTAAAGGTCACTCAGATATTCCTTTGCTTCCTCCAGCGTTTTGAATTGATTCAGATAAGCTACCGTTTCATTAAGATCTGCCTGACTTCCACCAAACAGCATTTTTGAAAAAGCAATTCTATCATTCAAATCCAGTTTAAACTCTGGTTTCTGCTTTTCAGCCTCCATAAAATTGGTAGGAATATTAGACTTCATAACACTTCCTGTGTCTTCCTTTACAAATGTAGTTTGGCTTTCCATTGGAAATTCTCTTTCCAGAGGATCATCGTCAAAGAGGGATTGAACAGCTTTCAACCCTTTGATATTGGCTAATTTTATTTTTTTCTCCTGATGATATTCATCTAAGTTTTCAAAACTTTCATCAGAAGGATGTCTTTCTGTTTCTTCGGGAACAGGCTTGTCTATTTCAACAATTTTTCTTCGGTCATAAACTTCTGCAAGAACATTTTCTTCCTTTATGTCTTGTTCGGAATGATCATTTTTAATCTCATTCAGAATATTTTCTACATTAGAGGTTTCTGTTACCAGCTCTCCTTGCTCTAACGAAATGTTTGAATTGGCAAACTGATCTTCATTTTCCTCAATCAACATTTCATCATCAAGCATTTCAGTATCGAAAATACTTGGAATTGTTTCAGTAGTTACCTTGTTATCTTTAAGTTCACTTACTGCAGCATAATCCACTTCATTTTTTTCTTCAGATTCATCATCATTCTCTATTTCATTCAGTTGATTGTTGAAAATCGCTTCCTCCTCTGTTACTTCATCATTAAACATATCTTCATTAATATCCTCATCTGAATCAGGCTTAGCATCAGAAAGAATTTTCTCTTCATCTACAAAACTCAGAATAGCATCCGGAGCAATTGAATGTTCATTTTCATCAATTTCGTTCAATTGATTATTGAAGATTGCTTCTTCTTCTGTCACTTCAGTAGAAGAAATTGACGTCTGCATACTTTCAGCAGACTTTTCTTCGTGGTTTTCTTCCACAAAGTTTACCATGTTTTCATGGAATTCATTTTCAACAATCTCATTCAATTGATTATTGAAAACAACCTCTTCTTCCTCGGATTCCAATATAAAACTGTCATTTTCATGCTCATCAATTTCATTCAGCTCATTATTAAAGATCGCTTCCTCCTCCGTTACTTCATTTCCGGAATCATGATGGTCCAATTCTCCTGAAGCAAAAGAAGTGGAATGATTGTCCGAATATTTAACTGGTTCGTCTGCTATGAAATATTCAATGTTTTTTTCCAGCAGTTTCAAAAAAGAAATCCTGTTAGCAAGCTCATCTACAAGATCTTGCTTGGAAAGTAACTCGTCTACATTATTTATTTTGTCCAGATTATCAATGATATTCTTGGATTCAAAAAAAATTTTTTCCTTTAAATCTTGGATATTTTGCATAATAAGATTCTTATTAAAATTGCTTACTTTTGATTTTGAAAATATACGGCTAATTTAACAAATGTTTTTAGAAAATACAATTAATCATTCCAAACAAAGTGGTTGGATGGAAGTGATTTGTGGCTCTATGTTTTCGGGTAAAACCGAGGAGTTGATCCGAAGATTACGGAGAGCTGAAATGGCAGGACAAAATGTGGAAATTTTTAAACCGAAACTGGATATCCGGTATTCTGAGGAAGATGTAGTTTCTCATAATCAGAATAAAATACGCAGTAGTGCAGTAGAAAATCCGAACGAAATTCTTCTACTGGCATCCAATTGTGATGTGGTAGGGATAGATGAAGCTCAGTTTTTTGATGAAAGCATTGTTGACATTGCGAATCAACTGGCCAATAGCGGCGTAAGAGTAGTTGTTGCAGGGTTGGACATGGACTTTTTGGGTCGTCCCTTTGGGCCAATGCCCAATCTGATGGCTACGGCAGAATATGTAACAAAAGTGCATGCTATTTGCAAGAGAACAGGTAATCTCGCCAACTATTCTATGAGAACTTCCCAGGGAGATAATCTTGTAGAATTGGGAGAAACTGAAAGCTACGAAGCAGTAAGCCGCCGTGTATTTATTGATGAAGTGCTTTCAAAAAGGAAGTAACACAAAAAGTAAAACTGCAAAGTCGCAAAAAAGCTCTATAATATAGTAGCCAGTAAAATACATTCACAGAATATTAATAAATGAAAAACGAAAAAGCAATAGTGTAAAATTTCAAAAATGAGAAATCAGTTAAAAATAAGCTTTTCTGACCTCTTTCCAGTTTTACCTTTTTGCAGTTTCGCCTAAAAATAAAGCAGAAAGGGCACCAATGAACTATACAGTACATCAAATTGCAGAAATCACCAATTCACAGGTTATTGGTGAGAATAATTTAATGGTTAAAAACATAGCTTACGACAGCAGGATTATTTATTCAACGAAGAATACTGCGTTTATTGCCATTAATACCCATAAAAATTCTGGCGAAAAGTTCATTGAATCTGCCATTGACAGAGGAATCAATATTATTATTTCCGAACATCAATATCCACAGTTTGAAAATATAACATGGATTATTGTCAAAAATTCCGTGGATTTTCTTCAACAATTAGCAAAGTATCACTTTGAAAATTCTCATTTGCGATCCATAGGAATTACAGGAAGTAATGGTAAAACCATTTTAAAGGAATGGCTTTATCAATGTTTATGGAATGAATTTCCAACTGTAAAGAGCCCAAAGAGTTTTAATTCTCAAATAGGCCTTCCCCTTTCATTACTTCAGATTAATGATTCTCATCAACTGGGAATTTTTGAGGTAGGAATTTCCAAACCGAATGAAATGGAAAAACTTGAAAATATTTTCCATCCACAAATCGGATTGTTAACCCATATCGGAACAGCTCATGCCGCCAACTTTTCTTCTGAGGAAGAATTGATAGATGAGAAGATTAAACTTTTTAAGGATTCTGAAGTTATCATTTATAATGGTGACCATCCTTTGGTAGATAAAAAAATTAAAAAATTATATTCGGATAAAAAATTAATCTCTTACGGATTTCAAGAAGGAAACCAGGTCTTCATCAAAAACAATATTTCCAAGGATGAAAACATCATTGTTGAATATTTTGGTGAAGAAATCAGTTTTCCTGCCCATCAAAGAGACGAAGCGACATTAACCAACGCTACAGCACTTATCGCTGCACTTAAGGAGTTAGGAGTCGAAAACAAAAAGATCGTTGAAAAAATCAACCTTTTAAAGGCCGTCGAAATGAGGCTTGAAGCCATCGAAGGAATTAAGGGTAATATTGTCATCAATGATTCATTTAACCTTGACCTCGATTCTTTGAAAACTGCCCTGCAATTTTTAAACGAATACAATAAGCCTAAAAAGTCATTGGTCTTGACGGATATTGTAGGAGTGAATACTAATTCTCAGGAACTTTATGAAGAAGTTTCCGAATTGGTAAATGATCAACATTTTGATTCTGTCTTTCTAATTGGCGATGAAATTTCAAAGTTCAGTGAATTATTTAAGTCTAAAACTTATACTTTCATAGACACTAAGGAACTTATTGAAAGTAAACACCTTTCTGAAATAGAAAATCAAATCATTCTTTTAAAAGGAGCAAGAAAATTTGAAATAGAGAAGCTTAAAGATATCCTTGAACTCAGAAAGCATGATACTGTTTTAGAGATTAATCTAAACGCTATTCTTCATAATATTAACTATCACAAGTCGCTATTGAAACCCGGAACGAAAATGATGGCTATGGTAAAAGCTAATGCCTACGGTTTGGGTAGTTATGAAATCTCAGAGTTCCTACAGCATCATCACATCGACTATCTTGGGGTAGCTTTTGCTGATGAAGGAGTAGAACTGCGTAAAAAGGGAATCACTACTCCTATTATAGTGATGAATCCTGAGCAACACAGTTATCAAACGATCATTGAATATAATCTGGAGCCTGAAATTTACAGTTTCAGGGTGTTGGAACTATTTTATGAAGCTGTGCAGAAATCAGGATATGATAAAAAATATCCTATTCATATTAAACTGGAAACGGGAATGCACCGTCTTGGATTTAAGGACTTTGAACTGGACCAACTCAGTGAAACTTTAAGCCAGAAAAATCTTAAAGTTCAAAGTATGTTCAGTCACTTATCTTCCTCAGATATGCCGGAAGAGAAAGAGTTTACTTTAAAGCAGCTGGAGGTTTTTGAAAAAAATTCTCGCTATTTAACTGAAAAATTAGACTACACTCCTATCCGACATATTTTAAACTCGTCTGGAATTACAAGCTATACGGATCATCAGCATGATATGGTGCGGATCGGTATCGGAATGATTGGAGAATCACCGGATAGTGAAATACAAAAACAATTACAGTCTGTAGTAAGCTTTAAAACAGTAATATCCCAAATTTCCGTGGTTGAAAGTGGAGAATCTGTAGGCTACAGCAGAAAATATAAAGCAGATCATAAGACTAAGATTGCAACGATCCCTGTTGGATATGCTGACGGTATCCCAAGATTGATAGGAAATCAGATAGGCCATTTGGGAGTCAATAAAACATTGGTTCCTATTGTTGGAAATATCTGTATGGATATGATGATGATTAACGTAGAAAATGCTCCCCATGTAAAGGAGGGAGATACTGTAACAGTCTTCAATGCTCAACCAAGTTTAAAACAATTTGCAGGCTACTGTAAAACTATAACCTATGAAGTATTAACGTCCATTTCCCCACGGGTGAAACGGATTTATATAAAAGATTAACTATGAGAAAACTCCTGATTCTTCTTTTCGTATTCCAATTGCTATTGTTCAACTCTCAGGTAAAAAAAGACTTAGTAATTCCGAAGAACCCCAAAATAGGACTCTCACTTGCCGGTGGTGGGGCCAAAGGTTTTTCACATGTCGGAGTGCTAAAAGTGTTAGATTCATTGGGAGTAAAGGTGGATTATATTGCCGGAACAAGTATGGGAGCCATCGTTGGTGGATTATACGCTTCCGGATATTCCGGAAAGGAAATAGAAAAAATCGTAATGGATACGGATTTCTATTCTTTGATTATGGATCCAAAATCAAGACAGGAAGCAAGTTTCTTCAATAAATCTGTAGACAAATATCTTTTATCTATTCCATTGAAAAATGGAAAAATTACCCTTCCCTCTTCCATTAGTACAGGCCAGAGAAATGTTTATCTTCTAAAGGAACTTTTCAAAAATGTTTCCAATATTGAGGACTTTTCCAAAATGCCTATCCCTTTTTTATGCGTTGCCACCAATCTTGAAAGTGGAAATATGCAGATCTTTGAAAAGGGTGACCTTGTACAATCTATAATGGCGAGTTCTGCTTTTCCATCTTTAATGGATCCTATTAAAATAGGTGATAGTATTTATATTGATGGAGCCATGACGGTAAACTACCCGTCAAAGCCATTAAAAGACAAAGGAATTGATATCGTTATCGGTGTGGATCTTAATCAGGACCTGTCAAAAAGAGAGGATTTAAACAATATTATTTCAATTCTGAATCAGGTTATTGACTTTGGAATAAAAAGGGATACAAAAAAGCAATATAAGTATACGGACATCAATATTAAGCCTAACCTTAAAGGAATGTCTGCCACAAGCTATGACGACAAGAAAAAAATTCTAGACAGCGGCTATGTAGAAGGCTTAAAGTATACCCAAGTTCTGGATCAATTACCCAAACGCCCGTTTGACCGCCTTAGACAACGCGTAAATCCAATATATTCCAATGTATATAAGATAGACAGCATCTCTATTGAAGGAAGTAAAATCTTCGGTAAAAACTATACGTTGGGTAAAATGGGTCTACGACTACCCTCTTTACAAACCTATGGCAGTATCAATAAGATGATTGATAAACTTGTTGCTACGAATAATTACAAATTCATCAATTATGATATCGTTCAGGAGAATGATGCTAATTATCTAAAGCTTTATGTAACGGAAGATGATACCCGTCATTTTTTAAGATTTGGTTTGCATTATGATGAAGTTTTCAAAACAGGGTTGCTATTAAACTACTCTGCAAAGAGACTTTTATTCAAAAACTCTAACCTTTCGGTAGATGTAGTTGTAGGTGACAAACTTAGATATTATGTAAATTATTTTATTGATAACGGATATATTCCTGGATTTGGTATTTATTCTTCTGGAATGAGCTTTGATTTGAAGAATGGGGATAATTATGTTATCGACAAATGGGAATGGGCCAGAAATGAAGCTTATATACAGTCCATTTGGAAAGATAAATTTGCTATTGGCGGTGGTATTAGCCACGATTACTTTAGAGCGGAAATTAACGGTGAAAACAGGCGTTATAGCCGTTTTTTAAATCCTTATGTATTTCTGAAGACAGATACACAGGATGACAAGGAATTTCCAACAAAAGGAGTCTATTTTGCTGCAGAAGGAAAAGTGATTGATCTTTTAAAATCTGAAGTGGAAAGAAGAATCGTTCAGATAAAAGCTGATTTGAAAATAAATATTCCTCTTGGTAAACAGTTCACTTACCGCCTTAACTTATTTGGAGGTGTTACCCTTGGAGAACACCTTCCCTCCTATTATCAATATAGATTGGGAGGACTTTTTGAACAGAATATTATTAACTTCAAAAGCTTTGGAGGATTTTATTTTGCCCAGCTACATACAAATAATGTAATATTGGCATCCAATGATCTTCAGTTTAAATTCAATAAGAACTATTTTATCAGCGGAAACTTTACCTTTGCCAACCTTTCAAATGATATTAAATTTGAAGATGCAGTTAAAGTAAATTTTAGTTCACTAGGACTTACGGCTGGATACAAATCTCCTTTCGGACAGATTAAAGTAAACTTTAGCCACTCACTTAAAAACAATCAAAAAGGCATATTCAGTGTTATTTTAGGACACTGGTTTTAATACAATGATACAATTCTTTTACGAAAATTTACCAGAGTCGGTAAACACAGATTACAAAAAATGGCTGGAAGATCTTATTCTTTCAGAAGGAAAAAAACTAGGAGAAATCAATTACATTTTCTGTGATGATGAATATCTTTTAAAGATTAATCAGGATTATTTACAGCATGATTATTATACCGATATTATCACTTTTGATTATGTAAAAGGCAAGACAATAAGCGCTGAGATTTTTGTATCTTTGCAGCGCATTTCTGATAACGCCTCTACCCTTTCCCGAGATCATGAAGAAGAATTAAGAAGGGTTTTAGCCCACGGTATTTTACACCTTGCCGGCTATAAAGACAAGACGGAAGAAGAAGAAAAAGAGATGCGAAGAATGGAAGATTTGTACTTAGCTAAATACAGGGATTTAAAGAATTGAAATTGAACAATTACTTAAAGTCTGATATCTAAAGTACTCTATTCTAGCAATAATACAAGTTTACCTAGAGTGCATTCTTCAAAAATGTTTCACGTGAAACATTAGTAATAAAGATAAGGTTTAAAAGCTTAAACAAGCGAGATAAAAATGATTTCAGAAATATATGATGTGATGGTAGTAGGTGCAGGACACGCAGGATGTGAAGCAGCAGCAGCAGCAGCCAACCTGGGTTCAAAAACACTATTGATTACAATGAATATGCAGACCATCGGACAGATGAGTTGCAACCCCGCAATGGGTGGAATCGCAAAAGGACAGATCGTAAGAGAGATTGATGCAATGGGAGGATATTCCGGAATTGTAGCAGACAAATCAGCAATACAATTCAAGATGCTGAATCTTTCAAAAGGTCCTGCCATGTGGTCCCCAAGAACCCAAAATGATAGAATGCTTTTCGCAGAAGAATGGCGACTTGCATTAGAGAATACTCCGAATCTTGATTTCTTTCAGGATATGGTGAAACAGCTAATTGTAGAGAACAATAAAGTAACCGGAGTGATCAGTTCTTTAGGAATTGAAATCAAAGGAAAATCAGTAGTCCTTACCAACGGAACTTTTCTTAACGGATTAATTCACGTTGGAGATAAACAATTAGGAGGAGGAAGAATGGGTGAACCTAGAGCGTTTGGTATTACCGAGCAATTGGTAACTTTAGGTTTCGAAGCTGGAAGAATGAAGACGGGTACTCCACCGAGAGTAGATGGAAGAAGTTTGGATTATTCTAAAATGGAAGAACAGAAAGGAGATGAAAATCCTCAAAAGTTCAGTTATCTTGATACTCCTAAATTAACAAAACAATTAAGCTGCCATATTGTTTATACCAACGAAACAGTTCATGATATTCTTCGTGAAGGATTTGATAGAAGTCCAATGTTCAATGGTACCATCCAAAGTTTAGGTCCAAGATATTGTCCAAGTATTGAAGATAAGATTAATCGTTTCGCTGAAAGAAACAGACACCAGCTTTTCGTAGAACCGGAAGGATGGAAAACTGTAGAGATCTATGTAAACGGATTTAGTTCATCTCTTCCTGAGGATGTACAGATCAAAGCCATGAGACATATTCCAGGATTTGAAAATGTAAAAGTTTTCCGTCCGGGTTACGCTATTGAATATGACTACTTCCCTCCTACCCAATTGAAACATACCCTGGAAACAAAATTAATTGACAATTTATATTTCGCAGGACAGATCAATGGAACTACAGGATATGAAGAAGCAGCAGGCCAAGGTTTAATTGCCGGAATCAACGCACACAATAAAGTTCATGAGAAAGGAGACTTTATCCTTAATAGAGATGAAGCCTATATTGGAGTATTGATAGATGACCTGATTACAAAGGGAACTGAAGAACCTTACAGAATGTTTACTTCACGTGCAGAATACAGACTTCTTTTAAGACAAGATAACGCCGATATCAGATTAACTGAAAAAGCTTATAACTTAGGACTTGCAAAAGAAGAAAGATTAAGAAAAGTAGAATCTAAAATATCTGATAGTCAATCACTTGAAGAGTTTCTTAAAGAAACTTCTTTAAAACCAGGCGTTATTAACCCTATTTTAGAATCTGTAGAAAGTAATCCTGTAGATCAAGCCTATAGAGCAGCTCAAATTCTTACAAGACCCAATATTACATTAGAAAAATTAGATGAAATTGATTTCATTAAAGAAGTTTCTAGTCGATATAATGATGAAGTAAGAGAGCAGGCGCAAATTAATATCAAGTATAGAGGCTATATTGAGAAAGAAAAGGAAAATGTGGCTAAACTTAATCGTTTAGAAAACATTAAAATTCCTGAAGACTTTGATTATATGAAGCTTTCAAGCCTTTCTGCAGAAGCAAAACAGAAGATGTCCAACGTACGTCCCAAGACTATTGCACAAGCAGGAAGAATAAGCGGGGTTTCTCCGGCTGATATTAACGTTTTACTAGTGTATTTAGGACGTTAAAAAAGAAATGTTTCACGTGAAACATTAAAAAAAATACAACAGAAATTAAGGTATTTATGAGCATGCAATATATCTCTGAATATCTTAATTTTTTAAATATAACAGATAGCGAATTCAATGAAAATAAAAGATCATTTTCTTTCACAGGAAATATTTGAAATTAAGGAAACAGAAACAAAAGGAGTATATAAAACCTCCCCTATCCCATCCAATATTTCCAAATACTACGAAAGCGAAGATTATATTTCTCATCATCAGGACTCCGGAAGTTTGAAAGAAAAGCTTTACAAATTTCTTCAGTCTTTCAATTTACAATATAAGAAGAATATTCTTGTTGACAGAATTAAAAAGGGATCAAAAGTATTAGACTACGGATGTGGTGCAGGAGAATTCGTAAGGTATATAGAGAATGATTTTGAAACATTCGGTTTTGAACCCGATGCAGATGCAAGAAATGCCGCACAGGGGAAAATAGCAAAAGCCAAGATTCTGGATGATATCAATAAAATTGAAGAAAACAGTTTAGACGCTATTACACTTTGGCATGTATTTGAACACATCGAGAATCAGGATGAAATGCTAAATGCTTTTCACGGGAAATTAAAAGAAAAAGGACTTCTTATCATTGCCGTACCCAACCCTACTTCTTACGATGCAAAACATTACAAAGAATATTGGGCAGCCTATGACGTTCCAAGACACATCTACCATTTTTCAAAAAATGGAATGGAAAATTTGATTTCAAAAAAATCAGACTGGAAAATGAGAAAGATAAAACCATTGGTTCTAGATTCTTATTATATCTCCATGCTCAGCGAAAAATATAAAAAATCACCTCTATTTTGGCTAAAAGCTACAATCTACGGAACGATTTCGAACATAAAAGCCCTTTTTTCGAACGAATTTTCAAGTTTGATATATATTATCGAAAAAAGATAGAAAATCGATTTTTAAGCCATTTCTGAAAGCCGAATTTCAGTATTTTCATCAAAAAATTTAAAAAACTCAGGATAATTACTCCTGAGTTTTTATTTTTATAAAAGGATGCTACTCAGATTTATTTAAAAATTCAAAAAAGAAAATTAGATTTCTAAATAATCAAATTTTGCATTTACAATCCTACTCTATTTTCACATGAAAACTATTTAGTACTTTTCAGATCGCGATAAATTTAGAAAATAAACAAATATTCAAAAAAAATAAAATTTTAAGAAAATCATCTTTATAACCAATCAAAAAATCAAAAAAAACAACTTCAAAAGAAAAAAAACAAATAGAAACCTATTATTTCAGGCTTTATTTCTTATTAAGCATACAAATACTCGGAAATATATAGTTTTTTGATTTTTAAAGTATTTATGGATGTCGATTTTCACACTATAAAAAACAAAGACCGGAATAATTCAGGCCTTTGTTTTATAAGCTAACAATCAAGTTACTAACTAAATTTGGATTTCCTGAAAATATGGTTGATGTCATGTTATCAACTTTAAATTTCACATCCGACGTTCCTCCGGCACCAAAAGTATGGGCATTGAAGAAAAGTTCAGGGAACGGATATGTTGGCTGAATGGTGTACATCCCCCCTACCCTCTTGTGGCTACTTGAAAGTACAGGACTAATCAGAGCAGATCCCCCACCATTAATACTAGGTACAGGTGTACTCACTAATGACAGAACATATTTAGCTTTATTGGACGGATCAGCCAAGAATACTAAAGAAGGTGTAAACTCAACTTTTGGCTGGTTTGAAATATAAATATTATCTCTTACCGTTGTGGATTGAATAATATCACTATTGATCTCAATCAGGTTTTCAACCGAGCTATTATCAAGTACAGTAGAATTGTTAGCAATTAAACAATAATTCAATTTTCTTGCCTCTATTTTAACTAATTTAGAAGAAGAAGTAAAATTATTACCTGAAATTTTAATAAAAGAAAAATCCACATACTGAGTATTAGGCGGATCAGCAGTAGTAAATTTTACTCCAAGAGAATGCCCAATAAAATGATTATCACAGATCTCTAAAGATTCTGTTGCACAAGAAATACCAATAGCAAATCTTGTTTCAATATTATTGTTTTCAGAATACAGTATATGAGAAACATTGTTTCTTACAGTAACTCTCTCACATTTACCCAACTTATTTTCAATAATTAATAAAGATTGCCATCCATTATAAAATGGAAGTTCACCTACAATATGTTTATGTCTAATATTATTAGAAGCAATAAGGACATTTGAGGTAATACAATTCTTTGTACCCCATAAATAAACAGCACCAGCTGTTAATTCAGCAATATTATCAGAAATTGTAATATTAGAAATACTCTCTTTTTCACCAGCATTTCCTACTACAAAATTCATTCTCAAATAGTTGTATATTTTATTGTTTGAGAACGATGTATTACTAGCATGAATTTCACATGCACAGCCAATAAATCTTGTTTGCTCATTACCAATAAAAACATTATCATAAACAGATAAAAAATTAGCATTTCCATAGATCGTAGAATGATCATCATTAATTTTTTTATTACTCATAACTAGATTTTCAAAAATACAGTTATGGATAGAAACCTTATTACCATTTTCAGCCCAACCAACTCCTATACAGTTAGTTAAATCACCATTCGTCCAATATAGTCCATCTATATCAACATTTGTACAGTTACCTCCCTCAAAACCGATTCTACGTTTATAAGAAGTCCTTAATTGTGAAACCTGCCCATTAAAATCAATAACTCCCCTACCTTTAAAAGTGATATTGTATAAAGGTGAAAAATTTATAGGCTTTCGAGCATTAAAACCAGAAAAAAGTACAAATGCCTTGTCATCAAAGAACTCACCAAGCTTAATAACGCTATATTCCTCAAATTCTACATCTAAATAAGATCTTAATTCTAAAACATTGGCATGCTCCAAAACAAGAACTGCATCATCACTGTAAGAATTAATTAGAAAATGACCACTTGGAAAAACTAATTTTAATCCAAGCTTGGAGCTGATATCAAATACCTTTTGGATAGCAGGTCTTTGATCTACAGTATAAGATGACTTAACACCAAAACAGGTTACATATACTCTTTTTGAAGCAAAAACTACAGTGTTTACATAATAATCATTACCCCTTGATCGATAAATAATCTCATCACTCAATACTCTGGGATCATTCACACCAAGAGCTTGCCCATCAATCCAAGTAGTTACTTTTTTAAAGTTGACATTCTCTTTGGTAAAACTGTCAATTAGCTGTATAAGATCATCATTAGGAGCTGTATTTCCTACCGCGAAAAATTCATTTGTATACATCAAAATATTTTAATTTGGTACTGCAAATGTATTTCCCGCTAACGCCAAAACTTGACGTATAAAAAATATTCAGAAAGAAGAAAAGATTTAATTTCTACTCTTAAAAAAACTAGAATTCTATTTGAAATTAAAATGATCATTTTTCGTTTTAAAAAGCTTGTTATAATATAACTTTCTATCAATGAATCAAGTCTATTTAGTATAACCTAAGGTTATATCTAAAAACAATACAAACCACGATCAATTCAGGATTTCTCAATAGAATTTCAAACATAAAAAAGCCTGCTAATTAAATTAGCAGGCTTTAAAATATAGATATTTATTTCTTATTAATTATTGATAGCAGCTACTCCAGGAAGTTCAAGTCCTTCAAGACTTTCAAGCATTGCTCCACCTCCGGTAGAAACATAGCTTACTTTATCAGCATATCCAAACTGCTTAACGAAAGCAACACTGTCTCCTCCTCCAACTAAAGAGAAAGCACCTAATCTTGTAGCTTCAGCAATACTGTCACCCAATGCAACAGTTCCTCCTGCAAAATGTGACATTTCAAAAACTCCAATTGGACCATTCCAAAGAATTGTTCTTGAATTTAATAATACATCATTAAACTGATCTCTTGATTTGTGACCTGCATCCAATCCCATCCATCCTTCAGGAATAGCATAAATGTCTGCTTCTTTTCTTTCAACATCATTACTGAAACTTTCAGCGATGATGGCATCAGAAGGAAGATAAATCTTAACCTTATGTTCTTTTGCCTTACCTAAAATTTCAAGAGCTAAAGGAATCTTATCTTCTTCTACTAATGAATTTCCAATTTTCCCTCCCAGAGCCTTAATAAATGTGAAAGCCATTCCACCTCCAATAATCAGATTATCTACTGCCGGAAGAATATTTTCTATAATGGTTATTTTAGTTGAAACCTTAGATCCACCTAAGATTGCAGTGATAGGTTTCTCACCACTTTTCAAAACTTTATCGATTGCCTGAAGTTCTTTAGCCATCAATAAACCGAAGAATTTAGTTGAACTAAAGAATTTCGCAATGACAGCTGTTGAAGCATGTGCTCTGTGTGCTGTTCCAAAAGCATCGTTTACAAAAGCATCCCCAAGCTTGGAAAGTTGTTCAGCAAAACCTTCATCTCCTTTCTCTTCTTCATTGTGAAAACGTACATTCTCTAATAATAAAATTTCACCCGGCTTAAGTTCAGAAGCTGCTTTCTCAGCCTTTTCCCCAATACATTCATCAACGAACTTCACTTCCTGACCAAGAACATCGGAAACTTCTCCTAGGATATGTTTTAGAGAAAACTCATCCTTAACCTCTCCTTTGGGTCTTCCAAGGTGTGTCATTAAGATAACAGAACCGCCATCTTTAAGGATTTTCTCTACTGTCGGCTTCACTGCAACAATTCTGGTATTGTCAGTCACATTCAGTTGGTCATCCTGTGGAACATTGAAATCAACTCTTACAAGAGCTTTCTTATCTTTAAAATTGAAGTCGTTAATTGTTTTCATTTTTATATTTAGATTTATTTTTTTCTAAAATCACTTGGAAATACTAATCCAGCTCTAATGGCTTTTCAGCAAATTTCGCCAGAGGCAGTTCCATCAATTTCTTCGATTTTTCGTTTCACAAATGTAAGGTTTTAAACTTTTTCAACAGATTGATTAAAATAAAAGTTTTCAAAAACTTTCCCCGAACCCAATCACCCACTAATCAACATTTCTTCTCTCTTTAAAAAAAAGAATAATGTAGTTGTTGTTGTATATTGTTAGTATCGGGGATAAGTTTTTGGCTAAAAATTGATAATACTCAACCGGTACTCAATTCATATTTAACTCACAATATAAATGCTTGTAAACCTGCATATTTAGACACTTATTCACAATTGTTGATAACTTTACCAAGAAACCATTATTAGTTATTTTATTATGGAAAAATCTGGGGATAGCTTGAGAAAAGATCTGGAAAGTTGTGGTGAAAACTTTCAAAAGGATTTTCTATTACGAAATATATTCTTCTTGAAAAATAGAAAGTTGAAAAAAGTTTTCCACAGTTATTCACATACCTTTTCACAATTAACTCACGGTTTACTAACACGAATTGTTATTATTCTTACCTTTGTAAGGAAATAAAATCTAAAAAAGCTTAATAAGAGTATTATGAAAAGAAAAATTGCTATCGCAGCGGACCATGCAGGCTATGAATATAAGGAGATTGTTAAGAACTACCTTTCAGAACAGTTTGAAGTTCAAGATTTTGGAACGTTTTCCACAAACAGTGTGGATTATCCAGACTTTGTCCACCCTGCTGCCACCTCTGTGGAAAACGGAGAAAATGAGCTGGGAATTTTGATCTGTGGAAGCGGAAACGGGGTTCAGATCACTGCGAACAAACATCAGAAGATTAGATGCGCACTTTGCTGGATGCCGGAGATTGCGACATTGGCAAGACTGCATAATGATGCGAATATGATTTCCATGCCGGCAAGGTTTATATCAAAGGAACTGGCCATTGAAATTGTAGATAAATTTCTTTCTACAGATTTCGAAGGTGGAAGACACCAAAACAGGGTTGATAAGATTGCTGTTTGCTAAATATACTAGGGCTTGTAATTTGAATTACAAGCCTTATTTATTTTTTATTCGTACATTTGCAGTGTTCAATAGAAGTTATATTCTATTCTTCTTCCAGAACCTTTATAATATTAAAACATATTAAATAGAAGGTTTTTCTCCTTTCTTCTCGATATTTGTATTAAATTTATACAAAACTAAAGCTTCCGTTATTAAGTAGATTTAGAAAAATAAGGTTGAATTAAACATTAAGGTTTGATGAAAAAAAGAATATCTGTAGTATTGTTTTTGTGGCTTGCTGTTTCCGGGCTTAGGAAATAATAGTGAAGAATTCTTAAAAAAGTGTAGAATCATTTTCACAACAAAGCTCACCCGAATGGATGAATTTGAAATATGAAAATGTTATATATTAAGTAAAGAATAGAATATTGAAAAGTTACCATTGATAATACTTATATTCGATCAGAATATGACCATGATTTATAATCAATGAAAGAGGGTAACTGAAAAGTTTACCAATAGAGATGGTAACCTATCTCATATTAAATTCAATCTTTAAAAAAGATTGGCTTCTGACCAAGGGAGGAAGTAAAAAACGAATTAAAAAAGAAATTAAATGTCAAAAAAAAGAAAATATATAAGTCATAAAAATGATTTGAAACTCATGGAAATCGGAAGATTGATCCTACGTTTCATGAATGCAAATGCATCAAAAATTTATAATTATAAGCAGATTTCGGACGGAATAGAATACAAGAATCCAAGACAAAGAGAACTTGTGATCCAGGCTTTGCATAAACTTCAGGGCTCTGAAAAGATCAAGGAAGTGGAAAAAGGAAAGTATATCGTAAACATGAAAATTGCAGGAACGTTAACTGGGATTATTGATTTCAACCAGAGCGGAAATGCTTACGTAAATGTTGAGGGAATGGAAAATGACGTCTTCATTCACGCTAAAAATGTAAAGGATGCTTTACAGGGAGATAAGGTTCTTATTATAACTTATCATTATAAAGGAAAGAAATTGGAAGGCTCTGTTTTGGAAGTTTTGGAAAGAACAAGAACGGAGTTTGTAGGAACTTTTCAAAAGGTTGCCCATAAGGATTTCGGGTTTGTAGTTTGTGATAAAAAATCTATCAATACAGATATCTTTATTCCAAAAGATAAATTCAATAATGTTGAAGATGGAGACAAGGTAATTGTGAAGATGACGGAATGGAAACCGGGAGATAAAAATCCTGAGGGTGAAATTCTGCAGGTATTGGGTGCTCCGGGAGAGCATGAAACAGAGATCCACTCTATTCTTGCAGAATATGGTTTACCATATGAGTTTCCACCAGAGGTAGAGGCTGATGCAGATAAGATCGACAGAAGCATTACTGATGAAGAAGTAGCAAAACGTTGGGATATGCGTGACATATGCACATTTACCATTGACCCTAAGGATGCGAAGGACTTTGATGATGCCTTATCCATGAGAAAACTAGAAAACGGAAACTGGGAAATTGGTGTTCACATTGCCGATGTATCTCACTATGTGGTTCCGGGAACGATCCTGGATGATGAAGCGTATAAGAGGGCCACTTCAGTTTACCTTGTAGACAGAGTTGTTCCCATGCTACCGGAAGTATTGAGTAATGATGTTTGCTCTCTTCGTCCAAACGAAGATAAATATACATTCTCTGCAGTTTTTGAATTGAATGATGAGGCTGAGATCCAAAAACAATGGTTTGGAAGAACAGTGATTCATTCAGACAGAAGATTTACCTATGAGGAAGCACAAGAGCGTATTGAAACTGGTGAGGGAGATCTGGCTGAAGAAATCAATACTCTTGATAAACTTGCTAAGATCATGCGTAATGAGCGTATAAGAAAAGGGGCAATTACATTTGACAGAAGTGAGGTAAGGTTTAATCTGGATGAAAATAATGAACCCATCGGGGTTTACTTTAAAATAAGCAAGGATTCCAATCACCTGATCGAAGAATTTATGCTTTTAGCAAATAAAAAAGTATCTGAGTTTGTATCCTTAACAAAGAAAAGGGAGATCACTAATAATACATTTATTTATAGAGTTCACGATGATCCGGATCCAGCGAAACTGGAAGCTTTAAGAGACTTTGTTTCTACATTCGGATATAAAATGGACCTTGCCAATACCAAGAAAGTTGCAGAATCTTTGAATAAACTTCTTCATGATGTAAAAGGAAAAGGCGAAGAAAATATGATTGAAACACTGGCGATGAGAAGCATGAGTAAAGCGGTGTATTCTACGGAACCAATAGGTCACTATGGGTTAGGTTTTGAGTACTATAGCCACTTTACCTCTCCTATCCGTCGTTATCCGGATTTATTGGCACATCGTCTTCTTCAGCATTATCTGGATGGAGGAAAATCTCCGGCTAAGCCTGAATTGGAAGAAAAAGCGAAGCATTGCAGTGCTATGGAAAGACTGGCAGCAGATGCTGAGAGAGATTCCATTAAATATATGCAGGTGAAGTTTATGGAAAAGCACCTTGGAGAAACTTTCACGGGAGTAATTTCCGGTGTTGCTGAATTCGGGTTCTGGGTAGAAATTCCTGAAAACGGAGCTGAAGGTCTAATCAAATTAAGAGATTTAGTGGATGATTCCTATACGTATGATGCAAAAACTCATGCTGTATACGGAAACAGACACGGAAATAGGTATCAATTAGGAGATCAGGTTCAGATCAAGGTTGTAAAGGCCAATCTGATTCAAAAGCAACTGGACTTTAAGGTGGTTAGCTAATATCAATAATTAAGAAATAACAATAGAAAGAGATTGTTCCGTAAAGGAATGATCTCTTTTATTTTTAAGACCTATTAAAAATCATAAAATAGACTTTTAGCTGCCTGTTCTTACGACAAGGACTTCTCTGCTTCCCTCTATAGCTTATTTTATAAAAAAAATCTCTTCTAAAATCAAGATCAAATACAATTGATATATCACAACTTTATTGAATAATTAAATCATAAAGTATAACTTTGTATAAAACGGAATGAATTTTTTTCATTTTAAAATATATTAAATGCTTGAACTTGTACTATCTGCCATCATATTAGGATTCATGCTGAGTCTGGTTTTTATAGGACCTATATTCTTCCTGCTAATAGAAACCAGCTTCTCCAGAGGCCCAAAGCATGCCTTATCATTGGATCTTGGCGTTATCACCGCAGATTTATTATGTATTGTAGCAGCTTATTATGCCAGTACGGATATCGTAACTTTAATAGATAAACATCCCGGGTTTTACAGGATTACCTCCATTCTTATTTTTATTTATGGAATTGTGATGCTGGTTACTAAGACCAAAATGCATATGCCCGGCGAAGAAAGAATCATTGGACAAAATTATTTTAAGACCTTTTTTAATGGTTTTTTCTTTAATCTTTTAAATGTTGGAGTTATTCTTTTCTGGCTGGTAACGGTGATTTCCGTAAGGAATCAATATCCGGACACCAGCAGTTTTATTTTATACATAGGAATAGTTCTTGCCACTTACCTTTCCATTGATCTCGCTAAAATATTTCTGGCTAAACAATTTCACGATAAACTTACCCAAAAACTGGCCAACCAGATCAGAAGAGTTGTTGGGTGTATTCTTATTGTCTTCAGTTTCTTTATCTTCTTACAAAGCTTCAAGAAGTTCAATCAGTTTGAAAGACAGCTGGAGGAAGCAGAGAAAAAAGAAGTAAAATATCAAAAAACAAAATGAAAAAAATAATCTTTCCAAAACCCCTTAAGAAAGGGGCGAAAATAGCTGTTATCTCCCCTGCAGGAGCCGTAGATGCCTCACAACTTGAAAAAGGCATAAAACTGATTAAAAGTAAAGGATTTGAGCCTGTTTTAGGAGAACATCTTTATACAAAGTTTGCCAATGGCTACAATTATGCAGGAACAGAAAAGGAAAGAATAAAAGATATCAATTGGGCCTTAAATGACAAGGAAATTGGGGCGGTCTGGGCTTCCAGAGGTGGCTATGGATGCCAGCACCTCATTCAGCATCTGAAGCTGAAAAACTTTACAGAAAATCCGAAATGGTATATCGGTTATTCCGACAATACAGTAATCCAAAGTTATCTATTAAAAAAAGGGTTTGCCTCCATTCATGGACAAACCATTAAAACATCAAGCTTTGGAGTTACCGAAGAAAGCTATAATCTAATCTTTGCTATTCTCAAAGGGAAAATGCCTAACTATAGCCTAAAATCTCATCAATTCAATATAAAAGGGAATGTTGAGGGAGAATTGGTTGGAGGGAATTTAGCCCTTGTCTATGCTCTTTTAGGGACCAAATATTCTTTCGATTTTAAAGATAAAATTTTGTTCATCGAAGATATCGGAGAAAACTTTTACGCGCTGGATCGTATGATCATGAGCTTGGAGCTGGCAGGTGTCTTCAATAAAATTAAAGGACTTATTATAGGTGGAATGACGAATATGGGTGATGAAAAAGAAAACAAAAGCTACGAAGAAAGCTTTGATGAATTTGCCTATAAACTGATCTCGGAAAGGATTTCAAAGTATAAATTCCCTGTAGTATTTGGCTTCCCGAACGGACATATTAAAGACAATAGACCGTTGATTATTGGAGGAAAAACTAAGATGAAAGTTGAGAATAAGGTAAAGATTGAATTTTAAATAGTAGCACTCTCCTACTCTGATAAACTCAAATAAAAGATATGGCTGATCATAATGACTTTGGAAAAATAGCAGAGGATATGGCTGCTGATTATCTTCAAAAAAATGGCTATAAAGTTATAGCCAGAAACTTCAGGTTTCAGAAAGCTGAGATTGATATTATTGCTGAAAAAAATGATTTAATAATTATTGTTGAAGTAAAGGCCAGATCTACGGACGCATTTATGCTGCCTCAGGAAGCTGTTACCAAAACGAAGATGAAGTCAATTGTAACTGCAGCTAACCATTATCTTGAAGAATCTGAAAAACAGAACGAAGTAAGATTTGATATTATCTCCGTTCTTCCCGATGAAAACAAAAAATTAATGATTGACCATATACCCGATGCCTTTCAGGCATTTGATGCTAATTAACTCTTCAAAATATGAGTCACAAACAGTAACTTATTATCATGAGTAGAATTGAGGATCTAATGGGTTGTAATGAAAATAAAATGTAATAAAAGAGTACAAATATAATGATGAATCATTGTAACAATAAAGATCAATATTGTAAAAGCGCGTATTGGTAAATTGTTATATTGATACACTGGGACATTAAATAAATTAACCTTTATGAAGACAATATTAATCACCGGAGCTACCTCCGGAATAGGTAAATCCACAGCAGAACTTCTGGCAAAACAAGGAAACAGAATCATTATATGTGGAAGGAGAAATGAAGTACTTAAATCTTTAGATACTGAGCTTTCTCTATATACCGAAATATTTAGTTTAAAATTTGATGTAAGGAATCTTGAAGAGGTTGAAGCAGCCATCAATTCCCTTCCTGAAGAATGGAAAGATATTGATGTTCTGATTAATAATGCAGGAAATGCTCATGGACTTGATCCACTCTCTGCAGGAAAGACGGATGACTGGGATTCTATGATTGATGGAAATATAAAGGGACTGTTGTATGTCTCCAAAATGATCATCCCATCTATGAAAACTAAAAATTTAGGTCATATTATAAACATTAGTTCTGTGGCGGCGAGGCAAACCTATGCCAATGGAGTAGTATATTGTGCTACCAAAAAAGCAGTAGATGTTATTTCAGAAGGAATGAGACTGGAGCTTACTGAGTTTGGAATCAAGGTGACCAATATTCAGCCGGGAGCAGTAGAGACGGATTTCTCATTGATCAGATTCAAGGGTGACAACGAAAAGGCTGCTACAGTATATGCCGGCTATGAGGCGTTGAAAGCTGAAGACATTGCAGATGCCATTGCCTACTGTGTAAATGCTCCCAAACACGTTACCATTGCTGATATGACTATTTATCCAAGCGCTCAGGCGGAACCAAGAACAATCTATAGAAAATAGTCTCAAAATAATGGAGTAAATTTGCAGAATATTTAAAAGCGATTTTGCTTTTTTGCAATTTTGCAGTTTAGCTTAAAACGATAAAATGAAAATCCTATATCTCGAAACATCATCTAAAAACTGTTCAGTAGCCGTATCCGATGATGACAAACTACTGTGCCTCTGTGAAGAGGTTTCCGAAAACTATAAGCAGTCTGAAAGTCTTCATACCTATGTAGAATGGGCATTGGAAGGGGCTGGAATTTCACTTAAAGACATTGAAGCTGTTTCTCTGGGAAAAGGACCGGGTTCTTATACAGGCCTGAGAATTGGTGCAGCCTCTGCAAAGGGGTTCTGCTACGGGCTTAAAGTTCCTTTTATTGCCGTAAATTCTCTTGAAAGTATGATAGAGCCGTTTTTAGGACATAACTATGATTTTGTAGTGCCATTGATTGATGCAAGGAGAATGGAGGTGTATACAGCCGTTTATGATGGTTCTACGGGAAAAGAACGCTCTGCTACCGAGGCTAAAATTTTAGATGAAACTTCTTTTGAAGAATTTAAGGATAAAAAAGTAATCTTTGTAGGAGACGGAGCCAAGAAAGCTAAAGATATTTTAAATCTACCTGATGCAGACTTTAACGAGAGTATCTATCCATCATCACAATACCTTATCAAAAAGACGCTGGAAAAGATAAACAACAAAGACTTTGAGGATATGGCTTACTTTGAGCCTTTCTATCTCAAGGATTTCCATGGGGTAAAGAAAAAGAAAAGCGAAGATTAAATCTTCGCTTTTTTATTTTTATTGTGGTCCTCCTGGAGGGACATGTGATTTTATTGGTTTGTTTGGAGTTCCAACACTGTTTTTCTGCTGCTGGACATTATTGGAAGGATTTTGCTGAGGTGGGGTTAATTCTAAATTTTGCGAATTATTTATACCCTCCGGTTTTTTCCCTCTTTCATTAATCATTTGCTGGGCATTATTACTTTGGATCCCAGACTGAACAGGGGAGGACGGCTGTTGCATAACAGCATTTCCTTTATTGTCAGTAGCCTGGAAGCTTAGATCACTTTTCAGGTAGTTAAGCATTTCCTTGGCTCTTATCCCTTCGGGTGTTTTAGCGTAGTTTAAAGCAATCTGCTCAAGTTGAAGGATCATTACTTCTTTTCCACTGGATTTTCCTGCGTTAAAGGCATTTAATAGATATAGTTTCGGAACTAATGCGTCTTTCGGATATTTCTGAAGGGTCTGGTCTATAACTTGTCTGCTTTCCCCAAATTTTTCAGATTCATAAAGTGCATATGCTCTTTTATATTCATTTTCAACATCTTCTGTTGATTTTACAAAAGAAACATTTTTAGGATTTCTTGCAAACTCAGCATAAGAAGTATAAGGATAATCAGTCAAAAGAATTTGTTTTGCCCTATCTGATGCCTGAGGATTTTTCTCATAATTCATGGCAAAGATCTCATACAATGCCTGCAGCATTACCTTTTCTTCCGGTTTTACATCCACAAGGTCGTAAAGTGTTTTAGTAGCTAGGGGAGTATTGGTAAAATAATTCTGATACATAATACCAAGTCCTAAGGAAGCTGTATCCCTGTCCTTTTTTAACTGTCCTAATTTGCCTTGGTCAGTAGGAATCTGCTCAATATAATAACTTGGTTCAAAACGTCTTGGATTAGGAGCTGAAGTGACTCCAAGAGCTTCATTTTTCATATCCTCAATAGAAGCCATCTTTTTGGAAAAGCGCCAGTTATCAGAAAGGGCTCTGTCGCCCCAAACTTGCTTAAACGAAGATGTTCCCTTACTTACAGTTCCGGTATTATTGAAATAAAAACCTTTTGTAGTTACCCCAAAATCTTCAAAAGCACTGGAGTTATTATTGGCAAAAATTGAATTAGAACTATAATCTCCGGAATCAAAACCTTTATTTCTCTCAGCACGTTTTCTCTCTTGCTCTTCCTTTTCTTCCTTGATCTTTAATTTAGCAATATGCTTTGAGAAAAAATCTGTTTTCTGGGCGTCATCCATTTTGGCCAAAGAAAGAATACTGTCATTCTTCTTGATCAGATAATAGTTTTTGGAGATCTTTTTGATATATTCAGATTGATCCTTCAACAATATTTTTGATGGTTCATAGGTCATTACAGCAAGTGCAGAATCATAATAACTACCGGCTCCGATATAGTCATTCTTGTCCAGATAGCTTTTTCCTATCTCATAATAAGCCAACCCACGGATTTGTGGATCAGAAACCTTTTCAAATAAAGACTTTTTGAAAAACTGCTGTGCTTCGTCTTTTTTTCCTGCTTTATTGGCCATTAGCCCCAAAGCATAGTAAAATTCATTCTTTCTGGAACCATAAGTTCCTTTTTTACTGATTCCTTCCAGATAGTTTTTAGCCCCATTGTAATCTCCTTTGCCATTAAAGGTTTTAGCAATAGCAATCTGAGATTTTACTTCAAATTCAAAATCACTGGAATACTTGTAGGCGGCAGTATAACTTTCTCTGGCTTTATCATTTTGACCTAAGTTTTCAAGAACCTGACCTCTCAGGTAAGCAATTCTGCTCTTTAGTTTTCTGTTTGAATTCAATTCAAAAGCAAGATCAAGTTCTTTAGACGCCTCTTCTTTTTTACCCGCATCCAAAAGGGATTCAGCATAATAAATACTTAATAACTTAGCATAAGTTTTATTGATATCCTCACCCTTTAGCTTGGCAAAAGTTTCATGGGCTCTGTGATAATCTTTGACTTTATCATAAGCCACTCCCTGATAAATTCTTGCCAAAGGAATCCTTTTGTCATCTTTCATATGAGTGAAAACATAATTGAGGGCATCCATGGCCTGTAGAGGCTTATTCTGATAAATCCTTGACTGTGCAAGAATCATATAGGCATCAAAAATCTGCTTGTTTTTTTCTTCACCGTTTCGGGTTACAGAATATTTATTGATTGCTTTTAGGGCCTTAGCTTCAGCAATTTCTAATGTAGTGGCACCTTTATTCTGACCTTCATCAGGATTATTTTGTCCGGCTCCCGGTGGCCCCTGCATATTGGGAACTCCTGAATTGCTTCTTGACGAAGACCTGTTCGCTACTTCAGCCATTTTCATTGAATTCTCTGCAAAAGCTGTGGATTGACCAAGATCACTTCCTAAAGGCTGATCTTCAAAAGTAAGGATAGGGATATAAGGAGCATAAAAATTATCCTTATGTCCTTTATCACGGGCAGTAAACTCACTGTTTAATGCATCTTTGGCATTAAATAGAGTGTTATAATATGTGGAAAATCCTTTCAATAGCTTTGATCGTTGTTCCGGCTTTTTTGTTTTGGTAGCACAAGAAGCAACGAGACAGATTACTAAAAGGAACAATATATTCTTTTTCATTATTCAATATAACTTGCTAATTTGCTTTTTATTATCAGCTGTTTGATGATTTTGTAAAAATAATAAAATTTTATAATGAATAATATTTATATTTCTTTCTGAAATATTTTATTTCATCTTTATCGGGGCCGGGAGCCTCATAACTTTTTAAATCATTGAGGTTTCTTTCAAAATTTTATATACAAGATGGGTAGGGAGTCCCATAATGGTATAAAAGCTTCCTGTCATTTTACTGATTTTTGCCATTCCCAGCCATTCCTGAATACCATAACTGCCTGCTTTATCAAAAGGTTTGTAATTTTGAATGTAATAATTTATTTCATCATCAGTAATCTCATCCAATGTTACATCTGCTACATCTGTTTCAGTAAAGATCTTATCAGCAGTTTTAATCGTAATGCCGGTATACACCTGATGGGTTTTCCCTGAAAGGCTGCGAAGCATATTGAAGGCATCTGCTTCATCCTTAGGCTTACCAAGAACCCGATTATCAATGGCAACTACTGTGTCTGCAGTCAGTAAAACCTCGTCAGCGGTCAGGCTTCTGAATGCATCTGCTTTTAATTCAGACAAATAAGCGGCTGCTTCTTCTATTTTGATGTGTTCTGGAAGAATCTCTTCACAGTCAATTTTTACCACTTCAAATTCAAAACCAAGGCTGGAGAGAAGTTCCTTTCTTCTTGGGGATTGTGATGCTAAAAGTAATTTCATGAATTAAGATTATACAGATTGAGTGTTATCATCATGCCAGTTTCCCTGAACCTTCATTACCTGTTCGATCACATCACGTACAGCGCCGCTACCTCCTTTTTTAGGAGAAATATAATCAGATACTCCCTTTACCTCAGGAACTGCGTTTTCGGGGCAGGCTGCAATTGCCGAATTTTCCATGATGTGAATATCCGGAAGATCATCACCCATGGTTAGAATCTCCTCATTTTTAAGATTGTACTTCTTTTTAAAATCTTCAAAATCCTCTATCTTGTTATGAGATTTCGGGTAATAATCCTGAATTCCAAGATAATTGATCCTGTGTTTTACCATTTCATCATTTCCACCAGTAATTACACCTATCAAATAATTATTTTTTAATGCTTTAACTACTGCATAGCCATCCAAAACATTCATTACTCTGCACATATTTCCTCCAGGCATCAGATAAACACTTCCGTCTGTGAAAACTCCGTCTACATCAAATACAAATGCTTTAATATCCTTTAATTTCTCTTTATAACTCATACATTTTTTGAATAGATTGATTCATCGTCTTGTAAATGTCAAGACTTTCTTCATTTTTTATTAATTGTTCATGTAACTGTAAAACCCTTAGATCATTTCTCACTGCGGGTCCGGTTTGGGCCAATTTAGGCTCTATTTCATGAATCTTCTGAACCGTTTCATCAATCAACGGTAAAAAGTAATCAAACGGAATTTCCTGAGAATCTGAAATTTCTTTTGCTCTTGAAAAAAGATGGTTCACAAAATTGCAGGCAAAAACGGCTGTTAAATGAATATATTTCCTTTTTTCATGATTACTTTCCATTACATTTTTTGAAATTCTGGAAGCCAGTTCAACAAGAGTTTTCTGATCCTCTTCATTCTCCGTTTCAATGAAAAACGGAATTTTTTCATATTCCAGTTCTTTTGATCTTGAAAAGGTCTGCAAGGGATAAAAACTTGATTTTCTGTATTCACCAATCAGAATTTCCTTGGGAAGCGAACCTGAAGTATGAGCCACCAAACAATCTTTTTTTGTAATGATTTTTGATACTTGCTCTACAGAATTATCACTTACACAGATGATATAAAGATCTGCATCTTCCAAGTGTTCCGTGGAATAAGGAATACTTAATTCTTCAGAAATCTTACTTAATTCTTTTTCGTTCCTGCCAAAAATCTGGGCCAGCGAAATCCCTTTCAGTGTGAAAGCTTTTGCCATGTGATAGGCAACATTTCCGGAACCGATAATTACAATTTGCATCTAACAAATATAGGATTTTAAGCTGAGTCGGGAAAGGAAGATGAGTATAGAAGCCATGAAGATAAATAGAGGCACGTTTATTGCGTAACTGTCTCATATTATTTTTAATATTTAAACTGAAAATTGAATAACTAATTTAACTTTCAGCTATTTTTGTAATCCAAAACAGTGAAAGGCATCTTATGAAGATTAAGGACGCGGAAATTATTTCGTTGATGCAGAATCCACGGACCCAGGATAAAGGTGTCCGTGCCTTGATGGATGCCTATCAAAGCAGATTGTACTGGCACATTAGAAGAATTATTGTGGATGGAGATCTTGCCCAGGATACTTTGCAGGAAACTTTTATTAAAGCTTATCAGAATTTTCATCAGTTCAAGAATGATAGCCAGTTGTATACCTGGCTGTACAGAATTGCAACCAATGAGGCCCTACAGCAGGTTAATAAAATGAAGAAGATGCAGAAAACTGATGAAGATCCCGAGTACCACATGCAAAATCTTGTTGCAGACAATGCTGAGGATGATGCTGAAGAAATACAAATTTTGCTTCAGAACGCTATACAAAGCCTGCCAGAAAAGCAGAAACTAGTATTTATGATGCGGTATTATGATGACTTGCCCTATGAAGAAATCTCAAAAATTGTAGATATGTCGGTAGGGACATTAAAGACTAATTATCATTATGCCAAGCAGAAAATAGAAGATTATATTAAAAAAAATTACGAAAGATAATTTTTGAGAAAACAAAGATGAAAGAGTTCGACATAGAAAAATTAGAACGTAAAAACATTTACACAGTTCCTGACAATTTGTTTGAAAATATTCAGGAGAGCATTTTGAATGATATAAAGACAGAAAAAAAAGCGCCTGTCTTTAAGTTAAACTGGATGTATGCTGTAGCTGCATCATTGGCTTTGATCTTTGGGATAACATTTATTTTTAATTACAATAATGATTCGGACAAAGGATTGAATTCAAAAGAAACATATGCTGTAAACAAAGGAGAACCGAAAACTGAGGGCGAAATTGCATATGAAACATTGAAAGCAGATTTAACTTCGGTTGAAAGTAATAATCAAACATTTGTAAATCAGAAGAATAGTGTGGATTTTTCCAACAATGCTGAAAATGAGAGTGGAAAAGAAACAGTATCACAAAAACCTGTGAAAGCAGTAGTGAAAAAAGAAGAAAACAGAATGAATGAATATCTGGATTCGTTTTCCAATTCTGAAATTGCAGAATTGGCAAGTAACTCAACTCAGGACGTTTATTTGGATTTATATAACTAATAAAGAAAGATGAAAAAGATAATATTGACGTTTTTTATTATTTATGGTTTTGGCTTTAATGCTCAAATCAATGATTATGACTGGAAAAAGATGGATCCTAAACAAAGAAAGGAAGTCATCAATAATCTTTCTCCTGAAGAAAGAAAGGAACTCCTTAAGAAATTCAGGAACAATATGATCATGGATAATTTGAATGTTGATCCCGGTGATAAAGCCGAATTTACACAGCTTTATAACGAGTATCTGGACAGTCAGAAACAGATAAAAAGTCAGTTTGATCCAGGCTTTAACCCTGAAACATTATCAGATGATGAAGCTAAAGCAAAACTACAGCAAAGCTTTGAAATAGGGCAAAGACTTCTGGATAACAGAAAAAAATATGCAGAAAAAATGCAACAGGTAATTCCCTGCCAGAAAGTTCTGAAGCTGTTTCAGTCTGAGGGGATGATGCGGGATAAAATGAATGAAAGAAAACCTCACGGAAACAATAATGCTCCGGGACCTAAACAGACCCCATAATAGTTTATTTTTTTAATGTTGGACGGCTCTCACAGATTTTTTTGTGGGAGCCGTTTGATTAAATTTATATTTTTGCGGAAACTGATTTTATGAAGAAGATACTTCAAATTGTACTTATTTGCATTACCATAATCACTTTCGCTCAAAAGAAAGAAATTATAAAACTTAAAGGTAATATTCCCAATAACGGAGACCGTGAATACAGCGCATTACACGTTATAGACCAGAGAATAGATAAAACCATAGGAATCCTCCCTTTTGATGATCATAAAGAAATAAGAGAGGTTGCTTTTGCAACTTCACCCAATGACGATTTGGGAAACTGGTATCGTAAAAGCAACTATAAAGGGGGAAAACAAGAACTGATTTTGGTTTTAAAGGCGCTTAAACTATCTGTAAAAGAGACAGGAAATATAAAAAATATGGGGACTATTGATTTCTCAGCACAGGCTTTTGCAAAAGAGGGAGAGCAATATCATTTTTTGTATAAAAAGGATACTGTTTTTGCTTTCAGTAATAAAGATGTTTCGGATCTTATGGTTAAAAACATTCATCATATTTTTTCAGGTTTTCTTTTATTGACCTATAATAAAAAACCATATGCAGATATTTTAACCCTTGATGAAGCTTCAGACTATGAGGGTTATATTAAAAATAACTACGAAATCTTTAGAACAGAAACTCTTAAAGAAGGTATTTATCTGGATCATATATCTTTTTTTAAGCAAATTCCAGAAGATGGGAATTTTGTTCTGGAAAAGAATGGACATAGTGGAGGTGTGGTAAGGGCTATAGCAGAGAAAGACGGAAAAAAAAGGAGGATTTCTGCTTCTAAGATGTTTGCGTATGTAGAAAATGGAAAAGCTTATAAAAAAGTATCTGAAAGGTTTTTAGAATTAAACAGAAATAAAAAAGGATTTTATCTATTGTCTAAACCTGCGGACATTTTTTCAACAAATGCAAGTCCTTTTATGATGATGGGCCTGGCAGGAGCACTAATACAAAGTATAACAACAGAAAGGATAAACAATGATGATGTGAAAGAAATTTATATTGATCCTCTTACCGGAGAATATGACATTTCTGAGTAGAAATTAAATAAATTGATACATTAAGATAATGAGATACAATAATCTCTCTCTTTTTTTTATCTTTGCAAATTACAAGATTCTTAAATGAAAAACATACGAAATTTTTGCATAATCGCTCATATCGACCACGGTAAAAGTACCTTGGCAGACCGTCTTTTGGAGTATACGAATACCGTTACCCAAAGAGAACTACAGTCTCAGACGCTTGATGATATGGATTTGGAAAAAGAACGTGGGATTACGATTAAATCCCATGCCATCCAAATGGATTATGAATATAAAGGCGAAAAATATATCTTAAACCTGATTGATACACCGGGACACGTTGATTTCTCTTATGAGGTTTCCCGTTCCATTGCTGCCTGTGAAGGTGCACTTCTTATTGTAGATGCTGCACAGAGTATTCAGGCACAAACGATCAGTAATTTATATTTAGCCCTGGAAAATGATTTAACAATCATTCCGATTTTAAATAAAATTGACCTTCCATCTGCAAATCCTGAAGAAGTAACCGATGAGATCATGAACCTGATTGGTTGCGAATATGAAGATGTATTGAGAGTTTCAGGAAAAACCGGAGAGGGAGTTCATCATTTATTAGAGCAGATCGTAGATAGAATTCCCGCACCTGTAGGAAACCCTGACGGCCCACTTCAAGCTTTGATTTTTGACTCTGTTTATAATCCATTTAGAGGAATTGAAGCCTATTTCAAGGTGGTAAACGGAAGCATTACTAAAAATGAAAAAATTAAATTCTTTGCTACTGGTAAAGAATATGGAGCAGATGAGGTAGGTACCTTAAAGTTGAAGCAGGTTCCAAAGAAAAGCGTTCAGTGTGGAGATGTAGGGTATTTGGTTTCCGGGATTAAAGATGCCCGTGAAGTAAAAGTAGGAGATACAATTACTTCGTTTGACAAACCTGCTGCTGGTCCAATTGACGGATTTGAGGAAGTGAAGCCAATGGTATTTGCTGGTATTTATCCAATTGATTCTGAGGATTTTGAAGAGCTAAGGTTCTCCCTTGAAAAACTTAGGCTGAATGATGCTTCCCTTGTTTTCGAACCGGAAAGTTCTGCCGCTCTTGGTTTTGGATTCCGTTGCGGATTCCTGGGAATGCTTCATATGGAGATTGTTCAGGAACGTCTTGACAGAGAGTTCAACATGAACGTAATCACAACGGTACCGAACGTTTCTTATTTTGGATATACTAAAAAAGAACCTGAGGTGCCCATCTTGATCAATAACCCATCAGAAATGATGGATCCATCAACAATGGATAGAGTAGAAGAACCATTCATTAAGGCATCTATCATTACAAAATCTGACTTTGTAGGAGCTGTAATGACTCTGTGTATTGAAAAAAGAGGTGAGATCGTTAACCAAAGTTATTTAACATCTGAAAGAGTAGAATTAATCTTTAATATGCCTTTGGCTGAAGTTGTTTTCGACTTCTACGACAGGTTAAAATCAATCTCTAAAGGATATGCATCATTCGATTATCATCCAATAGGATTCAGAGCTTCCAAGCTTGTGAAAATGGATATCCTGATCAACGGTGATATGGTAGATGCCCTTTCCTCTTTGATTCACGACAGTAATGCTTACTATATTGGTAAAAGGATGTGTGAAAAGCTTCGTGAGCTAATCCCGAGACAACAGTTTGATATTGCTGTTCAGGCGGCTTTAGGAACTAAGGTTATTGCAAGAGAAACCATTAAGGCCTTAAGAAAAGACGTTACTGCAAAATGTTACGGAGGTGATATTTCCAGAAAGCGTAAGCTATTGGAAAAACAGAAAGAAGGGAAGAAGAAAATGAAGCAGATCGGAAGGGTAGAAGTACCGCAGTCTGCATTTATGGCCGTATTAAAGCTTAATGACTAAATATATAAAAACCGCTTCAACTGAAGCGGTTTTTTATTTTACTTTTTACGAGTGAATTTTATTTCCATTGTTTTCATTTCTTTTCCTGTTTTAGGATTAGGCCCATACATTTCCAAGGTATGGTTATTGTCATCAGTAAAAGTATAGACCTCTCTCACTTCACATTCTTTTCCCGGTTGGCTAGGGTCTGTCATTTTACCTTTAAAATCAATTGATTTTTTAGCTGGATCCCAATCTCCTTCAGCACGCATTAAACCTGTTCCCATATTGTCTATCCATGTACTTACAAACTTTTTCTTGGCATTATCATATCCCATAATGCTCATTCCTTCAAATGGCATCCCCATGAAATTTCCTTTGTAATTACTTACCTGATAGCGGCCTTCAAAAATCATTTTATTAGTGCATTCCGAAGTGCTTGTAGCTGCCTTTCCACTATCGTCCATCCACATGCTGGTAGCACCGGTCCAGTTTCCATCAAATTTGGCCAGCATTTTATGCATGTCACCCGGGGTTGCAAACTCCATCCATGCTTTTGTAGCAGTTGCCGAATCTACAGGCTTCCATTCAGAACCTGAAGCCAAAGAATCTTTTTTATCCGGGCTTTCTGAGGTAGAGGTTTTTCCTTTTTCGCATGATGCAAGTAAAAAACCGATCATGATGATTGCTAATAAGTTTTTCATAAATATTTAATTTTAAGTTGGTTATAATGATAAGTTAAAGGTAAGAACTTTTATTATAGATGAAAATATTTTTTATTCTTGTGATAAATCGTAGCTTTGTGTATTCGTAACGCAAATTAATTTATGGAGTCTCCTAAAAAACTACAAGATATAAAAGTGGCTGTAGATGCTGTTATTTTCGGCTATTTTGATAAAAAAGACCTGCAAATACTTCTCATCAAAAGAAATATTGAGCCTTTTAAAGGGGGATGGGCGCTTCCTGGTGGTTTGGTTCTGGATGATGAAAATCTAGATGATGCGGTGAAAAGAGAGCTTCATGAAGAGGCAGGCATTAAACCTGACTTTTTAGAACAACTCTATACATTTGGTAACGTAGGTCGCGATCCTCGAAATAGAGTGGTTTCTGTGGCTTATTTGGGACTTGTAAATCCATCTTACCACGAACTTTTTGCAGATTCTGATGCAGATGATGCACAATGGTTCAGTATCAATAAGCTTCCGTCGGTTGCCTTTGATCATCAAACGATTATTGACATTGCATTAAAAAGACTTCGTACTAAAATTCAATACCAGCCAATTGGCTTCAATCTTCTCAATGAAGAATTTCCTTTCTCGGATCTTGAAAACCTTTATAAAACAATTGTAGGTCAGGAAATAGACCGAAGAAACTTTCGTAAAAAAATCATGAGCTATGGACTGCTTAATGAAACCAATAACGTTAAAAAAGAGGGCAGCGGAAGACCAGGAAAGCTTTTCACATTTAATCAGGAGAAATATAAGGAACTGGAAGAACAAGGATTTTACTTTGAAATCAAATAGTTTTATCTAAAGATTCATGATACCATACAAATGGCATTTAATAGGAACGGGCTTTAGCCTGTTTTTTTATAAATAGACATTCCATTGGCTTGAGCCAAAACCTACTGATTTTTACTCATTTGCATAAATATTTTATCATTTATTATTTTCAAAGATAAAATTTATCCACTGTAAATCAGTTATTTAAATTCATTAGTGTAAAATTAACACAAATAAATTTGGCTGATGAAATGATATTGCTTTAAATTTGTGTAAAAATAACACATAATGAATTATACCCTACAAAATATTAAAGACAGATTTCAGAGGAAAGAAAGAATTAAGTTCCTGTTTTTCTGGGGACACACTGTTAAAGATGAAATTACCAAGTCATGCTTTAGTCAATGGTTTTTAGGAAAGTTTGAAGAAAACGGAATCATTTATAAAACTGCAGAACATTATATGATGGCAGGAAAAGCAAGATTATTTAATGATGCTGAAACTCTGGAAGAAATATTGCAGGCCGCTACCCCCAATCAGGTAAAAAGCCTGGGCAGAAAAGTAAAGAACTTTGATCCAAAAATTTGGGACGAACAGAAATATGAGATTGTAAAAAATGGTAACCTTTTAAAATTCTCCCAAAACAGAAAATTTAAAGACTTTCTTTTATCTACCAACGATAAAATCCTTGTAGAAGCAAGTCCTTATGATAAAATCTGGGGAATAGGAATGTTGGAAACAGATTCAAGAGCAGAAAACCCCTTGCTATGGAACGGAGAGAATCTTTTAGGATTTGCACTGATGGAAGTAAGGGATGAACTGAGAGGGTAAAAACACAATAACCAGCCACAAAATAGTAATCATGGAAAAAATAGAACTACACCCACAGATATTTCTGATTGAAGATTTTCTCACGGAAAGTGAATGCAATGATTATATAGCTTTGTCACAAGAAAAGGTTTTTGAAGAAGCAAAAATTGATGTTGGTGGCCGACAGCTTATGAGCAAAGGGATCAGGAATAATGATCGGTTGATGATTTTTGATAATAATCTGGCAGAAGAACTTTTTAAAAAAGCAGCTGAATTTCTTCCACAAGATCATGAAGATTTCACTCTTCTGAATTTTAACGAGATGTTCAGAGTATACAAGTACTCTACAGGACAGCAATTTAAGATGCATCGTGACGGAAGTTATATAAGAAATGATCAAGAGAAAAGCTTTTACACATTTTTGATCTATCTGAATGATGACTTTGAGGGTGGAGAAACAGAATTTGAAAACTTGTTTACAATTGCCCCTAGAAAAGGAACAGCATTAATCTTTTATCACCCTTTGAGACACGAAGGAAAAACACTAATTAGTGGTTTGAAGTATGTTTTGAGAACAGATGTAATGTATTCCCGTAAAAAGTAAAGAAATAAATGCGGGAATAATGCATAGCTATGTCTTTTTTAATTAGCGTAATAATAACACAAAAAAACAATCAGATATGGAAGATGAATTAAAACCAAGATTTATCGAATCATTACAAAGAAATAATGACCAGATCAGAGAAGACCGTGCAAGAACAATCGGAGAAGATTCAGAACTGATTTACAGGCGCAGGGTTGAAGATCTCGAGTTGAAAATAAAAAGACTTGAGCGCGAGCAGGAAAGGCTTATTGATATCAGCCCTTTGGACAGAAATAGTTTGACTTTTGCGGATTTTAATCCCGAAGCATTCATTCAGAAAGACATGGAATTATCATTAACAATCAGAAATCTAAATATCCAGCTCGAAGTTACCCAAAAGAGATTTGAATATTTATTTGGAAAAACATTTTAGTTATGGGAAGTACAAGATACGATATAGACGCTCGTTATCACAGAGCAAGCAAAGCCGGTTACGGAACAAAATCTGCCGGGGAAATCTTCACACAGAATGCCAAAAGAACAGCGCATAAAACAATGATTCCTCATGGTATTTCTTTCAGGGAATCCAGAGACTCTGAGGTACATCCGAATACAGTTCCTATTATTCTGGGATTGGATGTAACCGGAAGTATGGGACATATTCCGCATGAACTGATCAGGGAGGGCTTGCCTAAACTGATGGGTGGAATTATTCAGGGTGGAGTTCCGGATCCGGCATTGCTTTTCCTGGGAATCGGCGATCATGAATGTGACAGCTATCCATTACAGGTAGGGCAGTTTGAATCAGGTGATGAAGAATTGGATATGTGGCTTACCCGAACCTACATTGAATCCGGCGGGGGTGGAAATGCTGGTGAAAGCTATCTTTTGGCCTGGTATTTTGCAGCATTCCATACCAGAACAGATGCTTTTGAGAAAAGAAACCAAAAAGGATTGCTATTCACGGTAGGAGATGAGCCTTGTCTTAAAGTACTTTCAGCATCTGCCATTCGGGAGATTATGGGATCCGGACAAAAAACCTACACGCATTATGAATTGCTGGAGGAAGTAAAAAAGCGATACGAAGTTTATCACATTAATGTTCTCCATTCTGATCAGGCACTAAGAGCAAACAGGGATTGGAAAGAATTGTTGGGACAAAACTGTATATCAATAGAAGACCATAGAGAAATTCCGAATGTTATTAAAAAAATTATCTGTGAAAAATATAAAGATAAAACCTTTAGAACAGCAGATATAGATGGATTAGACAACGTTGAAATGCTTTAGATCATGAAAAAAGCGCAAATAGTTATAGGCTTGGGTTTCGGTGATGAGGGAAAAGGAATTACGACAGATTTTTTAGCTTCTCAGAATCAAAATTCCGTAGTAATAAGATTTTCAGGAGGGCAGCAGGCCGCTCATACGGTAATGATTGACAATCAAAAACACGTTCATTCCAGCTTTGCAAGCGGAGCACTTCGTGGATTACCCTCTTATTTTACCGAACATTGCACTATTCACCCTACATTTTTACTGAATGAAAGAGAGGAATTAAAGGCAAAAAAAGGGAATACAGAGCTTCATATTCATCCACTAGCCAAGGTAACCACCCCTTTTGATGTCTGGCAAAACAGAACAAATTCAAAAAACCTGGAGCATGGAACCTGTGGTAAAGGAGTAGGAGCTACCATGAAAAGACACGAAAGCTCTTATAAACTATTTGCCATTGATCTTATAGCACCAAGAGAAATGTTGATAGAAAAGCTAAAAGGAATCGCTTATTACTATGGCTTTATGGAAGAAGATCAGATAGAAAAAGAACTGAAGTCTTTTTTAGAAGCCATTGATCAGATAGATTGGAAAATAGATGATTATACCTATCTGAAACCATTTGAAAATCTCATTTTTGAGGGAAGCCAGGGAGTTTTATTGGATATGGATCATGGTGTTTTTCCGAATGTAACCTACGCTTATACCACCTCAAAAAATGCATATGAGATTTGTAAGTTGCTTAAAATTGAAGAAATTGAAACGTATTACGTGACCAGAAGATATGCAACACGTCACGGAAATGGCTGGATGAGCAATGAAAAAGATATCCGATTAAAAAACAATGAAGAAGAAACCTGTACCTTTAATGAATACCAGAAAGAGCTTAGGTTAGGGGATATAGATTATAATTTATTGAATTATGCCCTGAAATTGGATGGAGCTTATATCTGTTCAACGAAAAAGAATCTTGTTGTAACCTGCTTAGACCAGATTGATGAAGAATTTAAAGTTGATAAGCTGGAGATAAAGTTTGATGCCATTTATGGATCATATTCTCCTTATGCAAAGGATTTTAAAAAGCTCTCTGAAATCCTGTAAGATAGAGGGATTAATTCTATATTTAGTGTGAAAATAGAATGAGGATGGGAATAATGAATTAAAAATAAAAGATGAAAGAATTTGAAATAAGAGCAGATTATAACAGAGATACTATTGTCGTATATCAGGCTTATAATCATGAAATTGCAAAATCTGCAGTAGAAAATCAGAAATTTTGTGCTCCTTTTTCGTTTAACAGAATGACTTGGATTAAACCGTCTTTTCTTTGGATGATGGAACGAAGTAACTATGGACAAAAATCCAATCAGGAATGTACTCTTGCTATACATATTAAGCGGGAAGCTTGGGAAAAAGCGTTGAAACTGGCTATTTTAACTTCCCCTGAAAAAAGAGTTTATCCCAATCCTGAAAATTGGGAAGTACAGTTTGAAAATGCAAAGGTTCATGTACAGTGGGATCCGGAAAGGAATATCAGAGGAAATAAATTAGATTATCGTTCAATTCAGATCGGAATTAGCCGTTACTTGATAGAAGAGTTCAATGAAGAATGGATTGTAAAAATAGAAGATTATACGCCTCTGGTAAAAAAGATCTTAAGTTTTACCAAGCAAGGAGATTACAATAAAGCAAAGAAGCTGTTGCCAATAGAAAAAATATATCCATTATCAAAGGAACTCGCCCATAAAATAGGAGCAGAAATTTAAAAATAGAGATGATGAAGACAAAAAGACTTTACAGGCCGGTAGGAGAAAAAGAAATGATATTGATTATAAAGAATGAATACAAAAAATTTCCACCCAGACTGGAATGGCAACCCATTTTTTATCCGGTATTGGATGAAGACTATGCCTCAGAAATTGCTGAAAAATGGAATACCAGAGATGAGTTTGGAAACTATCTTGGGTTTGTAACTCAATTTGATGTGCTGGAAGAAGTAACCGATCAATATCCGGCGCAAAATGTAGGAGCCAGAAACCATAATGAATTGTGGGTGCCTTCAGAAGAGCTGGAAACATTTAATCAGGCTATTGTTGGAAATATTGAAGTAATAAAGGTCTTTATCGGAAAAGATTTTAATGGGTCTGCCAATAACGAAATAATGAAACTGATCAACATTTTAAAATGATATCCACAAATGTACCAATGAAAAGATTAGTGCATTCGTTTCAAAAGAAACACAATGAAAATTAAATTAAAAAATTATAAAGAACAGTTGCCTGATTGGCCTCAAATCGGGCCTCATATTATGGCACAATATGACGATGAGAAGATCATAGTATACCAGTCATATAAAAAAGAGATAGGCAAATTTGCAACTAAAAATCAATATTTTGGTGGTGGATTCAGTATGGAAAGGATGACTTGGATAAAGCCAAATTTCCTTTGGATGATGTATCGTAATGGCTGGGGGACAAAAGATGGGCAGGAATGTGTATTGGCAATCCACCTAAAGCTGGATGCTTTTAAAAAATATCTTGAAAGTGCGGTATACTCATCCTACAATACTAATCTTGGAATATCAAGAGAAGAATGGCAAGATCAAGTGAAAGAATCTTCTGCAAGGTTACAATGGGACCCAGATCATGATCCCCATGGAAATAAATTAGAAAGAAGAGCTATACAGATTGGTTTGAGAAATGAACTTATCCATTCTTTTGCTAAGGAAGATATTCTTTTAATTGAAGATATTTCAGATTTTGTAAAAGAACAATATAAGTTTGTTTTGAATGATGACTTGGATAACCTGATTATGCCGGAGGAAAATTCATTATTATTTGAGGATGAAGAATTAAATAGAAAACTCAATTTGGAATGAAATGATTTACAAAAAAACTATTAGATTAAAACAATGAAAAAACTAACCATATTAAGCGGTGCAGGAATCAGTGCCGAAAGTGGAATACAAACATTCAGAGACGGAGATGGTCTCTGGGAAAATCATAAAGTAACGGATGTGGCAAGTCCAGAAGGGTGGAGAAGAAATAGAGAGATGGTTTTGGAATTTTACAACCAAAGAAGACGTCAGCTTCATGAAGTAGAACCTAATGAGGCACATCAATTGCTGGCAGAACTGGAAAAATATTTTGATGTTCAGATCATTACCCAGAATATAGATGATCTGCACGAAAGAGCAGGTTCTACCAATATTCTTCATATTCACGGAGAATTGTTCAAGTCTTGCTCATGTAATAATAAAAGCCTGATTTATGAACAAAAAGGAGATATCTACCTTGGTGACAAAGCCGAAGACGGAGCGCAGTTAAGGCCTTTTATTGTCTGGTTTGGGGAAGATGTTCCCCTGTATCAGACAGCAAGAGAGTTGGTAAAAGATTCTGATATTTTAGTAGTTGTCGGAACCTCATTGCAGGTATATCCAGCTGCTGGGCTGATTCATGATATCAAGGATGATTGCCTTTTAATTGTAATCAATCCTAACGAAACAGGCTTTGGCTACGGGCAGAGAGCCGTAGTGATGAAAGAACCCGCAACAAAAGGAATGAAACTTTTATTTGATAAACTGGTAAATCTTGCCTGATAAACATAAATATTCCATATAACAATGAAAACCTTAATACAAACAATATCAAACCTTTTTTTCAAAAAAGAGAAAGTAGATTTGAAAAAATTTCCTGAAGAAAGCTTACCCGAGTACAGCGGGAAAGTTGAGGTTGATAAATACATGGAAATTGACCATATCGGTGTAAAAAATTCTGACAATTATTTATTCAGAACGCCGAGTGAAATCCTGAAAATATTAACCAATAAAATGTTGTTTTGGGTGGATCAAAAGAATAATTTGTTAGGATTTTCAGATAGTAAAAGAAGTAAATTATTTATTTTGACTGATATTAAAGGGTTTGAGATTCAGAATATGCTTCCAGCAAAAGGACAGGGAGGTTCATTTCTTTCCGTTGGTTTATCAAATGGAAGATTCTATGAGATTTCTGAAGCCGGAGTGTATACCTTTGATAAATATGCAGATGACATATCAAAAATAACAGGAATAGCAGTGACGTTCGCCCCCGAATATTATAATTGCTAATTATAAAAAAACAACCATGAACGAAATAGAAACAAAGAGAATAAGTAAATTTTTAAGCCTTATTTTGAGGCACCAACCCGAAAGTATTGGACTAAAGCTGGATGAAAATGGCTGGGCAGATGTAGAAGAGCTGAGAACGAAATCAGCCAGAAAAAGAATTCATTTTACCTTGGAAGAGCTGGATGAGGTTGTAGAAACCAATAATAAAAAAAGGTTTGCTTTCAATGATGATAAAAGCAAAATCAGAGCAAGTCAGGGACATTCTATTGATATAGATCTGGCTTTGGAAGCATTGCAACCCCCTGAATTTCTTTATCATGGAACTGCAGAAGCCAATATTTTTTCCATTTTTGAAAAAGGAATTGAAAAGAGAAACCGTCAACATGTACACTTAAGTGCTGATAAAGAGACCGCTACAAAGGTAGGGATGAGACATGGGAAACCTGTTATTCTAACTATCAGAACCGGAAAAATGCATGAAGACGGGTTGTTCTTTTATCAGTCAGCAAACGGAGTATGGCTCACTGAGTTTGTAGATGCAAAATATATTTAAAAATAGAAAGAATAAAAAGCTTGATTGAAGCCATAAAAAATGTAGATTCCCGTCAAATGATAAGTGAAAAATAACAAAATGAACAGAACTTTAGTAATAGGTGATATCCACGGAGGATTTAAAGCATTACAGCAGGTTTTTGAACGTGCTGAGGTTACTCCAAATGATACATTGATCTTCCTTGGAGACTATGTTGATGGCTGGAGTGAATCTTCCCGAATTATTCAGTTTCTAATAGATCTTTCTCAAAAGCAGGAATGTATTTTCATCAAGGGAAACCACGACGCCTGGTGTGAAGATTGGCTGGCATTGGGACAAAGTCCTGATATGTGGCTTTTTAATGGCGGGACAAGCACAGTAGAAAGCTATTCAGATTATGAGCTGGAAGACCTGGAGGGTCACCTTGAATTCTTTCAAAGGATGAAAAGCTATCATGTGGATGATCAGAACCGACTGTTTATTCATGCGGGATATGCTTCCATGCACGGTCCTGAAAAAGAAGTGTATTCCAGTAACTACCGTTGGGACAGAACCCTTTGGGAAACAGCAGTAGCAATGGATAAAAAATTAGAAAGGAATTCTGAATTATACCCTAAAAGGCTGCTTTTATTCAAGGAAATATTTATCGGGCATACCCCAACACTGGATATTGGAAGTAAAATACCAACTAACAAAGCTAATGTCTGGAATATGGATACCGGAGCGGCTTTCACAGGAGCCCTATCCATTATGGATATAGACACTAGAGAATTCTGGCAAAGTGATCCGCTTTCATCCCTATATCCTGATGAAAAAGGAAGAAATTAATGATTTTTTAAATAAGCCTCATACGTTTTCAAAACCTATGGGGTTTTTTATTTTTACAGTACAATTTAGCCTTTTTGTCATTTTATTTTTTTTGACAACTTCATATTGACTAATTTTAAATCCTGAAAATAATACGTCAATGAAACTGAAATACCTCCTGCTCACACTGAGTTCGTCTCTACTTTTTGCTCAGAAAACATTTCAGACTCCTTTTGAGAAAGGGAATGGTAACCAAACCGTTACCTATGATGAGATGAATTCTTATTATGAAAATTTAGCTGAAAATTTTAGTACCATTCAATATCTTGAAAAAGGAGAAGACGATAATGGAAAACCTATTTATGTTGTCATTTACAATCCCTTTCCTGAAAAGGATATCGATAAACTAAGAAAAAATAAAGCCGTTCTCTTTGTCAATAACGGAATTCACCCCGGAGAACCCGACGGAATTGATGCGACCATGATGCTGATGCGAGATCTGGCAACCAAGAAGATCAAAACACCGCAAAACTTCGTTATAGCTGCTATTTCTGCCTACAATATCAGCGGAATGTTGAATAGAGGATCCCATTCTAGAGCTAATCAGAACGGGCCGGAACAATATGGTTTTAGAGGAAATGCAAGAAACTATGATCTGAACAGGGACTTCATTAAGGCAGACTCTAAAAATGCCAGAAGCTTTCAGGAAATTTATCAATGGTTACAACCGGATGTTTTTATTGACAATCACGTCAGTAATGGGGCAGACTATCAGTATACATTTACTTATATATCAACATTTAAAGAACGGTTGGGAGATGTTCTTGGAACCTATTTTTATAATGACTATCAAGCTAAAAACCTTGATGATATGAAGAAATTAGGATATGAAAGTACACCCTACGTAAACATTCACGGCGATGTTCCTGAAGTTGGTTTTGCTTCCTTTGAAGATTCTCCGAGGTATTCCACAGGGTATACAACCTTGTTCAATTCATTAGGTACCGTTCCTGAAACCCATATGCTGAAAGCCTATGACAAAAGAGTAGATGCTACTTACAAGTATATGCTGGTGAATCTGCAGAATTTAGATAAGGATTATCAAAAAATAAAACAGCTTCGTCTGGATAATCTAAAACAATATCAGGCGGGAAAACAATACGGAATCCGATGGAAAATAGACTCTACCAAGTTTACAACGATGGATTTTAAAGGCTACGAAGGAAAATATAAACCCAGTAAAGTTTCAGGAAAGCCAAGACTGTATTATGACAGAAGCAAACCCTTTACAAAAAATATAAAACTTTTTACCACAGCTGTTCCTACAGGATATATTACCATTCCTAAATACTATGTAATTCCGCAGTCACAGTACAAGGTGATAGATGAATTCAAAAGAAATGGAATTCAGATGAAACCCATTCAGAAAGACAGTACGGTTTTAGTAGAATGCTACAAGATCAGAGATTTTAAAACCGTAAAAAATCCTTATGAGGGACATTATCTGCATTATGAAACCTCTGTAGACAAAGCTTCTAAAAATAGAACATTTACTGCGGGTGATTATATGGTTTCTACAGATCAACCTGGTGTAAAGTATATTATTGAAACTCTTGAACCTGAGGCATTAGACTCTTTTTTCAATTGGAACTTTTTTGATGGAATCCTGGCTCAAAAAGAATATTATTCAGCCTATATTTTTGAAGATACCGCTGCAGAACTTTTGAAAAATGATAAAAAGCTAAAAGAAGACTTTGAAGAAGCTAAAAGATCAGATAAAAAGCTATCTGAAGATGGAGAATCACCGCTGGATTGGGTCTACAGACATTCTCCTTATTTTGAAGAAAAAACTTTCAGACAGTATCCTGTGTATAGGGTGTTGTAACCTATTGTAAATTAAATAATAAACTAAAAAAAGACGTTTCATTTGAAACGTCTTTTTTACTTATTTTGGTAAGCCTCTTTTTAAGGCTATCTCTGCCCTTTTGATCGCCATCTTTTCTTTCCAGTCCATATATTTCTTTCTAAAACTGGACTTCATAATATCATCAAATTTACGCTGTACAGTAAGGTTCCATAAAGAATGGGCCTTTACTGCCCACGATTTATCCCATGCTCTCAGGGAAATAGAGAATGAACCATCCAGATACTTCATCCAGTGCCACCATCCTGTAGGCATAAACAAAGTATCTCCATGCTCAAGGAAGCATTCAATCCCTTCTACACCATCCAAAGCGGGAAATTTTGTGAGGTCCGGATTTTCAATGTCATAATCTTCCAGGGCATAGGTTGCATATGGAATTTGATACAATCTTTCTCTCCATTTATAGTCAAAAAGAAGAACATGCTTTCTTCCATTAAAATGAGTGTGGAAAATATGCGCCATATCTATGTCAAAATGTAAGAATGTCACAGATCCTTTTCCTCCAAAGAACATATTAGGATACTTATCAAGAAAACCTCCCATTAATTCTTTGGGAGAAATATAGTCTTCGAGAAGTTTTGGAGCATATTTTATAGGGTCGAACAGGAAAATTCTCAGATCAGTAGGCTCACGTTGAATAAGATCTATATAATCACCGAACTTCATTTTGGCCGCAGAAGCATTGATGGGAGCAGAAGGATCTGCCTTTGAACTGTCGTATAACGGGACTTCCACATCTCCTACAACCTCTTTCATGTATTCCATCGTCCATTTTTGGTAAGCCGGCCACTTTTTTGCCATATTCTTGATGACAACGGGCTTTCTTGGCTTTAGATATTTTTCGAAGAATTCCTCTTTAGAAATATCATCTACAACATCTATAGGCTTTAAAATAATTCCCATTTTGTAAATTTTATGTTACAAAATTATTAAATAATTATTTACGAACCCAGATTTAAGCTTTTTTTAATGTATACCTTGAATTGAATTTATTATTTAGAATTAATAAAAATAATTATATTCTTATTTTATGATGAAAAATTCACTTTTATTATATAAATATTAATAAAAACACATTGCAACAATACAACGAATTAAAAATAGAATTTTAATGAAAAAAATCCATTCAGTGCATTAGATATGGTTTTTATTGAACAATAAATTTGTAGATAGAGTTCATAAAATAAAAGATAAATAGCTAAAATGTTATATCAATTGAATAAATGTTGAAGTATTTATATTCTAATTTTTAAATATTCTAAACCCACAGGATATTTTTAATTTGAAAATAAAAACCTCTATTTTTTATAATTAATTTAAATGCTGATAATGTGTTGTTTATGATTTTTATTATTCAATAAATGGTGATTTTAAGCAAAAAAACAGCACCCTTTACTCCCTCAATCTATCTTTCAAATCTAAGGTTAAAAATTCTTTCCTCATCCTTCGTCAAACAAAATTATAACGATGTTTTTAGTGATATGATTTAACTTTTGAAGATAAAATACATCTTTAAAAAAGTGTAACGAAAAACCACAATGATTAACTAATTAATCAAATAGTAAATATGAAAAAAAATATTTCCCTATTTCTGATGCTTTTTTTTACTGTGCTTACATTTGCGCAGAAAACGGTCTCAGGAAAAATTACTGATGATGATGGGGTAGCTATACCAAGTGCCAGTGTGACCATTGAAGAACCCGGTAAAGATGCCATTCTTGCTTATGGGATTACCAATGCTAAAGGAGAATACAAGGTGATTTTTACCTCTGTAGAATCTAATGTGGACCTTAAGGTAAAGGCATTTAATCAAAAACCTCTTACAAAACAGATCGGAAATAATGATCAGGTTCTGAATTTTAAAATGCAGTCTGAGGCTACAGAAATAAAGGAAGTACAGTTGAAAACCAAAATGATTACAGCAAGAGGAGACACCATCTCTTATGATCTAAAGGCATTCAACAGTAAAAACGACAGAACCCTGGCAGATGTAATGAAAAAAATTCCGGGAATTGAAGTCAATACCGATGGAACTATTCTTTACCAAGGAAATGCCATCAACAAATTCTATGTGAACGGAAAAGATCTTATGGAGGGCGGATATGGTACCATCAACAATTCTCTTCCAAAAGATGCCGTACAAAAAGTAGAAGTACTGGAAAACCACCAACCGGTAAAAATTCTTCAGGATAAAGTGCCTTCAGATCAGGCGGCAATCAACATAAAGCTTAAAAACTCCGTGACCATGACCGGTAGAGGAGAGGTAGGAACCGGTTTTGGAGATCCATGGCTTTGGAATGTAAAATTGACACCCATGTTTTTCGGGCAAAAAAGCCAATGGGTTGTCAACTATAAAACCAATAACATGGGTGAGCAGGTGGAAAATGAAGGCAATATCCTTGCTTTTGGAAGCGCATGGGAAGGGAAAAGATCAAATGTTTCTCAAAATAACTGGCTAAGTGTAGAAAATGCTGAAGCCCCCAATCTTCCGGTAAAAAGATATTTGCTGAATAATGTACATTACCTTTCAGCCAATTACCTTACCAATATTGACAAGAAAAAAGAATGGGAACTAAAAGCCAATGCCAACTATACAAATAACGCAGTAGAAAGAGAATCGAACAGTACAACGACAGATATTCAACAAGGAACACAATATAATACCAGATTCCTGAATAACTTTTATACGGATAAATTAAAGGGAGAATTGATTTTTACTAAAAATGCTAAAAAAGGATTCTTTAAAAACACGACTACATTTTCTCAGTTCTGGAATGCAGACCGGGCAGTTGCGGAAAGAAATGATAAAATGGGTTATAGATTTGGAAATGAAGCGTTGGAATCACCTACTACATCATTTCAGAACTCTTTGAGTACAATTATTCCCTGGAAAGAAAAAATGGTGAATTTCAAATCCTACATAAGTTACCAAAACGATAAGCAGGTATTGGAAATTTCTCCTGCCAATTATTTACAGTTTCCTTATAGAGAGAAAGTTACAGATGAATTTACAACCATAAAGTTTACTCCGGGAACTACTGCTTTACAAAGCTTTAGAATTAAAAGTTTAGATACGTCACATTCAGCAAACATCAGTTTTTCTACAAAAGGATGGACCTTTACCCCACAAGTTGGAATTGATTTTTCTACAGATAAGCTAACCACCAATTTTGATGGAATCACAGAGGATAGCAAACCTGATTTCAGTACTCCGGCCTATGAAAATGATTTAAAATTTACAAGAGTTAATCCATCGGCTTCTGTTGGAATTAATTATAAATCAGAAGCGTGGAGCTTATTTTCCAGCTTTCCTGTAAATTTTAATAATATAAAAGCAGAGGATGAGTTCAGAAACGTTTCAAAATCTTTAAGTAAAATAACCTTTACCCCCAATATTTTTGCTCAATATTCTTTTGCTTCTTTCTTTAAAGCAAGTGTGAGCGGAGGTATCAATAATAATTTTGGAGATATACAGACGGCTTATGCTGGATATATTCTGACAAGTCCGGGAGGATTTAATGTTATGAATCCTAAAAACCCAATCCCACAAACGACTACAAAAAATGCAGGAGTAAGGCTGGAATACAGAAATCCACTTAATAATCTTTTCTTTAATGTGGGGTATAGATTAAGTGATGCTAAGAATAATTTACTGGCATCCAGTGCAGTAAACGAATTAGGTTTTAGTGTTATTGAATATATTGAACGCGAGAATAAAAGAACAAGCAATAGTTATTATGCAGAAATTGGAAAATATTTTCCAAACTTTAAAACGAACGCTTCTTTATCATTTAGTAATACCAATTCAAAATCTGAATCCAGAAGAAATGAACAGGATCTGAATACTAAAAATGATGCAAACTCTTTAGGATTTAAATTCAACAATACCTATTTCTCATGGATGAGTGTAGATTTCAACATGACAAAATCATGGAACAAGCAATCTAACGGAATTATTCAGAATAATCTAGGAAAAACAGAAGGCTACACACATAATTTAAATGTATTCTTCTATCCATTGGAGAGTCATACAATAGGGTTTTACTGGGATCAGATCAATTCAAAATTAGGAGACACAAAATTAAATAATGGCTTTTTTGATGTATCCTATCAGTTCAGTTGGACTAAGAAAAAAGTTGATTTTGAATTAAAATGGATGAATATTGCCAACAGAAAAGTATTTGAAAGAATCAATGTAGGAGACGCCACGGTTACCCAAACAACAATGCAGCTTCGTCCTAGTCAGGTTATGTTTAGCGTAAAATTCAATTTTAAATAAAAATAAAAAACCAATCCCTGAGGATTGGTTTTTTCATTGAGATATAGTAATGTATTAAAAGCCTTGATAGTCGGCAGACGGTCCATAACTTCCCGGCAAAGGAATGTCATTTAGCCTGTAATAAACGCCTAGCTGCGCTCTGTGATGAGTAATTTGATTCAACGCATGGCGAATCGATTCGTATTTTGTCCATTTTGCCAGTTCCTGTCCATTGTTTTTCAGTGCCCAGGTTCCATTAAGGTCATTTTCATTGGCATTTTCAAGAGCTTCCTTACCTGATTTGAAATTTTGGTCAAGAGCCTGTAAAAGATCTTCTTTGTTAGAAAGCCTCTTGGGCTGATAGTCACCACTTCCAAAATCCAGATCAGAAGTTTTGAGCATCGTATTGGGCCATTCGAAGATTTCAGCAATATGGGTGGCAAGGGGCATTAGTTTCATGCTTTTTTCATGAGGAGCATACTCATTTTTTTCGTCAGGATAAGTTTCAAAAAATTTTCTGGTGGTGTGATATTCCGCCTCCAACTCATTTTTAAATTGCGATAAAGTGTCCATAATATTTTGTTTTTGAGAAGTTTAAAGTTAAAACTTTTAATTCTGAAAATGTTTTAACGGAATCATAATTTTTAATATTCTGTTGTAACTCGTAAAAGAAAATTGGAAAAAACTGTAACAAAACTTCATAATCCATTACTAATTAATAAAACTTGAAAAATGGAAAAGTTATTTTCAGTATTTCTTATCACTCTTTTTGCTTTTGCTGGTGCTCAGGATACTAAAGAAACGGCTAACCGATTCTTTTATGAACTGACTTTTAAACCTAAAAAAGATTCTGCAAAACTGGATAAGGTAATTACGATCCTGGACATTACAGATAAAAACAGATCAGTTTATCAGGATTATACTGTAATAGCGCAGGATTCTATCATGAAAATTGAAATAGAGGCCATGCAAAAAGCTGGCATGATGAAAGACCTTAGCAAGTCACTTAAAACGCCAAAAATTTCTGCAAGGATATATAAGGTTTATCCAAGTATGAAAGTTCAGTATGTAGATAAAATTGCAAATGGTTTTACGCCAAGTAATATTGGATACAGCGAAGATCTAAAGTTCAACTGGAATATTCTTAGCGACAAACAAAAGATTGGAGACTACAATGCTCAAAAGGCAACTACTGATTTTGGGGGAAGAAAGTGGACCGCATGGTTTACTACAGATATTCCTTTTCAGGACGGACCGTATAAATTTTATGGACTTCCGGGATTAATTGTAAAGATTGAAGACGCGGATAAAAATTATTCTTGGGTATTACAGGGAAATAAGAAAGTAAAAGATTATACAGAGTTTTCTTACATTGAGAACTTGATGCATGCATCCGGAGGAAAAGTAAATGAATTATCAAAAGAAAAATTTGAAAAGACATTCAATGATTTCAAAAAAGACCCATTTGCTTCTGTACGTCCAATGATGACACAGGACATGATGTCTAAAACAATTCCCGGAATGGACGGAACACTGGGAGACATGATGAAGAAACAGGAAAAACAATACAAGGAGTTTTATAATGCCAACGATAATCCTATCGAAAAAGAGCAGCCTGCTTCAGACAAAAAGAAAAAATAAGCATTCATATCAACTAAATTATATTTTAAGTCAACCCAGATACAGTAATGTATTTGGGTTGATTTCTTTTATGGACAATCGTTATTTAGATTAAATTTAAATAGCGTATATTTGCAAGACAAAAATTTAGGCTTTGAAAGAGAACGAATTACATAAATTAAGTGGATTTCCTAAAAACAAAATGGGAAAGATATTGGGATATGATAATGACCATCTGAAAATGCCCAATAAAATCATTGAAATGGGTCTCCTTCCGGAGACTGTATTCAGGATTTTGTACCAGGCTCCATTCAATGGGCCAATGTATGTAGAATTTGGAGCAGAGAAAAGCCGGATTGCTCTTCGTGAGGAAGAAGGAGATTATATCATTGTTGAAGAATTGAATTAATGCAGGCAAACAAGAAAAAACAAATACTTTTAGTTGGGAATCCTAATGTAGGGAAGTCGACGGTTTTTAATGCACTTTGTAACAAAAAGCAGAAAACCGGGAACTATGCAGGTGTTACCGTTGCAAGCCATTCGGGAAATTACACCTATAAAAATGAGGACGTTGAGGTTATTGACCTTCCGGGTTCTTATAGTGTGTATCCAAGTTCAGAAGATGAGGCTATTTTTTCAAAATACCTTATTGACGAACAGAAAAACTATGCAGGGGTTGTTTATATTCTTGAAGCATTAAGCCTAAAAAGAGGTCTTCTTTTATTTCAGCAGATTCAGGATCTTGGAATTCCAATGATTTTGATTGTGAACCAGATAGATCAGGCAGAACGAAGAGGAATTACCATAGATATTCAAAAGTTTTCCGAAGCATTAGGGATTACGATCATTCAAACCAATGCCAAAGAACAAATCGGGATCAATGAAGTAAGAGATGCTGTTTATAACAATGAATTTGTGCAGACAGATCAACTTTCTTTTGAAACACCGGCAGAACACAGAGATTTCATCCAGAAACTGGCTTCTCATAAAGGGTTGGATAATGAATATAAAGCATGGATGAGCCTTTCATTAGGAACGGACCTTGGAAAGATAGGATCTGTAATGGAACAGATTAATGAATCTGATGCTAAAAGTCTGGTTCCTAAAAGACTGCAGGTTCAGGAAACGGTTAGGAGATACCAAAATGTTGATAAGATATTAGAGAACGTAATTTCCAAAAAACCTCAGTTCAAAGAGTTATTAACGGAAAAACTGGATAGGGTTTTGGTTCATAAGTTCTGGGGTTACGTTGTTTTCTTAGCCATCCTATTGGTAATTTTCCAAAGTGTTTTCTTCCTTGCCGAATATCCAATGAACTGGATTGAAGAAACTTTCTCATGGTTGGCCGCTTTTACCAATGAACACCTTCCGGAAGGACCTGTCAATTCATTGATTTCCAACGGAATTGTTCCGGGGATCGGAGGGATTGTTGTATTCGCACCACAAATCGGAATTTTATTATATTTCCTATACTTATTGGAGGATTCAGGATACATGGCAAGGGTGGTTTTCCTTATGGATAGACTTCTTCGCCCATTCGGACTTAATGGGAAAAGTATAGTGCCTCTTGTTTCAGGAACAGCTTGTGCAATTCCAGCAGTTATTTCAACAAGGAATATTGAAAATGTTAAAGAAAGATTACTAACGATATTGGTAACACCATTTATGACCTGCTCAGCGAGACTTCCGGTGTACAGTATCATTATTGGATTAATCATCTCAGAAGGATCTTTCCTGGGGATCAAATATAAGGCGCTCGTATTGATGGGAATGTATTTGCTAGGCTTTTTAGTGGCATTACTTTCCGCGGCGATTCTTAAAGGATTTATTAAGGACAAAGGAAAAACCTATTTGGTAATGGATCTTCCGGCCTATAAAAAACCGCTTTTTGGCTATGACTTTAAAATGGTACTGGGTAAAGTATGGGATTTCATTACCGGTGCGGGTAAAATTATCTTCATTGTAAGTATTATTATCTGGTTTTTAAGCTATTTCGGACCAAAACAAAATCCAAATGAAATGGTAGCCGCGAATGTTGAATTGGATCATTCTTACCTTGCTAAAATGGGTAAAGGAATAGAGCCGTTAATTGCTCCATTGGGATACGACTGGAAAATGGGAGTGGGGATTCTTACAAGTTTTGTAGCAAGAGAGGTATTTGTAGGAACAATGTCAACGCTTTATAGCCTTGAAGATGATGCTCCTGAAGTAAAAGTGATTGATAAAATGAGACGAGATGTGAAACCAAACGGAGAGAAAGTCTTCAGTTTTGCAACAGGTATCTCAGTTCTTCTATTCTACGCATTTGCAATGCAGTGTATTTCTACACTGGCAGTAGTCTATAGAGAAACCAAAAGCTGGAAATGGACAGGCTTTCAGGTGGCTATGATGACAGGTTTGGCATATTTTGTGTCGATGATAGCATATCAAATTTTAAAGTAATGGATTCTTCATTAATTTTTCAGTATGTACTTATTGCATTAATTGTAGCTTTTGCTTGTTTCTCCCTATTCAAGGTGCTTAAAAAGAACTTTGCTCCAAAGAAATTTAGCTCCAAAAGAACAAATTGTGATAAAGACTGCGGTTGTTCTTAACATTCAATTGAGCGGATAATTGAAAAAAATGTAGTAATTTCATTTTTTTAATTTAAAATATCCAGTTTGAACGTTCCGGGAATAGCACTTGTTTTATTATTTTTTTTATTTGCCATTCAGGTAAATGCACAAAAGGATACTACTAATATCAAGTCCTACGCAGATCAGGTAATGGTCCGCGCCAATCTGGATACCAATATTGAAAGCTTTATTTTCTCAGAAGGAGAGGACGGAAAAGAAAATCAGCAGATATTTACGATTAACAATAAAACAAAAGTTTCCTTATCTGTTGACTATAAAATTATAAGTGCAACCGTATCGTTTGCGCCTAAGTTTTTTTCAGATAACAAGGAAAATGAATTGAAGGGAAACAGCTCCTATACAGACTTCAGTTTCAGATTATTTCCCAAAAGATTTATTCAGACTCTTTACTACAAAAATGTTAAAGGATTTTATATTGAAAACATGCAGGATCTCTTTCCCGGTTGGAAAGAGGGTGATCCTTATATGCAGTTTCCAGACTTAAGAGTACAGAGCTTTGGAGGCTCTACCTCCTATATTCTTAATAAAAATTTTTCAGCAAAAAGTATCTATACCCAGGGTGAATGGCAGAGTAAAAGCAGTGGCAGCTGGGTTCCGTTTCTAGATTATGATCTTACTGTTCTCAGAAATAAGGTAGATGACAAAAAAGTTAAAGAGACACAATATAAAATTGGAGGGAATATTGGATATTTCTACAATTGGGTAATCGGTAAAAATGTAAATATCTCACCCTATCTTGCCCTTGGACTTGGTGGGAAATTTTCAACCTATCGAAATGTTCTGGAGGATGGCTCAAGAGAGAATGCACACTATTTAACCTTAAGAATGGAGGGCGGTCTTCATGTGGGATACAATACAGACCGGTTTTTATTTGGGGGAAAAATGAACTTCAATACCTACGCCTATAATCAGACGAAAAATCAGGCCGTACAAAATAATAATGTGTATGGTTTGCTGTATATTGGCTATCGTTTTGCCCCTCCAAGAGTGGTGAAGAATACCTATGATAAAATTCAAAAAAAGATTCCTGTTTTATAAGTTGAAAATCTTTTTAAGTATCTTTGTTTTGGATAAGTTATAATACTAACAATAAGAAATAAAAACCTAATGTCGTTAATAAAATCTATTTCAGGAATTCGCGGAACCATTGGCGGAAGAGTTAATGATAACCTTACACCACTCGATGTGGTAAAATTTGCATCCGCATTTGGAACCTGGCTTCAGAATAATAAAAATAAAAAAGATCTTACCCTTATCATCGGAAGAGATGCCAGAATTTCTGGCCAGATGGTTTCTTCCTTAGTTACTGCAACATTACAGGGATTAGGGATCAATGTGGTAGATTTAGGTCTCTCTACAACGCCTACCGTTGAAGTAATGGTACCTGAGTTGAATGCTGATGGAGGAATTATCCTTACGGCGTCTCACAACCCAAAGCAATGGAACGCCCTTAAGCTTTTAAACGAAAAAGGAGAGTTTATCAGTGGTGAAAATGGTGCTGATGTTCTTGCTCTTGCAGAAAGCGAAGATTTCAATTATGCTGAGGTAGATGATCTTGGAAAGTATGAAACAAGAGAAGATGCCTTTGATATCCACATTCAGCAGATTCTTGATTTGCCGATGGTAGATGTGGAAGCCATTAAAGCAAAAAACTTCAAAGTGGTACTGGATGCTGTCAACTCTACGGGAGGAATTGCAATTCCAATGCTATTAGACAAACTAGGCTGTGAGACCATTAAATTGTACTGTGAACCAACAGGTCACTTTCCACACAATCCAGAGCCTTTAAAAGAACATTTGGGAGACATTTGTGAATTGGTTAAAAAAGAAAATGCAGACCTTGGAGTAGTTGTAGATCCGGATGTAGACAGATTAGCCCTAATTGATGAAAAGGGAGAAATGTTCGGCGAAGAATATACATTGGTTGCTGTTGCAGATTACTTGCTAAAACATAAAAATGGAGTGGCAATCTCTAACCTTTCTTCAAGCCGCGCCTTGAGAGATGTAGCACAGGCACATAACTCAGAATACTTTGCAAGTGCTGTAGGCGAAGTAAATGTAGTTACCTTAATGAAAGAGAAAAATGCAGTAATTGGAGGTGAAGGCAATGGAGGTATTATTTATCCTGAATTACATTATGGAAGAGACTCTTTAGTAGGAGTAGCCTTATTCTTAACCCATCTGGCAAAGGAAAATAAAACGGTTTCCGAGCTAAGAGCAGGATATCCAAGCTATTTCATGGGTAAAAAGAAAATAGAATTGACACCGGAAATTGATGTAGATGCTATTTTAAGCAAAATGGAAAAGGAGTACCAGAATGAAGAAGTTTCTACTGTAGATGGTGTTAAAATAGACTTTGAAAACAATTGGGTTCATCTTAGAAAATCCAATACGGAGCCAATCATCAGAATTTATACAGAAGCTAAATCCCAAGAAGAAGCTGATAAATTAGGAGATGATATCATTGCCAAGATTAAAAGTTTAATTTAAATAAATCATAAGAACGGAACCCACAAAGCTCCGTTCTTTTTTTATACCAAAATGTTTGAGCACATCAAGAATAAATTCCCTTTCCCAAAGGAAAAATGGAGAAAGTTTTTAAGCAGTTTTGAAAGAATGGAGGTTCCTGCCAAAACCTTGCTATTACAGGAGGGAGAAGTCTCATATAATGCCTTTTATATCGAGAAAGGAATCATAAGAGCCTGGTATAATAATGATGGTAAGGATGTGACATTTCAATTCTTTCTGGAAAACACCATGTTCTCTTCTTTGGAAAGCTTTAAAAAAGGTCTTCCCAGTATGGTTTCCTTTGAAACAATAGAACCCTGCATTCTGTATAAAATCAAAAAGCCAGAGGTTGAAGCCTTTCTGGAGGAAGGTTATGATAATCCAGAGCTCAGAACTCTATTTATGGATGCTCTTTTCGAAAGAATATTCGACTATATGAAGCATTTCTTTTCATTCATCAAGGATACTCCCCAGCAACCATACCTCAATCTCGGTAAAGCAAAACCAGAGATCATTAAAAGAGTTCCTCAGCATTATATTGCTTCCTATCTGGGCGTTACAACGGTTCATCTCAGCAGGATAAAAAGTAAAATTTTGAAAGAAAAACTTTTGTAACATAAAACACACAAAGAATTTACTATTTCTATTGAATGAGGATAATAACCTCCAGCATTCCTATATGTTCGTTCTGCTTTTAAAACTGATAACAAATGTTATTGCACTACAGGTCTTTCCGGAGATAATTTTGCATAAAATTTAAGATAATGAAAGCAGCAGTCGTATTTGAAAAAGGACAAGCCCCTCAATATGCAGACTTTCCGGAACCCAAAGTAATACAGGAGAATGAAGCTTTGGTATCTGTAAAGGTAGCATCCATCAAAAACCTTGATAAAGCCAGAGCCAGTGGAAAGCATTATTCTACTGAAAATAATGTACATCAACCAACAATTGTAGGGTCTGATGGAGCTGGGTATTTGGAAAATGGCTCAAAGGTTTATTTTTTTAGTAAAAAAGGAACCGTTGCAGAGAAAGTGGTTGCAGATAGGAAAATGATGGTTGAAATCCCTGAAGATTTAGACTTTTCCATAGCTGCAGCATTGCCAAATGCTGTCATGGGATCCGCAATGGCTCTAAGGTTCAAGGTAAGAATGCAACCCGGGGATGTTGTATTGGTTAATGGCGCAACAGGAATCACCGGTAGAATAGCTGTGCAGATTGCAAAACTGTATGGCGCTAAAAAAATTATTGTCACCGGGAGAAATCAAGAATCCCTGCAGGTACTTCGTGAGTTGGGTGCTGATGAGGTTGTATCCCTGCAGTTGAATGATGAGGATTTTAAAGAAAAGATAAGGGAGATTCACCGTAAAACACCCATAGACGTTGTGCTGGACTATATCTGGGGACATTCTGTGGAGATGATTTTATCAGCATTTAAAGGGGACGGAACATTCTCTCATAAGATGAAGCTGGTTACGATAGGAGAAATGAGTGGAGATACCATTCAATTATCTTCACAAATCCTTAGAGGAACAGATATTCAGATTTCAGGATCTGGGCTGGGAAGCTGGACCCAAGAAGAATATGCTCTTTTATTTTCAGAAATCATACCGGAAATGTTTCAGGCGGCCGTAGATGGAAAGATTAAAATAGAAACAGAAGAGGCTGATATTAAAAATATCGAAACGGTGTGGAATGGCGAGATACAAACCGGAAAAAGGCTTGTAATAAGAATTTAACCCCAATTTCCATTTTTTTATCCACAATCCTTTTATTGGTTTTCTTTTTTTACTATTTTTATAATAGAAATTTATGAAATGGTTAATTCAAAAAAAAATCGCAACTTTGCATAAATATTTGAATATCAGTTTCAGATGTATTATTAATTAAACGTTTGCCGGGGTCTGTAAGCAACTTCAGGCATCGGGCCGACAAAGAGGACACTATTGGAAGAGTATTTTGGAAATGAACTTGTAAAAAAGTTCGAGGAAATGATGGAAAACAATGACGAATTCTACTTCGATACAGAAGAGTTAGAAGATATCATTGTTTATTATTTGGAGCTTGGTGATTTTAATTACGCTGATATGGCTGTTAATTATGGACTGAAGCTTCACCCTAATTCATTGGATATCAAGATTAAAAAACTTGAGATTCTTTTGGAGTGGGAAGAGTATAATACCGCTAAAGATCTTATCAATGAGCTGAAAGGTTCCTCCATGGAAAATACAGACTTTTTGGTATGCTACGCCAAGTATTATTCGAACCTGGGAAATCCCAGAAAATCCATTGAAATCTGCAAGAAAGCCTTGACCCTAGAAGAAGAAGAAAATTTTCTTCACAACTTTATTGCGGATGAATATGTGAATCTTGGAGATCCCTTTAACGCTCTTAAGCACTATAGAAAAGCATTGAAGGAAGATCCTTCCGATGAATATGCCCTTGAAAATTGTATGGTGTGCTTCAGTGACCTGAACAAGAGTGAGGAGGCTATTGCCTTTCTTAATGAATATTTAGATGATTTCCCTTATTCCGAGATTGCATGGTTTGAGTATGGGCAATTTTATTTCAATAGAAAGAACTACGAAGAATCAATAAAAGGATATGACTATTTAATAGCCATTAATTCAAGTTCTGTTGGAGTTTATGCCAATAAAGCAGCTTGTTATGAAGCTCTGGGACAATACCAAAAAGCAATTGAAACGTATGAGGAAATGCTTGAGCTTGAATATACCAAGGCATTTACCTTTTATAAGATCGGATTATGTAATAAAGCATTAAAGCAGCCTATTTTGGCTTTGAATGCTTTCCAGAAATCGTTAAGAGAAGACCCTCAGTTTTATCTTGCGATGATGGAACAGTCATACCTGTATGAAGAAATGGGCGGAATGACAGAGGCATTGCATTTTGCCAAGGAAGCAACCCAATTGAATGAAAACAACCTTGATTATCAAAAAAGACTGGCATTTTTATTCATTGATTCAGGAAAATTTGAAGAAAGTCTTTCCTGTCTTAAGAAGTTGGTAGATGCGGAGCCATCAAGGTTTTACAACTGGTATGCCTATTCTGAAGTTTTGATGCTTGTAGGCGAATATGAAGAAGCCGTAACGGTTTTGAATGCAGCTGTAAAAAGTCATCACAGAGCAGAGTTGTTTTATCAGCTAAGCAACTGTTTCTTTAATCTAAAGCTACAGGATAAAGGAGTAGAATCTCTTCAGAAAGCCTTGGATCTTGACCCATCTCTGGTTAAAGATATGCAGAAAAAATATCCTTTCATCAAGGATGAAGTGAAAAAGGTTAAGACAACCAAAGTGAAGAAAAAGAACTAGATCTAATCTAAAATAATAAAAAACCTGCTGAAATGCAGGTTTTTTTATTGAAGAATTAGGTCAAATATAATTTTACTTTTTTTGATTTGTCCTTAAAAATATTAGTCCGGCAATGATAACACCAGCGCCTATAAATTGTATATAGGTGAGCTTTTCACCATCAATAATTCCCCAGATAATAGCTACGATCGGCATAACCAAAGTGACGGTTGATGCAAAAAGCGGTGTGGAAACTTTTAATAAGCGATAGTTCATCATCATGGCCAGTCCTGTTCCAAATATGGATAATAAGCTGACAAACATTAATCCAATCAGATTATCCCTTGAAAAGCTGAATTCAGAAAAGAACCCCGTACTGGTCAGGGCGATGATGGATGGAAAAAACAAAACAAAGGAAAATACAAATGCAGATAAAACGGTGGAAGACACTTCCATAAGCTTTGACTTTACCGTTGTGGTACTCATGGCATAGCATAAAGTGGCCAATAAAAGAAGTAGGATGGGTATTATCTTAAGTTCTCCACTGTCACCGCCCCCAAAGGCAAGTATACATACCCCTGTGAAACTTATTAATGTTCCTACAATTTGTTTCTTTGTAGTTTCAAACTTCCAAACCAATGCACCAACGATAATCACAAAAATAGGCATCATAGAATTAACGATCCCCGCAATACTGCTGCTTATCTCCGTTTCCGCAATAGGAAACAAGAACATTGGGATAAAATTCCCTGTAAAGGCAGCTAAAATAAGCCATTTTAGATGTTTTTTCGGAAAAAGTTTATAATTGGCAATGGCGATAGGAAGTAAGATGATACCAGCAATAAGAACCCTTAATGATCCTACCTGAAACGGATTAAAATGTTCCAGTGATTTTTTGATTAAGATAAAAGAAGATCCCCAAATAATACTAAGGATAACCAGAAGAAGCCATTTTTCTTTATCTGCGTTCATTGTTTTCGTGTAGGATTTTTAAAAACTCTTTTTTAGGAATCATTTTAGCTCCCAAGCTTTCTAAATGTTCGGTATGAGACTGACAGTCAATTAATTCAATCTGATCTTTATTGTTTTCTACAAAATGAATAAATCCTGCCTTTGATGCATTGCTTACCTTTGCAAACATACTTTCTCCGCAGAATACATTTCCGATTTGCAGACCATAAAATCCACCAACCAATTCTCCATCCTGCCACACTTCAACACTTTTTGCCAGGCCATATTCATGAAGTTTAATGAAAGAATTCATCAATTCATCAGAAAGCCATGTTCCCGACTGTCCTTTTCGATGAGATTGCTGACAATTTTTAATCACTTCCCTGAAATTTTGGTTCTCAGAAAAAGTGAAGATATTCCTCTTCATAATCTTTCTCATCGATTTTGAAACCCTAATTTCTTCAGGAATCAAAATAAATCTAGGGTCTGGACTCCACCATAGAATTTCCTCTCCTGGATTATACCAGGGAAAAATTCCCAATTGATAAGCAAACCATATACGTTCTACAGACAAATCACCTCCAAAAGCAATAAGCCCATCATGCCCGTCATACAGTTCAGGATCAGGAAATGAAATCTCGTTTTCGTCTAGTCGGACCATTTTTTAGCAAAAAAATCCCACTTAATAAAGTAGGATTTATATTTGATCTTTATTCTTTAATTAAAAAGGTAAGTCGTCGTCATCATCTCCGGCAAACGGATTCTCATTAGAAACAGGAGAAGCTGACTGCTGAGGCATTGCCTGAGTAGGTTCAGATCCATTATCAAAAACTTTCTCTACTTTCCATCCTGTGATAGAATTGAAGTACTTCGTTTCACCTTGTGGAGAAACCCATTCTCTTCCTCTGATATTGATTCCTATCTTTACATTCTCACCTTCCTTAATGTTGTCTAACAAACTGATCTTATCAGACAAAAATTCTATGTTTATCGGCTGTGGATACTGTTCCTGAGTTAAAATAACCAATTCTCTTTTTTGAAACCCGCTTGCAAATGTTTGAGTTTCAGAAAGTTTCTTTACCGTTCCTTGTAATTCCATATTGTAATTATTAACGCTGTAAAAGTAAGAAAATGAAATGTAATAATAGGTGCCATGGGAGAAAAATGTAGAAATTTTAATTTTTTTTCTGAAAAAGTTTGGAGGTAAAGGAAATTGTCCTATATTTGCACTCACAAAAACGAAGCAAGCTCTTTAAAACTTACAATATAAAAAAACCAGCGGATGTGGTGTAATTGGTAGCCATGCCAGACTTAGGATCTGGTGCCGTGAGGCGTGGGGGTTCGAGTCCCTTCATCCGCACTATGCGAAAATAGCTCAGCTGGTAGAGCACAACCTTGCCAAGGTTGGGGTCGCGGGTTCGAATCCCGTTTTTCGCTCCACACCTGCCCTGGTGGTGGAACTGGTAGACACGCAGGACTTAAAATCCTGTGTTCGTAAGAACGTGCGGGTTCAAGTCCCGCCCGGGGTACAAAGCCCTCTGTATTTTCGTTACGGAGGGTTTTTTGTTTTTATAGAGAGTATAGAGTTCTTTAAATTAAAAAATATTCTTATATTTGTAGGAATTATAGATTGTATCTGTGAAAGCAGATCAATATAACCAGCGGATGTGGTGTAATTGGTAGCCACGCCAGACTTAGGATCTGGTGCCGTGAGGCGTGGGGGTTCGAGTCCCTTCATCCGCACCATGCGAAAAAGTAGGATTTGCTTCAGATCCTATTTTTTTTGCCCCACACCATGCCCTGGTGGTGGAACTGGTAGACACGCAGGACTTAAAATCCTGTGTTCGTAAGAACGTGCGGGTTCAAGTCCCGCCCGGGGTACTAAAACCCTCTGTATTTATTACGGAGGGTTTTTTGTTTTTAAACCATTTACTTTTTTTATCTTTTAAGTAGAGTAGAAATATTGTTTCTTTCCTATTTTTCAGAAAATAATTCCCAGTATATATTGATTTATAGAATTGTAGTAATTTTATTGTAACACAATACTAAAATAATTTAGGTCATGGCAAATCCAAACGAACGTAACTCAAGAAGCTATATCATGAGTATGATTAAGGGGAGGGATACAAAGCCTGAGCTTTTAGTGCGAAGATTTCTACATTCAAAAGGGTTACGATATAGTTTACATCCAAATAAATTAGCAGGGAAGCCTGATATTTACTTGGCAAAGTATGATATTGTGGTAGAAATAAGAGGTTGCTTTTGGCATGGTCATGAGAACTGCAGCTTATTTATCTTGCCGAAGACAAATAGGACCTGGTGGAGTAAAAAGATTCAGAAAACAAAAGATAGAGATTACAGAAATGAAATGATTCTCTTATCTCAGAAAATCAAAACCATCGTGGTTTGGGAATGTTCGCTCAGAAGTAATTGTAGAATGCAAAGTCTCGAAAATCTATACTGTGAGATTGTGAATTCCTCAGATATTTTTCACTAGTAAGTTTAGCTTGTTTTCTACTATAATTTTGATACAAAACAGAACAATAAAAGAGGTGATTTTAAGTGTAAAAGCATTACATTTGTCAATAATTGACAAGTTAAAATTGACAAGTCCATGAAAGTAATGTTCGGCGAATATATCAGAGAGTTAAGGACCAATCATCATTTGACCTTAACGCAGCTTGCGGCAAGACTTGAGCTTGATTCTGCAAACCTTAGTAAAATTGAAAACGGAAAAAGAGATTTTGACGAAAGACGATTGGAAAAGTTGGCTGATGTTTTTAATCTTGATATTGAAAAATTGAAAGTGGAATATTTTGGCGATCAATTTGCAAAAAAGATGTTTAAATACAATTGCTTGCCTGAGGCTTTGAATGTAGCTAAGGAAAAGATTAATTACATGAGGAATATGAACGTAAAACAAACCGAAATAGAATTCTAAACGATGAAAAAACCACTAACTTATATTAGTTTATTCAGCAGTGCAGGAGTAGGTTGTTTTGGGTTTAAAGAAAACGGATTTGAATGTATCGCGACCAATGAGCTGCTTTCAAAACGTTTAAAGATTCAGGAGCACAATCAAAAATGTAAATATGAAACAGGATATCTGGATGGAGATATAACCTCTGAGGAGGTTCAAAATCAATTATTTACAGAAATAGAAATGTGGAAAAAGAAGCATCATATTTCTGAACCCGATATTATTATTGCAACACCTCCCTGCCAGGGAATGTCTGTTGCCAACCATAAAAAGAATGATGAATTAGGCCGAAATTCATTAGTGGTTGAATCCATCAAGATTACAAAAAAGGTAAATCCGAGGTTTTTTGTCTTTGAAAATGTAAGAGCATTTTTAACAACAACCTGTACAGATACGGACGGATTAGAGAAAACCATTGGTGAAGCCATCGTACAAAACCTTGGCGGACATTATAATATTTTATCTAAGGTGATCAATTTCAAAGATTACGGCGCCAATTCAAGCAGAACGAGAACTTTGGTAATTGGGGTCAGAAAAGATTTACAAAATGTAAGTCCGTTTGATATTTTTCCCCAAAAACAGAAGCCTAAAACATTAAGAGAGCTCTTTACAGGTCTTGAAAAACTTAATAAGATGGGGACGATTTCTGGAAATGATATTTTTCATTCATTCAGAGAATATGACGTAAAAATGCTTCCATGGATTGAAAAATTAAAAGAAGGAGAGTCTGCTTTTCAAAATGAAGAAAAGGAAAGAATTCCTCATCAGATAAAGGATGGTGAAATTGTTTTCAATAAAAGCAAAAACGGAGATAAATATGCCCGCTGGTATTGGGACAGAGAGGGGCCGTGTGTCCATACAAGAAATGATATTTTAGCCAGCCAAAATACCGTTCATCCCTCTGAGAATAGAGTTTTCAGTATCCGAGAATTAATGCTGATGATGAGTATTCCGGAGAATTTTGCATGGACTAATGTATCTGAGGAAACCTTGAATGAATTAGATACTGAAGAGCAGAAAAAGTTTTTGAAGAAAGAGGAACTTAATATCAGACATTGTATAGGTGAAGCTGTCCCTACAGGTGTTTTTGCCAATATTGGCAAGAGAATTAAAGAGGTTATCAGTCAAAAATTTCTTTCGGCAGCAGAACTTAATGCGATTATTAAAAAAGACGAGCTGCATATAACGAAGAATCTGATTTCTTTAATACAATCTGATTTCAAAAAGCTTGGTCTTGAAAATATCTATCAGATTGCTGAGTATGCCAACTCAAGCCGTCAGGAAAATGCTGCATTTTTTACAAGAAAAGATATTGCTTTCACAGTAGTAAAAGATCTTCCTGAATTTAAAGGCAAGAAAAAAATCAGAATTTTGGAACCGTCTGTCGGAATTGGAAACTTTATTCCGCTTCTTGTTGAAAAATACGAAGATAAAGAAGAGGTTATTTTTGACCTTGTAGATATTGATGGGAATTCTTTTGTGGTTTTAAAGGAAATCCTGAGTCACTTAAAGTTACCAAAGAAGTTTAAGTTTAACTTTATCAATGCCGACTTTCTGACCCATCAGTTTGATGTAAAGTATGATCTTGTAGTGGGAAATCCACCCTATAAAAAGCTTACCAATAGTCAGGTATTACTGACTACCTATAAAGGACAATCTCAAAATAAGGAAACGAACAATCTGTTTTCTTTCTTTATTGAAAAAGCGATTGCCATTGGAAAGTTTGTATCCCTAATTGTTCCTAAAAGTCTTATTAATGCTCCTGAATTTAATATGACCCGTGAAATTTTAAAGGCACAAAACCTCTTGAAGATTTGTGATTACGGAGAAAAAGGATTTAAAGGAGTCAAAATAGAAACCATCAGCTTTTTGCTTGAAACATCGGCAAAAAAGATTTCTGAGACCATTTTAATTGAAAGTTATATTACAGAAACGGTAAAGGAGAGCAAGAAAGACTACTTATTTTCTGCTCAGTTTCCCTACTGGCTGTTGTATAGGAATGAAGAATTTGACCAGATTTTTGATAAAATGAAGTTTGATATTTTCCAGAGTTTCAGAGACAGGCAGATTACCAAGCTATTGACAAAAGATAGTGGCAAATACAGGGTTTTAAAGTCCCGAAATGTTGGAACCAATCAGATCATAGAGATTGATAACTATGACAGCTATATTGATGATGCTGAGAAGTTGGCTGTTTCCAAGTATTTAAATAAAGATGGAGTAGTGATGGTTCCTAATCTAACCTATTATCCAAGGGCTAGTTTTTTGCCTAAAAATACCATTGCAGACGGATCGGTTGCATTGTTAACATTAAAAAATGGAAGCAGAATGCCAACGGAAACCGATCTGGAATATTACGGAACAAAAGAATTCGAGAAATTTTATAGAGTGGCCCGAAATTATGGTACCCGTTCATTGAATATTGACAACAATTCCGTATTTTTCTTTGGTCTTTTAAAAACCATGGAATGATCAAAGTTCGGATATCAGATGAAATGAAAGCTCAGGCTAAAATTGAAGCTCAAAAAAGGGATGCCTTTATAAAGCATCATTTTGAGGTTGACCATCTGAGTCCGGAGGAAAGAGATGAATTGGGTTTTTGGGGAGAATTTGCTTGTTCTACTGCCTTACAGCAAGATTGGAAACAGAATATTCGAGAAAACTATCTCACCATAGACAGCTATGATATTATAGTGAATGGTAAGCGGACTGATGTAAAAACAGAAACGGTTCCGGAAGGATTTGCCCGCAAGATTTTATCAAAAGAAATAGACGATGATAAAGCGTATGGAAGACGTTTAATTAATAAAGGACAATTTGATCTGTTGTCAAAATATGATTTGGTTATTTTTGGGCTGTTTATTCGGGAATTTCCAGAAGTTTGGTATCCATTGGGATATTTGGAGACTAAGATCATCACAGATCAGTATCTTCCCACCTATGATCGTCCGTTTGGAGGAAGATATCCATTTCCTGCATCACCTGTTCCCACATCATTGCTAAAACCATTCAATGACTTATTGATATGATTGAATTATTTACTGATTTTTTTACTTCCTTTGATTTTGATGTCAGAAAGTCAAAAGATGCCAGATTCATGGATCAAAAGGTAACTCCTGATGTACTTTGCATTATCGCAGACTGTGTACTTAATTTTGTTGCAGACAGAGATATTGAATTTACTAAGGATGACATCTGGAATGACGATTACTTTAACCATAATGTAAAGGCAATCTTTAATAAACCGGACGCAGGAAATGAAACAACCAAGCAGGAATATGATAAATTTACCTCGCAGCCATTAAGAACACTGGCCTACGCAAATGTACTGATGATGCGTAAAGATGGTAAAAGAAACCTTTATAGGATCAATAACCAGACAATTCTGGAGTTTGTGGCGATGAAAGAAAGGAATGCCTATGTCTTTCTGTATCATTATCTTGTAAAAGTATTATCAGATAGCGGACAGATTAAATATTTTGAGGCTTTTAAAGATAAATGCCAGAATAAATCCATTACAAATCATGATTTTTCAGAACTTAAAGAAAGGTTCCAAAGATTTATGATTGGTAATACTGCCATCAATGGAAAGATAGAGGTCAATAGGATTTTTCCAAAGATTCTGAATGTATATGCCTGTGAGAATAACATTCAAGGGACTGCTAAAGGAAGAATATCCTCTAATCAATTTTACTATACCGATCTGATGTATAATCGTCCCAACTGGAGGGATATAGGCAAAAATAAAAATGTTTCAAGAAATGAAGCGATAGAAGAGTACGAATCGCTGTTAATGGATCAAAACGGAGCCTATTCTGATTATTTGATTCAAAAGGCGATGAAAGTAGTTCGTAGGATGTACAGAGAAAGTGAAATTAATGACCAATGGGCCAATGGAGACGCAACTCAGGTGCATCATATTTTTCCAAAGTCAGAATTTCCATACTTAGCTCATTACCTTGAAAATTTAATTAAGCTCACCCCCACACAGCATTATGCAAAGGCTCATCCCGGGAATAAAACTGATGCTATTAACAGAGATTATCAGCTCGTTTGTCTGCTTGCCAAGGCCAATAATATCGAAACATCTCTTAATCAAGGAGAGTTCCTGTATAGAAAAGAATCTTTGATCTATGTTATCAATACAGGTTTATCTCAAAGCCTGGATTATAGTTTAGATTTTAGAGGAATTAAGGAAGAATTGACAAGAATTTATAATGAAATGTAAAGACGGTCTTTTTTAATTTTTTCTATAATAACTTGGTCCCATTCCAATTTCATTTTTAAAAGCAACATTAAAAGACGAGGGTGATGAATAGCCAAGGTGATAAGCAATTTCCTTTATAGAAAAATCAGAATTCTTAAGCAGATAAAGGGCTTCTTTCATCCTAAGTTTTGAAGCATAATGAAAAACCCCGTCTCCAAATAATTCCTTGAAGCCATTTTTTAATTTAAACTCATTAATCCCAAATTTCAAAGAGAGCTGTTCAATGGTGTAGAATGATTTCAGATTTCCTTCAATGAAATCCTTTATATCCATTAATTTATGGATCTCAACAGTATTAATGGAGCTTTTATTTTTAGTTTCAGGCTCTTTATTATCTTTTGTAAATTCGAAAATAAGAAGGAGCAGGTTTAGAATTCTGCTTTTGATGTAATAGTCCCTGTAAAATCCTTTTAGCTTGCATTTTTTAATTTCCAACAGGATTCCCATCATTTGTGGAGTTATGGGGAGACCGTCGGGAAATAGGCTTGCTTGCTTTTCTTGATCCACCTTTTTAATGAAGTTCTGTAAAGCATTACTGCCCTCAGCCAGTTCATGAAAATAATCTCTTGAGACATAGATATCCAGGTTCCTGTAAGAGATTCCTTTCTGGAAATAAATTTCAATATTGGCATTTTCCGGAGTAAAATAAATATAATGATGATACAGCTTGTAAGTCCCTGGCTGATCATTCACTGAGTCATTTATTACTTCTGCACCATCAAGAAAGAAAGCCAGTTCAATATACTTTACCTCCTCCGTTGTAAACTTCATGGTATAATCCTCATCATAGGAAGACCTGTATTCCTTTACCAGAAACTCATCTCCGTTATACAACGTCGAGGTTTCGAATTTTCCTAATTCATTCACAAAGGTTTCGTGCATACCACTGCTATTTTCTTCCGCAAAGAAATCCATAATCTGTTTTGCAATGCAATGTTCCGGTACATGTTCTCCCAAAATCTAAAGTATTTATCCTAAACTCAAAAGTTTTTCCTGTTGGCAACCGCTAATTTTGCCAGCGTAAATTTAATTAAACTAATTCTAAATAACAATTTATGAATAAGAACAAGTTTCTTTTCTCCGCATTGCTTTTTCCGGCCGTTATGTGGGCACAAAGTACTACTCAGATTACAGGAAAAGTTTTGAACTCTCAAAAAAAGCCAATTTCGGCTGTAAAGGTTGTTCTGAATAACGGAGAAGCAGAAACCTATACTGATGAAAATGGAAATTACCGATTCAATAACATGCCTGTAGGAAATTATATACTTAAGGTTGATGATCCGGATGTTTCCAAGACTTATTCTTTTACATTAAAGGAAAATGATAGCATTACCCATGATTTTACACAAATAACGGATAGCTATCAAATTCTTGCCGTAAATGTTGTTGCAAACCGTAAGACCATCCCTTCTTCTACTTTAAGATTAGGCGAAAACCTGTTGGTAACCCCTCAGAATATTCAGGTTATTGATCAGCGTTTACTGAGTGACCAGCAGATTCTTACTACCGCTGAAGGACTTAGTAGAAATGTAAGTGGTGTGCGTACCATTACCCATCAGGAAGAGGGAAGTGTAGGGATTGCTGTACGTGGGTTCTCGGCTTCCAATCTTCGAAACGGGATGGATGTAAGTGGAAGCTTCGGTCCGCTTCGTGAAGATATGGCTTTTGTAGACCGTGTAGAGTTTGTAAAAGGACCTGCGGGATTTATGATGGGAAATACCCAACCTGGTGGATTTTATAATATTGTGACCAAGAAACCTGTAGGGAGAGAAAAAGGAAATATCCAGCTTACCCTTGGAAGCTATAATTTGTACCGTGCTACAGCAGATATAGAAAAAAAATTGAGCAAGGATGGTAAATTCTGGGGAAGACTTAATCTGATGGGAACAAAGAAAGGATCATACCAGCAATATGTTGAGCATGAGCAGTTTGTTATTAATCCATCTTTCAAATATATTGCATCAGAGAATACCAATATCACCTTTGAGTATATTTTGTCTCAAAATAACTTTCAGGGAGGGTTTGCCAAATATGTGTATGGCCTTGATGGCTTTAAAGAGTTAAAAAGATCCTTTACGTTTTCTGATCCCATCATGGATCCAACCCGTTCATGGGAACACAATGTGTATGGAACGATCAATCATAACTTTAACGATAACTGGCTTATTACCGGACAGTTTGGATATATCCGTTCTCAAATGCAGGGGGAATCCCTTTATGCAAAATACAATACCATTGCGCTGGCAGATAATTCTGTTACAGGAAGAAAAAGAGGAGATGTAGACCGTGGGATCAGTATCAATGATGCATTGAATACATCCACGATCGGGCAGGTGTTTACACGAGGGAAGTTTGAAACCGGAAAGATCAATCATAACATTCTGGCAGGAATAGATATGGGAAAAAAATTCTATGTGGCAGATTGGTCGGTGCTTTCACCTAATGTAGGTCCGGTATTTAATATCTATAATCCTGTTTATGGAAACCTGAAAAAATCTGATATTCCGGAATATGACCGTTCAAAATCTCTTCGTGAGCGTGGAGCGAATTATTTAAATGAGTATTCCTATACTTCTATTCATCTTCAGGATGAAGTCCGTTTTATTGAAGATAAATTACGTGTTGCAGCTGGCTTCCGCTACACGTCTACAGTAAAAACAAGTGGTGCCAGCAAGGGTGAACAAGTGAAAAATAATGCAGTAACCCCACGTTTCAGTGTTACAGGATTGTTGACGCCAACATTTACCATTTATGGTTTATACGATGAAAGCTTTGAAGAGCAGACAGGAAAACTGCTCAATGGAAACACAGCCGATCCTTCATATGGAAAAAATAAGGAGATTGGGTTAAAGAAAACCTGGTTTAAAGGGCAGCTGATGACTAACCTTACTTTCTACCATCTTACCAAAACAAATATGCTTACCTCTGCAGGAATAGATTATCCCGGGCTATTTGAACAGTCAGGAGAAAGCACTTCCAAGGGAATTGAGTTTGATTTGAATGGTAATATCAGCAAGAACTGGAGTATTCTCTTCAACTATGCTTATACAGATGCAAAAGTGACTAAAGATAATGATCCTAAAAAAGTGGGCGGAATGTTATACGGAACAGCCCGACATATTACCAATGCATGGTTGAAATACACCATTGCTGAGGGTGATCTTGAGGGACTTGGATTTTCCCTTGGATATGAATATCAGGCTAAAAGAGCTGCGTGGCCCGTGGTAACCGGAAAACCCTATCTTCCCAATGATTATTTCACACTTGATCTTGGAGTTTCCTATAAAAGAGACAATTATCAGCTATCATTCCTTGTGAACAACCTTACAGACCGTTACAACTATGTAGGGTTCTATCCGGGAGCATGGGGATATACCCACTATGGATGGAGAGCTTTGAACCCAATCAACTTCAGACTGAATCTTTCTTATAATTTCTAAATGAACACCGGAAAACCTAAAATTAAAAAGAAAAACAACAGAAGCTTGTTCTACAGAATATCAGCCTGGCTACATTTGTGGCTGGGCCTTGCTTCAGGAATTATTATTGTCATTATCTGTATAACAGGGATTACGTGGTCCTTTCGTGATGAGATTAAAGATTGGCTCAATCCTGATCTGAAGATTGACTATGTTTCCGGAAAGAAGATGATCAATCCTGCAGATCTTTACTTAAAAGCAAAGAAATTATATCCCAAGCAGGAAATTTCCTTTGTATGGCGACCTACGGGTAAAGCGGCAATGGTTGGTTTTGGAAAGAGAAACCCCGGCTTTGTTTTGTTTCTTCATCCCTATACCGGAGAAATCATCAGGAAGCCAACCTTTAAGAAAGAGTTTGATTTCTTTGAATGGACGCTAAAGGGACATCGTTTTCTTTGGCTGCCCTCTGAAATTGGCAGACCCATCATTAATTATTCTACTTTTATATTCTTTATCACCCTAATTTCAGGATTGGTGCTTTGGTGGCCTAAAAAATGGACCAAAGCAATGAGAAAGCAGAGTTTTTCAGTGAAGTGGGATGCCAAAATCAAAAGACTGAACTATGATCTGCATAATGTTTTTGGTTTTTATTCACTAATCATCCTTTTGGTAATATCAATGACTGGAATGTACTATGGGCTTCCGTGGTTTAATAAGTTTCTGTATTTCACTACCTCTCTTGGGAAGACGCTTCCAACAGAGCGTGAAGAACTGAAAAATAGAAGTCCCTATCAACCTGAAAATTTAGCCAAGTCGCTGCATATTGCTTGGGAAGACGCAGTAAAGAATATAGATGCAAAAGGATATTACGTATCTGTTCCTGAGGACTCTACTGGAACGGTCGGGTTGTATTTGTACCCGTCACACCGTCAATTTTATAATATTCGAAATTTTAATTATGATAGAAATACAGGAGTTAGGTTAGTAAATAATTCAGCATATGCGGCTCCGTTTGAACATGCAGAGTTTGCAAGCAAGGTTCAGAAACTGAATTATGATTTACATGTAGGTTCGGCTTTGGGAGGAATCTGGGGAAGAATTTTATATTTTTTTATTACCATTATTGGATGTTCTCTTCCCATTACCGGCTTCTTGGTGTGGTGGTTCAAGAAAAAGAAGAAAGGCGTATAGGCTAGCTTTTAGTTGATTCTTCCAATGTTTTCCAATCTTTCCAGCCTTTCGAAGATGGTTGTAAAAATATTTTTTTCAGAAATTGAAATCTGTCCTATAATTTTATAAAGGTTCTGCTTATCTGCACGGGAAGCATATTGTAAATTACCATCAGTATAAACCAATAGATTATAGGTTGGATCATTTTTAAGATCAGCCTTATTCAGAAATATAATATCTCCGTAATGATATTGAGGAAGCAGTTGCTTTTCTGTTGTAAATTCATAGATCAGATCTACAGATGCTAATATTTTTTGCAGAACAGAATGGTTTTTGGAATTATTCTCCTGTAATGATAATGTTTCATTAACAGTCGTTTCTGGGAAAAGGATTAGCTGGTCTGCACCTGAAACATTGAGTAATTGAGCCGTCTGCAGCGTTTCTGTCAATAATTTGTCGAGATCAAGATTAAAGTGACTGGCTACCTTTAATATCGTTTCAATCTTTGGTTCTGCACGCCCCTCTTCATAAGAGCTTATCACTCCTCTGTTCAAGTCAAGTAAATCAGCAAAGGCCTTTTGACTCAGTCCTTTAACTTGTCTTATTTTCTTAATGTTAGTTCCAAAGAAACTCATTTGCTGTCTAATGTTTTTTGCAAATATAAAAATTCCAAAAGTCTGCTTAAAATATTTGCATTCTTACGATTGGTAATGAGAAATGTTTTTATATTCATCTGTACCCATAATATTCTATTCTTCTGTATCTGTGTCCAAGCTTTAATACTCCATAATTTTGTTTGAGTAAAGCAGAATACTATGGAAACCAATATTCAACATCAGGAATCACTTCAATATGCTGAGGTCTATATTTCAGACATGTTGGCGCTTAAAGATATATTTCTAAAAAGCCTAAATAGCCAAAAAGTAAACCATGATTTTGGGATTCCTTTTCTTTTGGCAAAAAAAGAAAATAAGATTACTTCATTTGCCAGTCTTATCATTAACGAAGAGGGTAAAATAGGTTTTAAGATCTATAATAAAAAGGAGACAAAAGAATCAGAAAAGAAAAACTTCATGATTCGGGTAGAGAACTTTTTTAGGAAAAGTAATACTCCTAATTTTCGGGACCCCAAACAGCTAAAAAGCAGTATTAATGGAATGATAAGCTGGCTTAATCCTTAGAGAAATAGGGATAAAATTGTACATTTACTTAAAACCGTGATTCATGCCCAAAGATGTTCTTTACCTTAAAATAGCCAATTCTGTCACTGAACAGATCAAAAGTGAGACGTTGCAATTTGGAGACAGGCTGCCCTCATTGAGAAGTGCCCAAAAGTTGTATAACGTTAGCTTAAATACTGTAAAACAGGCGTATATGGAGCTTGAAAGTCGTTCTTTGGTAGAATCACGTCCAAAATATGGATATTTTGTAAGCCAGACCTCGCAACGAAAGCTGGCGCTGCCCTCTGTAGCTAAAATGAAAATTTCTGAGGGAAAGAATACTCCTGAAGATCTTATTGGGAAAGTATTCGGAACCATTGGAGGAACTGATGTAACACAATTTGCATTGGGTATTCCGGGGAAAAGTCTTCTTCCTGTTGCCAAGATGAAGAAATGCATGATTGATGTAATAAAAAGGAAAAGTGACAGTGGAACCAATTATGAACCGGTACAAGGGAATGAACAGCTTCGTAGGGAAATAGCTAAATGGTCTATTGTAATGGAGGGGAAAATTACAGAAAAGGATCTGGTTATCACTTCGGGAGCTATGAACGGGGTGTACAACTGTCTGATGGCTGTTACTCAACCCGGAGACTTTGTAGCGGTGGAAAGCCCTGTTTATTTTGGGATACTTCAAGCCATTCAGTTGTTGGGATTAAGAGCAGTGGAGATTCCAACCCATCCTATTACAGGAGTAGATCTGGATGAATTGAAAAAAATTCTTCCAAAGCTCTCTGCCTGTTGTTTTGTGGTTAATTACAATAACCCATTGGGTTTTCAAATGCCTGATGGAAACAAGAAAGAATTAGTAAGAATGCTTACCGAACATAATGTTCCCTTGGTAGAAGATGATGTGTATGGAAATATCTATTTCGGAGCCGGAAGACCGAAACCCTGTAAGTTTTATGATGAAGCAGGTATTGTGATGTGGGTAGGTTCAGTTTCTAAGACTTTAGCACCAGGGTATAGGGTAGGCTGGGTTGCTCCCGGAAAATTTAAGGAAAAGATTATCCGTCAGAAGCTGGTTCAAACGGTTTCCAGCCCGTCTTTGTTTTCGGATGTAATAGCTGATTTTCTTGAACATGGGCGCTATGATCATCATTTGAGGATGTTCAGGAAAAAGCTTTATGCCAATTATCTTCAGATTCAAAAATCTGTTACTCAGTATTTTCCTGACAATACCAAGATTTCAGAACCAAAGGGAGGATTTATGTTGTGGCTGGAACTGGATAAAAGGATTTGTACAGAAGATCTTTACGATGAAGCAGTTAGCCAAAAAGTAAATTTTGCCCCAGGAAGAATGTTTTCGCAGTATAATCAGTATCAAAACTGTATGCGTCTGAATTATGCTCTGGAGTGGACTGACCGTGTAGAAAGTGATCTTGAGAAATTGGGTAAAATGATAAAAAACAGAATTTAATAAACCAATAGAGATGAATGATACTCATAATGAAGTAAAAATTATAGCTTATGAACCTCAATATAAAGAAGCTTTTAAGACTTTAAATGAAGAATGGATCAAAACATTTTTTGTCATGGAAGCAAGCGATTATAAGCTTTTGGACAACCCTGAAGAACAGATCTTGAATAAAGGTGGACATATTGCTTTCGCATTACTTAATGGTGAAGCGGTAGGAACATGTGCACTGGTAAAAGCCAAAGATGAACCCCTTACTTTTGAACTGTCAAAAATGGCTGTAAGCCCTAAGGCACAAGGAAAGAAAATTGGATACCTGCTGGGGAATGCTTTAGTAGAGAAAGGCAGAGAGTTAAAAGCAGAGAAATTATTTCTGGAGACCAATTCTATCTTAGTTCCTGCCATAAAACTATATGAAAAACTTGGCTTCATACATGTGCCGATCACTAATCCCGGATATGACAGGGTAGATGTACAAATGGAACTTGATCTTAAAGACTAGCTGAAATAAAAAAATATTAGAACTCGGATAGTAATATCCTTGTTCTAATATCAAAAATTAATCTAATTGCTTTATTGTTTTATTTCTTTACAAAAGTCTTTGTCTGGGAACTCTTACTTCCGCTGAGCTTAATAAAATATACTCCTGCCGGAATATTTTCAATATTTATTTTCTCATCAAAAAGACCATTGGAAGATTTTAAATTTCTTGTAGAAACAAGAGATCCTTTGGTGTCAATAATTTCTGCTTTCACTTCTTTATCTACAGATTGATACAGGATGCCAATACTTGTTGAAGCAGGGTTGGGGTAAACCTTAAAATCACCAACTGATTTTTGAGTTTCTTTCGTTGCTAAACTTCCGTTGGAACATTCAGGAATCCTGTTTACTCCATCTATTCCCCATGAAGAAGAAACCGGAATGCAAAGCCAGTTCAAAACCGTTGGGAAATGATCTGTTTCTCTGGTTGTTGAGGTATAGTCGTAGATTTTAAAATTGCCTGTAGTATTATCATTATAAGCAGGAGATCCTGTTATGGTCATATTATTTGCATTGGAGCTGGAATCTGCCAGAGTATTTCCGGATGTTTCATTACATTTCCAATTGGCAAGAAGTTGAGCGTAGTAAGGGTGAGAGGATGTAATTTCCTGATTCGCCCAATTAACAATCACATTCCCTGGAAGAGCCGATTTCCAAACTCTGATGTCTTTGTAGGAAGCGGCTAGGTTTATTCCATAGGTGTTGGTTCCGTCTTGGTTTAACGATAAGGGAAGCCCGGAATCAATATTTCCGATGGTATTCATTTTGGCAAAAGTTACAGGAACACCATCTTCATACAACGTAACAATTCCATCTCTGTCAAAGCTGGCCGCAATATGTTTCCATTTGTTCGTTTCCACTTTTCCGCCTATTAGATCAATTCTGTTAGTTCCATCTCCTATATTCATTTTAAAGTTTTGCCCGGTATATCCTGAGAAGATGATTCCTTTGTTTTTTCCATTGGCCCAATTTTTATTGCCTATCATTACCGGATCACTTGTGTAGGCTGCGTTAGGCTTTACCCAAAATTCAATTGTAAAGTCCTGATTGGCTCCGAAATTAAAAGGCGTTTGATTGTTTGGCTTCGCATAAGTTCCTGCCGGAAAATTAAGCTGGTTAAAGGTTTTATTGGATTCAATAATCGTTTTGCTGATCTGTTGGGGAGTAAATCCGGGATTGGAATAAACGGTAAAAATATTTCGCTCAGAAAGGTTTCCACCACCGTGAGAACTTTCTACTGCACCGTGATCCGTCGTTAAAACAACCAGCCAGTCCTCATTATGGTAGGTAGCTCTGCTTTTCATAGCATTCACGATCTCGCCAATATAAGAATCGGTGGTTTGAATGGAAGAAACATACTCAGGAACAGAAGAAGAAAAACCATAAGAATGCCCTGCATGATCTACATCATCAAAGTCTACAAAAAGAATATCAGGGTTATCACTCTGTAATGCGCTCACCGCAGCATTTTTTACGGCAAGATCTGTTGCCAGATTAGTCTTTACGTCAGCGGTTTTTACAATTTTATCATTAATGGGTGCCCAGTGTGCCAAAGAAATTGTTCTAAGGTTAGGGTTGTAGGTTTCTGCTCTTGTCAGAAAATCCGGATAATTGATGTAGTTTGGATTAGTGAAGCTATTATCCTGAACATTGTGCTTGGTATGCCATACACCTGTAAGCATTGTACTCCAACCGTTTCCGCTCCAGGTGGTAGCAGCACAAAGGCCGTCAAGAGAATAAATAGATTGGTTGATGAGGTTTTGAATGTTTGGAGTAGGGGTAGACATCATGACATCTGCGCGGCATCCATCAATGCCAATAAAAAGGACTTTCTTGGTTTGTGCTCCAAGGAAACAGCTCATTACAACAGCCATTGAGAATAGTTTTGTTTTCATGGGATAAAAAGATTTTACAATATAAAAGTTTACAAATAGTAATTTATTTTTAATTATTGTAAAATTAATTTACTATTTGTAAACATGTGTGAACTGAAAATTAATTAATTGATAATTAAAAAGTTTCTGTTTTTCTGAAGATTATAGCGGTAAGCATGAGCTAAAAACACCAATGACACAAATACAGATCTGTGCCATTGGTAGTTGAAAAAGAAATTTTAAAGAATATTTTCAGCCTCAGAAATAGTTTTCAAAATATAGTCAGGCTCAGCTTTTTCCAATTCTGTCCTGCTTTGTGCCCCTGATAATACTGCGATAGTAAGTCCACAGCCGGCATTTTTACCTTCTTCAACATCAATTACAGAATCTCCGGCTTTTAAAACCTTATCCGCTTCAGTAATGTTGAATTTTTTCATCGCAAGATGAATCATTTCAGGGCTTGGACGGCTTTCCGAAACATCGTCAGCAGTAATAAGGGCATCAAAATGGACATTTTCTATCCAGCTCAATTTATTTAAAAGCTGATGGGCAATTTCAGAAGTATATCCCGTATTTAAAACTATTTTTTTATTCTTAGCTTTCATTTTAAGAAGAAAATCCTCTGTACCGTTGATGGGTTTTACCTCAAGATTTCTATAAGATTCCTTGAGTTGGTCTGAAAAATTTTCAAAAATAGCGGGAGCATCTTCTTCATTACCATTAATTTCCCTTAGCAGACTTGTGATGGCTTCCAGTTTCTCCATACCGGCACAGGTAGATAATACTTTATTCAAACTCACCTCATAACCATAATCATTTACAGCATTTGTCAATGTTTTGTATACTACATTGTCCTCGTCAATTGTTGTTCCGGCCATATCCAGAACCAATAATTCTATATTTTTCATTTAAATTTATGCGTATATTTTTTCAATATTAAACTTGGAGAAGCCTCCGCTTCCCGTCATTCCTTTTCCTCCTATACCCGTTACAATGTGAATATTCGGAGATGGGTTGTGTTCAAAGATATCTTTCGTTTTGCACTGAGAATATACCCCAAACCATCTTCTCTGAATTTCATATGTTGGAAGATCAATGATTTTTTTGGCTTCATGAATCATAAACTCATCAATTTCCATGTTAAGATCATAACCAAGATCATCTGCATTTTTGGCATCTGTATATTCATGAGAATCTCCAAGAATGATAGATCCGTCTAATGCCTGCTTGAATAAAATATGAACACCATACCTTTTTTCAAACGAATTGGGATCTTCCAGAGATTTGATCTTTTGGAAAGAAGGGCACTCCCCAAATGATTCATATCTTCTGATGGAAAGACCTGTAAGAATATTTCCCTGAAGAGAATAAATTCCCTGTGGTTTTGTTTGAAGCATTTGAAGCTTACTTACCTCCAAATCACTTTCATTGAATACATTAGGATATAATGTTTTGAATTCATGACCGCCGCAGATAATGATTTTTGAAGCGGTAAATTCAGTTTTGTCTGTGGCAATAGCGGTACATTTTTGGGTATCTTCATACGTCTCAGAAATGGTAGTATTATAGAAGATCTGCAATCCCATTTTTTCCTGCAAAAGCTTGTGAAGCTTTACAATCATATCTGCAGAATCTACAGAAAGTTCCTGTGGAAAGAAAAGTCCTCCTTTGCAATAGTCTGAACGAAGACCGTCAAATTTCTTGATACAGTCATTTTTGGACAATAAAACAGATTCATAATCATTGTTTCTGTTGATTTCATTTAGCTCTTCAATCAACTGAAGCTCTTCATCATTGGAAGCGATGTATACAGAACCGTTTTTTCTGATGGTAAGATCTGCCTTAGTGTGAAGTTCATTATATATTTCAAGACTTTCTCTCCCAAAGTTTTGCCATTTAAGATCCATTCCGGAGGGTACAACCTGTCCGAAGTTCCTTACCGTTGCACCCTGAGGTACAGAGTTTCTTTCAAGGATGGCCACCTTAAGATTTTTCTTCAGGGCATGATAAGCATGGAATGTTCCAAGAATTCCGCCCCCCACAACGAGTAAATCAAATTTTGTTTTCATTGTACTATAATTTATAAGATTTTCGAAGTATCGAAATTGATGAATTGATTAGAGTTTGATTTCGGTTTTGACTTTTTTCTGAAAGCAAGAAATGCAATGACCGAAAGAATTAAAACAGTGAATGTTATAATGTAATTTAAGGTGATATAAAAACTAAGCCATGAAGTCTGGGCAGAACCAAAGTTCTTGTACAACAGGATCAAAACGCTTCCAAGATATCCAAAAGAGTCCACAATATAGATCAGGAATCCTACATTACCCTTAATATCAAAGGCGCCAATCATCCTGTCAAAATAAATACCGTTGAATGGAATATAGCAGATATACATCCCAAAGCCTGAAATAGTCATCCACAGAAAAGGAGATAATGAGTTTTGCTGAAACAAGTAAGTAGAAAGCCCCACTGTAAGAATTCCTGCAAAAAGGATGTAATGATAATAAGCAAATGCTCTTTTATTGTTTTTAACCCTTACCATGAAGCTTAATATTAATAATACCATCGCTGCAATTGGAATCTCCGTTAAGGTGAAGATAGAGCTGTCAAAAGTGAAATGCAATCCGTCCCATATTTCACGGTTAAAGTTATCCCTGAAATCTCTTAAAATCGTTAAGCAGATATAGAGGAAAATAACGCATACTATTGGAATAAAAAACTGATAAATAAGCGCTTTTCTACCTTTTCCGTTGAGGGGTTCCCTTTTATTTTTAAGTAAGATATCTTCTTCTGTGGGCTGAGGAATTTTTTCCAAAAGCATTCCGAAAATAAGTAAAGGAACAATAAAGATCAGTCCTGCAGAAAACGGCATCCAGAATTCTGAAATAGAAAATGTATCCATCAAAAACTTTCCTACAGACTTGGTAAATCCCGAAGACACTACAAAACTTGAGCACAAAAACAATCCGATAATTTCAGTCGTTTTACGCCCCTCAATGTATGAAAAAACAATTCCCCAGATCATTCCCAACGGAATACCATTAATGAACATAAAGAGAATATTATAAGGAGCGGGAACTACTGCAAATCCTAATAGAGCAAGTTCAGCCACGGCAATGAAGGTAAATAGATATCCAATTCTTTTTTGCGGCCTTAATTCTGAAATGAATTTGATCCCGATGAATTTCGAAATAAAATAACCCACTGCCTGAGCGATGATAATTAATATTTTATAATCAACACCCCAATAAGAAAGACCTTCAAAGGAGGCTACAGTAAAAGGCTTTCTGAATCCGTACATGCAGAAGTAAACACCGAAGGCAGCAAAGGCGGCCCTCAGCGTTACTATTGTTTTTTTATTGATGGTTTTGGCCATTGTTGAGGTTTAGAAGTTCAGTTTTATTCCAAGATTAAATCTCACACCATAGTATTCAACCTGTTCAGGACGGTCTTCGTTTTTACCGAAGTGATAGATCAGGGGCTTGTTCAGAATATTGTTGACATCTGCATATAGCATCAGGAACTTGGTAAACTGATAAGACCCTCCAAAGTCCAGATTGCTGTATTTACCGTAGTAAGAATCATTGATGTCATCCTCAGCATATTCTACGGCATATTTTCCCTTATAGTTGTAGGCAAGTCTTGCATTGAATCCTTTTTTCTCAAAGAATAACTGTACGTTATACAGTTCTTTAGCCTGATAAGGAAGTGCTACTTTTCTTCCGCTTGGTTTTTCCATTTCTGAAGTCATAAAGGTGGCATTCACCTGGGCCCCAAAATATTGAAGAAAACCTGGTAAAAAGTCAAATCTTTTATTGATGCCTAGCTCAATTCCTCCCAGCCATGCTGCTTTTCCGTTATTGGGAGCAGAAAATTGTACCCCGTTCATTCCATTATAGCTTCCGGTAAATGAATCCTGAAAGATTGGATCTTTAATGGATTTATAGAAAACACCACCACTCAGAATCCCTACATTTGAGAAATAATATTCTCCCATCAGGTCAAAGTTTAAAGAATACGTAGGATTAAGATTCGGGTTTCCGCCTTTGAATTCGTTATCTGCCTCAATATAAGTTCCCCCAGGGGTCAGATCTCCGAAATTTGGTCTTGAAAACGTTCTCGTAGCAGCAAATCGGAGGTTGGCTTTATCATTTAATGTATATTTTAAATGAAGCATTGGTAAAACAGCAAGATAATTTTTGGTGTGCTCAACAGGAGTAAGAACATCATCAATTACATTATATCCTTTTACCTTTGTATTGGTGTTGGATAATCTGATTCCTCCTAATAAAATGATCTTATCATTCAGTTTATAAGTTGCCATTCCGTATGCAACGGCATGTTTTTCAAAAACATCAAAGTTTCTTCCTAGCCCTTTATTATATTCTAATGCTTCAGAATCAGCGGTGTTGATTTTTAGATTTCCCTGATTCTGGTACCAAAACTGATCCATTCCAGACGGAGAAAGTACGGGTCCAAAGGAGTTTCCGATAGGGGCGTTCATTTCGCTTAAATACTTGGGCCCGTTTGCTTGTGTAGTAACATATTGTCCATAATCGGATAAAAGAGGGGCCGTTCCGTTGCTCCAGTTATAGAAAATATCAGAGAACCTTGCATTACGCTCTTTGTCTCTGTACTTTACCCCGTATTTTAAGGTAAGCTTATCCGAAGTATTGATCTCATGATTAAAAGCAGCAACGATTTTATCTTTTTCTTCTACAAAAACTTTGTAAAATTCAAGATCGGTAAATCTCATTTTAGTAGCATCCATTTTGAAATTAGGATCGCTGTAGAAGCCAAATAAAGCATCCGGATTTTTATAGTCTAATTTTCCGCCATCTGCCTTCCAGTAGGCTCTTGGCCCATTTCCATGATCGGAAATATAATCAGGATTCATTCCCACTCCGGACTGAGTATATTTGATTACATAATAAGAGCTATTCTGCTTATCAGGAATATTCCCATACTTAAACCGATTGTCATAATAAGAAAGATCCCAATCAATTTTTCCTTTACTTAAACTGTGAATACCTCCCAATGAAACTGAAGTAAGTTCTGTGATCAGTAAGTTATGAATATTCTGAAGCTCTACTCTTGCCGTATTGTTGGCGGCACTGAATTTATCGAATCTGATTCTGTGCTTGTAATGGGTTTCATCATCAGAAAGAGTTCCATACATTCCTTTTAGATAGAACGTGTTTTTTGGAGAGAGAACATACTCAAAAGCGGCGTTGATGCCTGTTGTTTTTCTGACTCCATTATAATCACGAAGTTCTAACCTGAAAACTCCTTCATCACCACTTCTTCTTGCTTCGAAGTTATCAGTAGACCAGTTTCTGATGAAATGAGCAAAATTAAAAAGATACCCGAATTTTTTATCCTTTGTTCTTCCGCCATACAATAAGCCGAGATTGTAAACTCCTTTATCTGCTTTGGCGTTGTAACCACTTCCTAATGTGGCTTTAAACTCTGTTTTCATGGGAGGGGTCTTGGTAATAAAGTTGACACCGCCTCCAATTCCGTCAGCTTCCATATCAGGCGTAAAAGATTTGTTTACATGCACATAAGAAATTAGTTCTGTAGGGAAAAAATCAAAAGCTGTAGCTCTGGATGTTGTTTCCTCTTCAGCAGTTGGCAGCCTGTTTCCGTTAATTGTGGTAGAAGCCCAGAAAGGAGGAAGCCCTCTTAAGGAAACAAATCTTCCCTCACCTTGGTCTCTTTCAATGGATACGCCTTGTACACGCTGTACGGTTTCTGCAGCATTTCTATCCGGAAGCTTTCCAATACCATCTGATGCAATGACGTTGGTAATATTAATGGCATTTTTCTGTAGGTTTAGGGCTCTTGCTTCTGTATTTTTTAGGGTTCCGGTTACCACAACTTCATCAAGGGTTTTTCTTGGTTGTGATAATTTTATTATTCCCAGATCTATAGTGGCTCCAGATTTTAAATCAATATTGACATCTGAAGATTCATAACCGATGTAGCTGATCTGTAAGCTGTATTGGCCCTCCACAATATCATTGATTGTAAATTTTCCGTCAATGTCTGTGGTTACGCTCTTTGATAAACCTTTTATTTTAACGGTTGCACCAGGAAGCGGTTGGCTGTCGTCAAGAACAGTTCCTATAATTAACTGCTTTTGTGCTGAAACAAGAATAATAAAACAGACAAAAACAAGGGTAAGTAATTTCTCTAAATTTGTTTTCATTTTTACATATATTAAATTTTTTATGCAAAACAAGCTAATAATTTTAATATATATAAATATTTCGTGTTAAGTATTGTTTAATAAATTATGGGGATTTGTTACTCATTTCTTATCTTGAAAATTGTTCAAGAAAGAGAAAAAAAGAGACAGTTATTATCAAAAAAACTTTTATTCAAGAGGTTTATAAAGAGGTTTTGATATGATCTTATTATTTGGATTTTTTCTGTAAAAAGGAAAATTGTCATTAACATAGCGTTAATTTTGACTATAATGGGAAATTCAAAAGTTTACAAATAGTAAACTTTTTAGAAAATAAGACATAAAAATAAACAGACTATATGTAGAATTTATGCTGTGTAGAAGTAAAGAACAAGCATTACGCAGCTTTCATTGCTGATACTCACAGGAACGTGTGGAAACTTTCCGTTGAAATAAAGAGAATCCCCCTCTTTTAAGATGATTTCTTCATTATCAATGATGTATTTTACCTCTCCTTTCAATATATATTTAAACTCCCAGGCATCTGTGATGACCTTTTCTCTTTTTGAATTGGGTTCAAGAGTAAGCAGTACGGCTTCAAAACCTAAAGAGTGAAGACTTTTACTGAAGATGTGCATATACTTGAAACCCTCAGCTTCCACTTCTTTTTCTATAAGCTGCTGGTTTTCCTTGGGAACATAAATGAATTTTGCATGGGACTTTTTCTCAACCCCTTCAAAGAAATAACTTGCGTCAATTTCCAGAGACTGAATAAGATCGAGTAAAACAGGAAGGGAGGGAATGGTTCTGCCATTTTCGATACGGGAAACAAGCCCGTTACTTACATTGGCTTTGAAAGCCAGTTCATTAATGGTTAAATTATTCTTTTTTCTAATATCCTTTAATCTCTTACCGATACCTATTAAAAAGTCATTCATGCTGTATTCAATTTAACCTAAATTATTTTCGTCATTATATGAAAGACAAAGGTAATACTATTCTATATAGATTGTATAGTGTGCAGGATCAATTCATTTAAAATTATTGTTGAGGTATAAAATTAGAAATGCAAAGAGGTAAAATCCCGGATTTGCGTAGGTGGTTTTTGACTTTCCCAATAAAATTTCCTTATTTTTGTAAAACTCCTTATTTCATTTCATGAAAAAAATTATTCTTATCGAAGACGAAACCAGTGTAGTTTCTTTTATAAAAAAAGGACTGCAGGAAAACGGATATGAAATTTCTGTAGCTTTTGACGGGCGAACTGGTGTACAATTGGTACAGGCGAACGATTTTGATTTGGTAATTTTAGATATTATGCTGCCGGAAATGAATGGGTTGGATGTGTGTAAGGAAATCAGAAAAACCAATCAGAGTGTTCCGATTTTATTTTTAACAGCGTTAGGAACTTCAGAAAATATTGTTCTTGGATTAGAAAGTGGAGGTGATGATTATCTGGTAAAGCCATTCAAATTTATTGAACTGGTTGCCCGCGTAAAATCTCTTTTAAGAAGAAGCAATAACAATGGTCCACAGGAAATTGCTGAGCCGGAGCCTGATAATGAACATGTATTTCAGTTTTCTGATCTTACAGTAAATGATTATACCAAAAAAGTGACCCGCAGCGGAGAGGAAATCACACTTACTTCTACTGAATATAAACTGTTGCTATACTTCCTTAATAACCCGGAAAAAGTAATTTCCAGAGCTGAAATTTTGGATGCAGTATGGGGGGTAAACTATGAGCTGGGAACCAATGTGGTAGATGTTTATGTAAACTATTTAAGGAAAAAACTGGATAATCAGGATGATAATAAATTGATCCATACGGTAATAGGAATGGGTTATGTATTGAAAAAAGCGTAATGAATGTTTAACAAAGTGATGACAAATCAGACCAAAACGATGGTGCTTTTAATGTTGGTTTTTACCGCCATTATTTTGCTGTTCAGTGGTTTGGTTTACTTTTCAATTGTTAATTTTTCACATCAAAGGTTTTACGAACTGCTAAAGATCCGTACGACTACCATTGTTCAGATTGAAAAAAGTAAGGAGCATCTTGATCTTCCCGAAAATTATATCCTCAATAGTCTGAATGACGAAGAGCTTCCCATGGAAAAAGACTATGTCTTTGCGGTTCCTGCAGATTCCAATTTCAGAAAAATCTCTCAGGAGGTTCACATCCCGGATTATTTTTTCAAAAACATCATCAGAAAAGGAGAGGATAATTACAACGATAAAGAATTCTACTATATTGGTCAGAGCTTTAAGTATGATGATAAGGATTATATCGCTATTGCTTCTGCCAAGAACCATTATGTGATCTATTATCTTGGATTTTTGAAAAGAACACTGCTTACCTGTATTGTTCTTTCACTGTTCTTCAGTATGATATTTTCATTTTATCTCTCGAAGACATTATTTAGGCCCATCTTAAAGATTACCGGAAAGGTAAAGGAAATAAGTTCCGAAAATCTTCACCTTCGACTAGAGCCACAACCCGATAATAAGGAACTGAACGAGCTTGTAGACACCTTTAATGGTATGCTTAACAGGATTGAAACCTCCTTTGAAACCCAAAATCATCTGATTGGAAATGTTTCCCACGAGCTTCGTACACCTTTAACTTCCATTATGGGTGAAGCAGACGTTGCTCTTTCAATCAACAGAACCTCTGAGGAATATAAGGAAACCCTGGAAATTATTCTGGATGAAGCCGAGAAGCTTGATAAAAAGATCAAAGCCTTATTAATGATTGCCCAAACCGGGTTTGATGGTAAGATCCAGAAAATGGATAAGGTAAGAATAGATCAGCTGCTTTGGGATGTTATTGAAACCCTGAGAAGAATTGATTCCAGAAACAATATTTATCTGGATATCAGTATGCTACCCGATAATCCTAAAAAACTGAAAGTACAAGGAAATGAACAGCTTTTACATCTTGCTGTTGCGAATATTATCAGTAATGGTTGTAAATATTCTAATTTCCAACAGGTGAAAGTTTCTCTTGGAGCAACAGATACGGATGTCTACATTATCGTAAAGGACAATGGTATCGGAATTCCTCAGGAGGAAATGAACAAAATTTATGACCCTTTCTTCAGGGCATCCAATACCAACAATTACGAGGGCTATGGAATTGGGCTTCCATTGGCAAGAAACATTGTACGTATGCACCATGGAGAATTGATCGTAAGTTCTCATGAAAATCAAGGAACTACCGTGCAAATGCGCTTCCCAAACTTCTATAGTACACAGAGAGAAAATATCTAATACAAAAAGGAACGTTTGCAATTTTTCCATTCTCCAATGTTGCCTATATTAATTCCCACCTCCAATTTTCTAATCTCATTTTAATCTCTTTAATCACATTTTAATTCCATTCCAAAGAGCTTCTAATTTGGCCACTTTAGTTTTGTATTATCAAAAAAGATCAACACAAAACAAAATAATAAGAACATGGCTAAAACAATTTTAATTGCTACAGATTACTCTCTTGAGTCATTAAACATATTGAAAAAAGTACTAAAGGAAAAAGAGGCATCCGAGGATCAGAACCAGTATAATATTCTTTTGACCTCAGGATATGATTCGGGAGATTCCATCAGAGACCTTTTATTTAATACGAAAACAACAATCTTCAACAAGATAAGACCACAGGAATTCTGTGATGCTTTTGGGATTATAAAGAATAAATACCCCCATCTGGTTAATAAAATCATTTGTGATGTCTTTACAGGAAGCTTTCAAAGAACATTCAACCAGTATGTGAAAGCTGAAAATATTGAGGAAGCTTACTATTCTTCATCCATCAAGAGCAAGGGTAGAGGTAAGTTTGACATTATCCCATACATCAAAAATTGCAAAGATCTGCCATCTCATGAAATAACAGTTGGGGTTAGAGAAAGACTTCCGGAAAGAGGAAGACTGGCTGAGATCTTTGTGGAGGTTTAAAAGCACAAAAACAATTTAAAAAAGCAAAAAAATGTTAAGAAATTATAGTAACAGCAGGACACTGGGAGACAATATCAGGTTGGGGACGCTGACTGCATTTACAGCAGGTACTATAAATATAGCATCCCTACTCATATTTCTTTCTTTTACATCCAATGTAACAGGACACTACGCTGTTTTGGCTGCAGAAATAAGTAAAGGTAACTGGACACAAGTGGCAGTAGTTGGAGTATGGATTTTTCTATTCTTCTTCGGAAGTTTCCTATCCAACTTTATAGTCATCAACTTTAATAAGAAAAGTAAATATTTTGCCCACTCAATGCCGATTGTACTGGAAATAATATGTCTGCTCTTTGTGGGAGTGTATGGACAGTTTTATTACCAGAAAACACTGGAAGAAACAGAATATTTGGTGGCCCTGATGCTTTTTGCAACAGGATTACAGAATGGTTTAACGGCAAGTATCTCAAACTTCTCTGTGAAAACAACCCACCTTACCGGAACAACAACGGACCTGGGAATTCTTGTTTCCATGTTTACCCAAAAGAAATATAGAAGAAACGGAGAACTGATTGGAAGAGCTAAATTATTATTGAGTATTATGCTTGCCTATGTTTTGGGAGCTGTTTTCTCAGGGTTAACATATTACTATCTGGAATTCAGAGTGTTCTATGTCATCAGTGTATGTCTTCTGATCGTTATCGGATATGATGCCTATAAAATTCATGTACGACACTTTAACACAAAGTACAGATACAACAGGATTTACAGAAAGCCTAATCTTTTAGCCTATCTGTATGAAAAAATCCATGGAATCCCTAAAAGAAAGGAAAAGAGGAAACTCGCTTTCGAAGACTAAATATCGGGTGAAAGCAAATTTCACTATTATTTTTTGTATAAACTAGCTGTGAATCAACCCTCTATTGGTATAAAACAATAGGGGGTTATTCTATTTGAAAAATAACTGTAGCGAATGGTTTGGAACGGGATTTGTAAAAAGGAGTATTGTTGAAATGTTGATAATTAAATATTAATTCACGGTTTTAATGTTTTAATTCCCATTTTCATTGACTATTTTTGTAAGTTGATTTACGTTTTTATGTCAGATATTATTCAGCTTTTACCGGATCATGTAGCGAACCAAATTGCAGCGGGAGAGGTGGTGCAGAGACCTGCATCCATCGTGAAAGAACTTTTGGAAAACGCTATAGATGCAGATGCAACGAAAATTGAACTGATCATCAGAGATTCCGGGAAAAACCTCATACAGGTGGTGGACGATGGAAAAGGGATGTCCGAAACAGATGCCAGACTGGCATTTGAAAGGCATGCTACGTCCAAAATCAGAGGAACAGAAGATATCTTTAAGATCTCTACCAAGGGATTTCGTGGAGAAGCGTTGGCTTCCATTGCTGCGGTTTCACAGGTTGAGCTGAGAACAAAACAGAAAGACTCTTCTATAGGAACCAATATTTACATTGAGGGTGGTGTTTTCCAGTTTCAAGACCCGGTTCAGACGGCAGAGGGCTCCAACTTTTTAGTAAAGAACCTTTTCTATAATGTTCCTGCAAGAAGGAAATTCCTTAAAAATAATAATATTGAATTCAGACATGTAATTGATGAATTTCAACGGGTGGCATTGGCGCATGAGGGACTTGAATTCTCTCTGTTTCATGATGATGAACCTGTTTTCAGGTTAAGAAAAGGAAGTCAGATGCAGCGTATTGTGGATGTTTTTGGAAGAAAATTACAACCCCTTTTGATTCCTATAAAGGAAGATATTATCTGGTGTAAGCTTCATGGATTTGTTGCTAAACCTGAAGGGTCAAAGAAAGCCAGAGGAGAACAGTTTCTTTTTGTAAACGGAAGGTATTTCAGGAGTCCATATTTCAACAAAGCAGTCCAGGAAGCATTTGAGGGACTTCTTTTACCAGGATATGTTCCGTCATTCTTCCTTTTTCTGGAACTTGATCCGGAAAAAATAGATGTGAATATTCATCCACAGAAAACAGAAGTAAAATTTGAGGATGAGCATCTTATTTTTGCTTTACTTAGATCTACAATCAAAAGATCTTTAGGGATTTATAATGTTTCTCCAAGCCTTGATTTCGATAGAGATCCGGAATTGGATGAAATGATGAACAAACCAATTCCAAGCAAGGGAAATGGGGGTGGAAGTGGTGTTATAAAAATGCCAGAGATTATTGTAGACAGAGATTACAATCCATTTTTGGAAGAGAGAAACGTACGTCCGGAAGAGATTCAGAACCTTACGGAAATGTATCATCAGAATATTACTGCAGAGCCTTCAAAGATCAATTTATTTGAAGATGAGGATTTTGACGAAGACCTGATGAGGCTTCCCAACGGCTATTGGCTTTTCAATAAAGGTGATATGACCCTCATGCTGGATCTTGGAAGAATGCACAGGCTATTGGTTTCTGAAAACAATAAATCAACCAGAAAATCAAATACAAACAGTCATGCACTCTTGTTTTCTTTGGAGTATCATATGAACGAGATAGAGAAGAATAAATATCAGTCTATCAAAAAATATCTTCCGGAGCTTGGGTTTGACATGAAAATTGCTCATGAAAGTGTACTGAGGATAGACTCTCTTCCTGAGGGGCTAAAAGAAACGCAGGCGATGAAGTTTCTTGAAAACCTTTTTGAAATTCTGGAATACAAAACAGAAGAAGAATTTATGGAATATTACCATAATCAATGGAGTAAGATGCAATCAAAGTCAAGATTTGACTTTATTTATAAAAAAGATGCGGAACAGGTTATCAAGGATTTTACAGCATTAGGTTTCCCCGAGTTTTTACCGGATGGAAAAAGATGTTTCTATGAGGTTCCGTTTAATGATTTTAAAAACAAATTTTAAAAAAAATGTTTAACAATATACCGCCAATTACAAGAAATATTATCATTATCAATGTCATAGTATTTATTGTGACCTCTTTAATGGGAAATCAGATTATTGGCTATCTGGCCGGTTTTTATCCGTTCTCTCCCTTTTTCCATTCATGGCAGATCATTACCCATATGTTTATGCATGGAAGCATTATGCATATTTTATTTAACATGCTGACTTTATACAGTTTTGGACCTGTTCTTGAGCAAACATTAGGTGAAAGAAGATATCTGATCATGTATTTTTTAAGTGGTTTAGGCGCTTTTTTCCTTTTTAATCTTTGGAACTTTGTGGAAGTCCAACAGCTTTCCAATGAATTGCAGGAACTAGGTTTCAATGTAGGAGCTTATCTTTCCGGTGCCAGTGTAGAGTTTAGTGGAAATACAGCCGCTGTTCTTAAACAGAAAGAATTGTTAGAGAGTTTAAAGGGTATTGTGGCGACACCTATGGTTGGGGCTTCCGGAGCTATCTTTGGAGTAGTGGCTGCTTTTGCAACATTATATCCTGATTCCAAGATTATGATGATGTTTATTCCTATTCCCATAAAGGTAAAATACCTGATGCCTATTGTCATTGTTGTTTCCGTATACTTGGGAATTTCAGGTAACGGAGGAGGAATTGCTCACCTCGCACACGTTGGTGGAGCTTTGGTAGGGTGGATTTTAGCAAGAAGCTGGAAGAAACATTTATATAGATTCAATTAATTTTTTTTTGTGAAGATTTTCCGACTTATACTCTTGATCCTGCATCTGGGAATCCTTTTTCTATTGCTGGGAACCTTATTAAACGCCTATATTCCGCCTAAAATATTTCCGTGGTTTAATTTGCTTTCCCTAGGCTTTCCAATTCTGATCGTTTCTTACATTGTATTAACCGTTTTCTGGGTTTTCAGTTGGAAAAAAAGAGCTTTTGTCTTCATGTTTGCAGGACTAGCTTTTATAAACCCAGTAAAACGATGGGTTAATTTTTCTTCCGATAAAAAAGAAGAGGGAGATATAAAAATGGTTTCTTTTAATACTAAAAATGGCATTTTAGGACGTCTGGAAGTAGAAAAATATCTTAGATCTCAGAATGCAGATGTGATCCTCTTACAAGAAGATGCTGGAGATGGTTATGATTTTGAGGGATATAAAAAAGTAAGTCCTCTAAGTGGATTTTCTGTTTTTTCCAAGCATAAAGTAATCGGGGAGAAAATAATAGAATCGAATGATAAAGAAAGGGTTCCTGCTATTCAGGTTGATATCGAAATAAAAGGGAAAGTCTATAGATTTATTGATGTATACCTTCATCCGTTTCAATTTGAAAGAGAAATGGTAAGCCTTAACGGAAACACAGAGGATAATGAACAAAAAGTAAAAGACGTTGTAAAAAGGCTTATTCCAACCTTTAAAAAACATCAGGATCAGATTGGATTTATCAGAAGCGCTATTGAAAGCTCCCCATATCCTGTTATTGTAGCTGGAGATTTCAATTCTGTTCCTAATTCTTATGAATATTATCATTTGTCAGAGGGTCTTGATGATGCATTCTTAACAGCGGGAAGAGGAAGCGCAACCAGCTTTCACGATTATAAATTTCCTATAAGGATTGACTATGTTTTTTCTTCAAAATCATTAAAGGCTATTTCCTATGTCGTTGACCGTTCTGTCAGTCTTTCAGATCATTATCCTGTCATTTCAAAATTTTCAGTAAGCGACAAATAATCATAAAAATAGTTAATGTTTGACTGCTTGGTAGGGTTTTTGCTTAAAAACATCCGTACCAAGACCGTTTTTTCATGAAGTCGAATCAGATATTACTATTTATACATATTGCCGTTGCCGTTTTGCTCTTATGCACGTTGGGAAATGCATGGGTTCCTCCTAACCTTTTGGGGAATCTTAATCTTCTTTCTCTTGGTTTTCCCTATCTGATATTGGCACACTTACTTCTTACACTAATCTGGGCTTTTAAAAAACAAAAAATTGCGATTGCCTTTGCCTTGGGTACTTTGGTTTTTTACAACCCAATAAGACGGTGGATCAATTTTTCTCCCAAAACAGAGAACATAAAAACAATACGTGATATCAAGGTTTTAACCTTTAATGTAAAATATGGTGACTACGGATGGGATAAGGTTAAAAACTATATCAAAGAACAGGATCCGGATATTATTTTGGTACAGGAAAAGGATACTAACCGTGCCTTAAGACAGGATCTTGTAAAATATCCCTCAGTCATTCTTAAAACAAAACATAAGATTGTAAGACAAGCAGAGATCATTGAGGATAATTCACGAGGAAATTCATTCTATGCAGACGTGGATATCAATGGGAAAATTATAAGAATTGTGAATGTTTATCTTGAGCCTTTCCGACTTCATAAAACCATGTTTACAAAATTAGATGGTCTGGGAATAGGAAATGTTTCAACACTTCTTTCCCGTATGATTCCTACGTTCCAAGCTCATGAAGATCAGATCAAAAAGATTAGAAAGGTTATTGACTTTTCACCTTATCCTGTAATTTTAGCAGGAGATTTTAATTCTGTCCCCAATTCCTATGAGTATTACAGCCTGGGAAGAGATCTTCAGGATGCGTTTTTAACAGCAGGAAAAGGGAGTGCAAGTAGTTTTCATGATTATAAAGTTCCTTTAAGAATTGATTATATCTTCAGTTCAAAATCAATCATTCCCTTGAGTTATAAAGTAGATCAATCTGTGAAATTATCGGATCATTATCCTGTAATTGCAGAATTTCTGCTAAATTAGTTCCATGAAAAATTTACTGCCTGCAATTTTTATTTTTATCATTCTGCTTACAGCATGCTCAAAGAAAGAAACGCCCGACGTTAATGCTGAGCAGGAAATTAAAGTTCGTTATGATACCACTGCAGTGGATTCCTTTTCAACAGGAGCTGTTTCAGTGGATATTGCCCGTAAGATCAGAATGTCATCTCCTGAATACTTAGACTCTGTAAAGCAGGTTAAAAAGGCTCAGGAAGAAGAAAAAAAGCTTAAGGCAGAGCTAGAGAAAGAGACTAAAGAGAAGGCAGGGGAAGAAAAGAAAAAAACCGATGCGGAAAAAAAGAAGAAAACTTCTGAAGCTACTCCAGTAAAAGAAACCAAAACAGAATAAAAAAACATTCCTAAAATATACAATATGAAAAAACAAATTCTTGCAGCAGTAGTGATTTCTATATTCACTGTTGCTTGTACAAAATCAACAACAAAAACAGAGCAGGTAGAAAATACTGATGGAACAGTTACTACCACAACTACAACAGTTTCAGAAACATCTCCTCACATTGTTGACTCGGCAAAAGTGAATGAAGCTAAGGAGAATGTAAATGAAAAATTAGATCAGGCCGGAAATAAGATTGACAATGCGGCCCAAAAGGCTAAAGATAAAATTGATGCCACTGCGGATAAAACCAAACAGGATCTTAATAAAGCAGGGCAGGACATTAAAACGGAGGCCAACAAAGTAGGAAAAGATATTAAAAGCGGAGCTCAGGAAGCAGGAAAAGATGCAAAAGATGCCGCAAGAAAAGGAGCCGCAAAAGTAGAAGATGCTGCTAAAAAATTAAAAGAAGATTTAAGCAAATAAGATAAACCCGCAGTTAAATTTTAACTGCGGGTTTTATTTTTTTAATAAGGGTAATCTATCAATAAAAAGAAATTAAACGTTTTTAAGACTGTAATAACTTTTATTTATTAAGCTCTAACAACGGTTCTATATATTCCCTGTCATTACTTAATCTTGGTACCTTGTTCTGGCCGCCAAGTTTTCCCTTGGATTCCAGCCAATGGTAGAATAAATTATCTTTTGCAATATGTACAATAGGTCTTCTCAGGGCCATATTGTTGTACCTTTTTGCTTCGTAATCCGAATTGATGATCTTTAAATGTTGATCAAAAGCATCAATAAAGTTATCCAGATTGTCCGGATATTGGCTGAACTCAAAGATCCATTCGTGAGCACCCCCTTCATTGTTTTTCATAAAGACCGGAGCCCCAGTAAAGTCAGTAATCTGTGCCCCTGTACTCTCACAAGCTTTTGAAAGGGCGGCTTCTACATTGGTAATCATCAGTTCTTCCCCAAAAGCATTGATGTAATGCTTGGTTCTTCCCGTTATTTTTATTCTGAAAGGGTTTGTTGATGTAAATACAACAGTATCTCCAATCAGGTATCTCCATAGCCCACCGTTAGTCGTGATAACCATAGCATAGTTTTTGCCAACTTCTACATCTTCCAGACTTACAACCTTTGGATTTGAAAAATGAAACTGATCCATTGGGATAAACTCATAGAATATACCATAATCCAACATCAGAAGCATCTCGTCACTATTGGACCTGTCCTGTATTCCAAAGAATCCCTCCGATGCGTTGTAGATTTCGTAATAATTGATGTTTTTTCCGATGATTTGCTTGTATTGTTCCTTATAGGGCTTAAAGCTGATTCCACCATGGAAAAAGACCTCCAAATTAGGCCACAGTTCAGAAATACTCCCTACACTGGTTTCCTTTAATACTCGTTGTAAAAGAACCATCATCCAGCTAGGTACTCCCAAAATACTCCCTACATCCTCATTTTTTACTTCCGAAGTAATCGCTTTCAATTTGCTTTCCCATTCTCCCATCAAAGAAACTTTCTTGCTTGGAGTGGTGGTTATTTCTACCCAAAATGGGAGATTATCAATTAAAATAGCAGATAAGTCGCCAAATTTTGTGTTAAAATCAGCATACAGTTCCGAACTTCCGCCTAGGCGTAAATTTTTATAATTAAAAAGTTGATTTTCAGGGTGATTATTGGCATAGATGGAAACCATATCTTTTCCAGCTTTCATGTGACAATATTCAAGACTTTCAGCTGAAATAGGAATAAATTTGCTTCTTGCATTAGTTGTTCCCGATGATTTAGCAAAATGTTTAATCAGTCCAGGCCAGCTTACGTCCTTGTGCCCCTGACGTGCCCTTTCAATATAAGGCTCAAAATCTTCATAGGTAACGATGGGAACCTTATTTTTAAAATCCTGATAACTTGAAATAGAATTGAATCCATGCAGTTTGCCATATTCTGTATCCTCTGCATGAAACAGTTGAGAAAACAATATACCTTTCTGTGTTTCAATGGGATGATCCATGAAATTTTGAATCTGGTCTATCCTTTGACGGATGAACCAGTTGACCACAGTATTGAAAAGTGCCTTGGTTGCCATTCCAACAAATATAATGATATTTGAATGTTTAGAGAATTTTTTTGTAAGGTTAAATAAAAAAACCGTTACAAAATTTGTAACGGTTTAATATTGAGTTTATTGTTTCTTAACAGTACTCGTCATAAGCTGCCTGAAGGTTTGCTGCAATAGCTCCCGCAGGGTTTCCTTCGATGTGGTGTCTTTCCAACATGTGAACCAATTCACCATCCTTGAAAAGTGCTACACAAGGTGAGCTTGGAGGAAAAGGAGCAAGGTGTTTTCTTGCCTCAGCTACAGCTTCTGTATCAAATCCTGCAAATACAGTTGTTAAATGATCAGGTTTTTTATCTCCAGTCAAAGAGTAAACTACTCCTGGTCTTGCAGCTCCTGCAGCGCATCCGCATACGGAGTTGATCACCAATAATGTAGTTCCAGACTGCTTTAACGCCTCTTCTACCTGTGCAGGAGATGTTAAATCTTGAAAACCTTTATCTGTAAGTTCAGCCTTCATGGGCATTACTAAATCTGTTGGATACATATATTTTGTTTTTTTTATCGCTACAAAGTTAAACATTTCTTTACGTTTGTTCAATACATAAAAACTATCAATGGATTAGTCAATATAAAATTAATTGAATATTAATAATATAACAATATTCATAAAAATGTGAATTAAAATTAGGAATAATAAAATATAATTATTAAATTTGAAATGATTCTGAAAAACAAACGACCATGAAAAAAACATTTAAGGCTTTCCCTCAAGCAATCAGCCACTTATTCTCTACTCAAATAGGGTAATAAGCTATCTTTTTTTTCAATTTTATTCAAAACAGAATAACACACTGGAATACCCACAAAAATGAAGCCCGAGACTCAAAAGTCCCGGGCTTCTTTAATCAAATCGATATGCAAAGGTTGTATATCCTTAGTTAGGGTGTGAGATACGTGCTTGCGAGGTTCAGAATGATTCTGAAGCCCGAAACCCGAACCGCATTATGAAAGGAGCTTCTTAACCATCTCGGAAATACTTTTTCCGTCTGATTTTCCGGCTAATGCTTTTGAGGCTGCTCCCATTACCTTTCCTAAATCCTTAATGGATTCAGCACCGGTTTCAGAAATTATAGTTTTAATTTCTGTTTCTAATTCTTCTGCTGAAAGTTGTTTTGGTAAAAACTTCTCAATTACTTTCATTTGAGCTTCTTCTACTTCAGCAAGGTCTTGTCTCCCTTGAGCAGAGAACTGTTCAAAAGAGTCTTTACGCTGCTTAATCATTCTCTGAAGAATAGCAATTTCCTGCTCTGCAGAAACTTCAGCACCTCTGGCTTCGGTTTTTAAAAGAAGAATTTGAGACTTTACAGCACGCAGAGAATCCAAGGCAACTCTGTCCTTTTCTCTCATGGCTGTTTTTATTGCGTCACTTATTATATTTTCTAAACTCATTTTAATTAATTTACCAATGGAATAGTATATCAATGTACCAATTATAAAATGAACAGAATAGTTACATTATTAAATTGGTACATTGTTATTTTATTTTAGTCTACGTCTTTATTCAAGAATCTATTTTCTCTAATCTGCATAGAACCATTGTTGTCAGACATATAAGTATTGATATTCTGGTCTGATGCATTGGTTCCGTCAATCGAAATATTTTTTCTTTTGAAAGCAGGAATAGACTCGAATTCGCTTGTGCTGTCAAAGCTTTGATAGCGAGAATTGAATTCTTTTAGTTTATTTCTTCTTTCTATTACTCTGTCCTGATCAATCGTTTTATTCACGAATGTGAATTCAGATTCTTCAGTTTTTGGAGTTTCTATTTCTGTTTTGGTTTCAAAAGAAGGTCTTGTTTCAGTCCTAGGCTCTTCTTTTTGGTAGAATGTCTCTATCTTTTGAGCAGGTTCTACAACAGCACTTACCGGAGCATTAAACTCAGCTTTAGGCTGTCCAAAATCTGTCTTAGGCTCATTTCTAACAGGTTCGTTTACAAAGAAGCTGAATTCAACAGGTTTTTCTTGTGAAGAAGAATTGTTGAATGTATTCCCTGATTGAGGCTCATCTTTTTTATTTTCAAAATCAAATGAGAAAGACTGAATTTCCAAATCATTTGGATCTTCGTCTTCATCATCAATAGAGAATAGGCTGAAAGCATCCTGCCCCTCTTCGTCTTCATTTCTCCATTCCTGTTCAGGTGTATTTACTGTATTTTCCTCTTTATCAAAGAATTTTATTTCAGTTCTGATTTCCTCCTCTTCAATAATCATTTTTTTTTCAGTAGATGCCATATTGAACTTGGGAGTATCATGGTCTTCATCATCTAATCTGAAAAGATTTTTTCCTCCAAAATCATGTGTCGTTTCAGGAGTTGATGCTCTTTCTTCTCTTGTTTTAAAAGGAGAAGATTTTGGAGTTTCAAAACTGTCATTAAGACTGATTCTGATTTTTTCTGTAGGACCAGAGAATTTCTTATTATCATTAGAAAATCCGGTAGCGATAACAAGAACGCTTACTGCATCTCCTAATTCTTCATCAGCACCCACTCCAAAAATGATGTCTGCAGTATTTCCTGCTTCTTTCTGGATGTGGTCCATAATGATACCAATTTCGTCCATTGTTACCTCTTCTGCACCACTTCTGATTAGCAATAGTACATTTTTAGCACCTGTAATTTTATTGTCATTCAACAATGGAGAATCAAGAGCCTTTCTTACTGCCTCTTCTGCCTTGTTTTCGCCTGAAGCTGTTCCTGTAGACATCAGCGCTGTACCAGAGTTCTGAAGTACAGATTTAGCATCTCTAAAGTCAATGTTTACATCAAAGTAACCTGTAATAACCTCTGCCATTCCTTTGGCTGCATTGGCTAATACTTCATCCGCTTTTGAGAATCCCTGCTTAAATCCAAGGTTTCCGAATTGCTGTCTTAATTTATCGTTATTGATTACAATTAATGAATCAACGTTGTTTTTTAATTTTTCAAGACCGTTTTCTGCCTGTTCCAGTCTTCTTTTTCCTTCAAAGCTGAAAGGAACCGTAACGATACCTACTGTTAAGATCCCCATATCCTTTGCTACTTTAGCAATGACAGGAGCCGCTCCGGTACCGGTACCACCACCCATTCCGGCAGTAATGAACACCATTTTTGTGTTCTGTCCCATAGCTGCCTTAATATCTTCAATACTTTCGATTGCTGATTTTTCTCCTACTTCAGGATCGGCACCAGCTCCAAGACCTTCCGTGATGGAAGTTCCTAACTGAACTTTATTGGCAACGGGGTTATTATCTAGAGTTTGAGCATCTGTATTACATACCACGAAGTCAACTCCATGAATTCCTTTTTCGTACATGTGCTTTAGGGCGTTGTTTCCACCGCCTCCTACACCGATTACTTTTATGATGGATGAATTCCCTTTTGGTAGATCAAATGAAAATCCTTGTGTACCTATATTTTCCATAACTATACTTTTAATAATTGATGAATGATGAGTGATGTTTGATAAGTCAATTACCGGTTATCATCTATCATTTATACTTTATTCTACTTCTTCAAAGAATTTTTTTACTTTTTCCATAAGCGACTGTCCAAAGGTCAATTTCGCTCTTCTATTTTCCTGTTTCTGATCGGAAACAGGTTGTTCCTGAACGGGTGCTGTTTGCTGAATTGGCTGAACAGTTTCTGCCTGTACGGATGTAGTCTCAGGTTTAGGCTGCTCATTTACAACTTGTTCCACTTCTTCGTCAATATTCAGCCTCTTGTCTCTGATCTTTAAACTCTCCATCAGTAATCCAATAGACGTAGCAAATTCAGGGCCTTTCAGGTACTGATTCTTATCGTTGGCAATATATTCATTTGCAAAACCGATTCTGCTATCAAAACCTGTTGTATAATTGGCTAGCTGACGAAGGTGTTTCAGGTTTGAACCACCACCAGTCAATACGATTCCTGCAATCAGTTTTTTCTTTTGCTCAAAAGCTCCATAAGCTTTCAATTCTGTGTTGACCATTTCCAAAACTTCTTCTACTCTTGCATTGATAATCTGAGCAAGGGTTTTTAAAGAAATTTCTTTGTCTGGACGGCCGTGAAGCCCCGGAATTGTTACAAAAGTACTGTCTTTTTCTAATTCTGGCACAGCCGAACCGAATTTTACTTTCAATTGTTCAGCATGTTTTTCAATAATAGAACAACCTTCTTTGATATCTTCGGTAATAATTCCGCCCCCGTAAGGAATAACACAGGTATGACGGATGATATTATCTTTAAAGATAGCAATATCTGTGGTACCACCACCAATATCAACTATTGCTACTCCTGCTTCTTTTTCTTCTTTGGTAAGAACGGCTTCAGAAGATGCTAAGGGCTCCAAGGTAAGGGCCTCCATTTCTAGTCCGGCTTCACGAACGCATCTTGCTATATTTCTGATGCTTCCCATCTGCCCAACTACAACGTGGAAGTTAGCTTCTAAACGCTTACCGTGCATTCCTACAGGTTCTTGAATCTCACCTTCGGAATCTACTTTATATTCTTGTGGAAGGACATGGATAATTTCTTCTCCAGGAAGCATAACCAGCTTCTTGACCTGATCTTTTAACGCTTCAATGTCATCATCTGTAATGAACTTATCTGGATGTTCACGCATAATATAATCGGAATGCTGCAGAGAACGAATATGTTTTCCTGCAATACCTACCGTAACTTTGCGGATAGGAACTCCAGCACTGGATTGTGCTTCGGAAACTGCGGCCTTGATTGAATTAATAGTTTGTGAAATATTATTCACAATACCTTTATGAACACCAAGACTTTTAGCTTTTCCTACACCGAGAACTTCTATTTTCCCGTGTGCATTCCTTCTTCCGACAATCGCGACTATCTTTGTTGTCCCGATGTCCAGACCTACTGAATACTCTTGATTTTCCATTTTTATATCGATTTGATTTTTTTCTACTTTTTCTCTATAATTTAGGATTATATCCTACTTTGTGTTAAACTGTTCCTTTGAACTTTTTTATTCTATTTTCACCTTTGATTTCGACTTTGGCTTGGACTGTGCCGGGGCCGTTGTTTTTTTATCTGTTTTTTTTATTTCCTTTTGTTGTGTTTTCGGTTTTGTGCTTTCTTTCGGTTTTGCCGAAGCTGTACTTGTTTTTTTTACTTCTGTTGCCTTTGGCTTGGCTTCCGTTTTTTTTGTGGTTGCCATTGAGTTCGGAACTTTAGCCAATTCCTGTTTCCCTGCTTTCAGGATACTGTCGTTTTCCTTGAAATAAGGGTTTAGGGTGGTTACAATCTGGTTTTGATATTTTACAGAAACCATATTGTACTTTTGAGGATCCTGATATACCAGATATTTTTCTACAAAGGTTTTAAATCCTTTTACTTTAAAATCAATATTATCCAAATCCCCGATCTCTACCCTGTAATTTCCCTCGCTTGTCAGAAGATTGTAGCTTTCTTTATATTTTGAAATTCCAATGAAGAATTTCTTGCTGAAATCATCTTTGTCAATTTTTCCGACCAATTCTGCCAGTTTCTCATATTCCTCTGGCTGTACATTTCCTGTAACCAGCATACATGGATGCGAATATGTTTTTGAAATAGGAAATTCAACTCCTTTCTCATCCACATAGAAATCTTTTCCGTCTTTATTGAGTCTGAAAACGGGAACTCTCTGCTTGATATCCAGATTCAGTTTTCCGTTTAAGTTTAAGTAGACATTAGCACTGTCTACGGCAGGAAGAGAATTGATCTTTTTTTCTAAAGCGGGAATATTAAGCTCCCCAACTTTTCCTGATGGGTTTTCCTTTTTTACAATCTCCCTAATATCCTTTTCATCAACGAAGTAAACCGGAGTTTTTTCATTCATTTTTACAGAAATCTTATTGTCAGTAATCTGCAGGCGGCCGAATCTCTTCAATGAGAAACTCAGCAACAATCCTAAGATGATTACCGTGACAACAATTTTTAATATTCTGTACTTATTTTTCATACATTTTTTGTATTCATGTATTTATGTAAAACGTATTCATGAATACGTAAACACATTATTATTTTTTATAATTTACTCATCCATTCACAAATAGGATCATACAGGGTATCAATGTTTCCTGCACCTACTGTAAGGAGGATATCAAAATCTTTTTCTTTTATTTTTTCAAAAGCATCGGATAAATTCGATACTTCTTTTTTATCTAATTTTACTTTTTCCAACAGCCAGGTTGAAGTTATTCCTTCAAAATTCTCCTGAAGTTCTCTTGCCGGATAGATATCCATTAAAATCAATTCTTCTGCCTTGCTAAGACTTTCTGCAAATCCATCCGCAAAATCTCTTGTTCTACTGAACAAATGGGGTTGGAAAACAACTAATAATTTTTTATCCGGATAAAAAGTTTTGATAGAACCTACTACAGCATTAATCTCTGTTGGATGGTGGGCATAGTCATCAATGTAAATTTTACCGTTTTCGTAAATATGCTTGGTATATCTTCTCTTAATTCCTTTAAAATTGGCGATTGCTTTTTTCAGCGTATCAAAATCTGCGCCCAAATTGTGTAAAATAGCCAATGCTACTGTTGCATTTTCTACATTATGGATTCCCGGGATTTCCCAAACAAAATCTTTTATAGTTTCTGTTGGAGTATGGAAGTCAAAATAAATCTTATCATGATCCATACGCAGGTTGTCTGAGTAATAGTCTGCCTTTTCATTCACGGCGTAGGTTTGATGCCCTCTGCCAATTTCAACTCCTTTTCTTACAAATAGCTTTTTATCTTCCGGAACAAGTGCTGCAAATTGTTTGAACCCTTCTTCAATGTGGCTCTTATCACCGTAAATATCCAAATGGTCCGCATCAGTAGAGGTCACTACTGCCCAATCCGGAGAAAGGTTCAGGAAGCTTCTGTCATATTCATCTGCTTCTACTACGGAGTAAGTGGAACCATTGTATAGAAAGTTTGATTTAAAGTTTTCAGAAATACCTCCTAAAAAGCATGAAAAAGGCAAATTAACTTCTTTGCATAAGTGAGAAACCAGGGTAGAGGTTGTTGTTTTTCCGTGGGTTCCTGCTACAGCAATACAGTCTGTGTTTTCTGTGATTAATCCTAACACTTTTGCCCGTTTTAAGATCTCAAACTGATTGTCATTGAAGTGGTCTAAAATTCCAAGCGTTTTGATAGCGGGAGTGTAGATTATCAATGTATTTTCTTTTTGAAGAGAAGTGATTTTTTCGTCAATAAGATCTTCGAATACAATATCAATTCCTTCGTTCATTAGATTTTGAGTAAGCTTGGTATTGGTCTTATCATAGCCCAGTACATTTTTTCCGGATGCATGGAAATAACGCGCTAATGCACTCATTCCAATACCTCCGATTCCAACGAAGTAAAAATTTTGATATGTTTCTAAATTGCTCATTCTTTTTGCTTGTATTGATGTATTCATGTAAAAAGTATTTATGTTTTCCATTAATACATTTTACAATTTTACTTTTTACATTAATTTAAATATCTCGTCTACAATCTCTTTTGCTGCATTTGGCTTGGCAAAATATTTCAGATTGTCGGACATTTCCTTTCTTACACTTTCTTTTTCGCAGATTTCTGATAATGTATTCCAAAATTTTTCCTGCATTTCAGAGTCTTTTACCATTCTGGCTGCATTTTTTTCAACCAGGTTCATGGCATTTTTAGTTTGATGATCTTCTGCAGCAAAAGGGAAAGGAACCAATAACACTGGTTTTTGGGCTACTGCCAGCTCTGAAATGGCAATGGCTCCAGCTCTTGAAACGATGATATCGGCTGCGGAATAAGCCAGTTCCATGTCTTTGATAAATTCAAGGATCTGAATATTTCTGGTTTCCGTATCTTTTGTTTCTTCTAAAATATCTTGATAATCAAGCTTTCCTGTTTGCCAGATGAGTTGATAATTTTTGTCTAAAATTTCTTTTAAATGAGATTTCCAGGCGTTATTCAACGTTCTGGAACCTAAAGATCCACCTACAGAAAGAATCGTAAGCTTGTCTTTATTTAATCCCATTTTTTCTTTTGCCTGGATGGTTTCCTGCATTCCTGAAATAATGTTTTCACGAATAGGATTGCCCAGAAACTTAATTTTTTCTGCCGGAAAACCTTCTACTTTTGGATAGGCTGTAAAAACAGCTCTTGCTTTTTTACTTAGGATTTTATTGGTTACTCCTGCATGAGCGTTCTGTTCCTGAATAAAAATTGGAATTCCCAATTTACTTGCCTCATACAAAGCAGGCCCACTTGCAAAACCACCTGTTCCAACGGCAAAATCCGGAGCAAAGTTTTTAATGATCTTTTTTGACTTTGATAAACTTTTCAGAATCTTGAAAGGTAACCCCAAATTGGATAATAGGTTTCCTCTGTCAATTCCGGCGATATCTATCCCTTCTATTTTGTAGCCAGCTTGAGGAACTTTTTCCATTTCCATTTTTCCGTTGGCTCCAATGAACAAAAATTCTGCATCAGGAAATCTTTTCTTGATTTCATCAGCGATAGCGATGGCAGGGAAGATATGTCCTCCTGTTCCTCCGCCTGATAATAATATTTTTAGTTTTTTGCTCATTTAAATAATGGGATTCTGTCCTACTTTTTGGTTATGCGATATCGTTTATTTCTGCTATACTTTGTTTTTTGCCCATTCCTTCTTCATCATAAATTTGAATTCTTGAGCTTATATTTAAGATAATTCCTAACTGTAAATAAGTTACCAGCATGGAGGTTCCTCCGTAACTGATTAATGGTAAAGGTTGTCCTGTTACCGGGATCAGATTAACAGCAACGGCAATATTTACCGCTAGTTGTATAAAGATCATTACCCCGAGACTGAGTACGAGCAACGATCCGAAGAATGCCGGCATTTTACTGGCGATCATTACGATCCGTATCATCATAATCAGATAGAGGCTTATCAAAAAAGTGGCTCCGATTACTCCATATTCTTCTACAATTACAGCGAAGATAAAGTCGGAGGCAGACTGAGGAAGCATTTGCTTTAATGCACTTTTTCCAGGTCCCATTCCGGTAATTCCCCCGTGTACGATGGCTGCCTTGGCTTGCATTACCTGGTAATTCTTGGCTTTTACGCTTTCATCATCAGTATCTGCTGATTTTGCTTTGCTTGATGTAAATGTTTCAATACGGCTCATCCATGTATGAACACGGTTTCCACCAATCATATTGGTATTCAATGCAATTAGTAAGAACAATACAATGGCTATAAATGATGCCGAAATGAAGCCTGCAATGTATTTCCAGTGAAGCTGTCCTATAACTAGAACAATCACGGAAACCATTAAGATCATTAATGCTGTAGATCCATTATCTTTTGCAACCAGAACAAACACGAGAAGAATAGGTCCGAAGATATACATGATATTCTCTATAGGAAGTCTTTCTCTTGTGATCTTTTTGGTTAAATATCTACACAAATAGATGATTAGCATCAGGAATGCAAAAGACGATGGCTGGAAAGAGATGGGTGTTCCCGGAATCTTCAGCCATCTGGAAGCACTGGCTCCATCAATGGTTTGGCCGGTAAACATGGTAACAACCAATAAAACGATCATAAGGCCAAGCAGAATACTGCTGAGCTTTCCGATGTATTCATATTTTACGGTTCCTACGAGTCTCATGATTCCTAATCCTAAGACTACAAAGAACATGTGTTTAATAACATGGCCTGTAGTGGTTCCGTTATTAACAATATATTCCAGATTTGAACTTGCAGAATAAACAGGGAAAATAGAGAAAATGGAGATCACAAGAATGACCATCCAAAGTACTTTATCGCCCTTTAGAAATTCAACTCTGCTTTCTGTGTTCTGCTCGTCCATATTTTTTGTATTGATGCATGAGGTACAAAGTAAAATATACTTTTTACATCCGACATTTTATTTTAATACTTGTTCTTTAAACTGACGCCCTCTGTCTTCATAGCTTTTGAATAAATCAAAGCTTGCACAACATGGTGATAGTAAAACAGTTTCACCATTTTTGGCCAATGATTTGGATATTTTTACAGCTTCTTCCATGCTTGAGGTATCATAAATAAATTCCTTTTTTCCTTTGAAGAAATCTATAATTTTTTTATTGTCAATTCCCAGGCAAACAATTGCCTTTACTTTTCTTTTAACTAAATCCTCAATCTCGGTATAGTCATTTCCTTTGTCTAATCCACCCACGATCCATACGGTTGGGGTTTTCATGCTTTCCAGGGCATAATAGGTTGCGTTCACATTGGTCGCCTTACTGTCGTTGATGTATTTAACACCCTCTATTTCAGTTACAAACTCCAGCCTGTGTTCTACTGCCTGAAAGGTCATTAGAGAATGTCTAATGCTTTCATTGTTGATTTTCAATATCTTACCAGCTATTGATGCTGCTAAGCTATTCGCTACATTATGGTTTCCAAGTAGGGATAATTCTTCAACTTTCATGGAGAATTCATCCTTCATTTTTACCACAATTTGATCTTCATTGACAAAACCTCCTTCTTCCAGCTTCTCTTTTGTAGAGAAAGGGATCATTTTAGCCTTTATCTCTAGTTTTTCAAGAAGATTTTTACTCATCTCATCATCTTTGTTGTAGATGAAGAAATTGTCATTCTCCTGATTTTCAGTTATTCTGAACTTTGCAAGGGCATATTCTTCATAGTTGTAGTTGTACTGATCCAGGTGATCCTGGGATAGATTCAACAATAAAGAGATATAAGGTCTAAAATTCTGAATATCATCTAATTGGAAAGAACTTACTTCCAATACATAATATTCATGGTTTTCATCTGCAACCTGTTTTGCAAAGCTGTATCCTATATTTCCTCCTAATCCTACATTTAATCCATCGTTTTTCAGGATGTAGTAGATCAGGGAAGTAGTGGTTGTTTTTCCGTTACTTCCTGTAATGGCAATAATCTTTGCATCTGTAAATTCAGAGGCAAATTCAATTTCTGAGGAAAGTCTTATGCCTTTCTCATGAATTTTATAGATAATTTCAGCCTTTTTTGGAATTCCCGGGCTTTTTACAATCCAATCTGCATTTAAGATTCTTTCCTCGTCGTGGTTTCCTTCCTCAAATTCAATTTCATTTTCTGCAAGAAACTGTTTATAGTTATCCTTAATGGCTCCTTTATCTGAAAGAAATACTTCCAGACCTTTCTTTTTAGCCAAATAAGCAGCTCCACATCCGCTTTCTCCTCCTCCTAAAACAACTATTTTCATATTTAATCTTTTTTGTAAAATGTAAAATGTAAAACGTACAATGCATTTGGTGTCCTTACATCAGCACTTTCTACTTTTTACAAAAATTATCTCATTTTTAGTGTGATCAGACAAACAATTGCCAGTATTACTCCGATGATAATCATTCTGTTAACGATTTTGCTTTCATGAAATCCGTCTTTCTGATAATGATGGTGTAATGGTGACATTTTGAATAGTCTATTATTTTGGGCGTATTCTAACCCGTATTTTCTTTTTCTGTATTTGAAAACGACAACCTGTAGCATTACGGACAGGTTTTCAATTAAAAAGATTCCACATAGCACAGGAATCAGCAGTTCCTTTCTTAAGATAATCGCTAAAACAGCAATGACTCCTCCCAGCATTAAGCTTCCGGTATCTCCCATGAAAACTTGTGCAGGATAGGTATTGTACCAGAAAAATCCAATTACAGCACCTACCATAGCTACGGCAAAAATGGTGGTTTCTCCCATATTGGGAAGGAACATGATATTGAGGTAGTCTGCAAAGATGATGTTCCCGGAAAGATAGGCGAACAGGGCAAGGGTGAGCAGTATAATGGCACTGGTTCCTGCGGCGAGGCCATCTATTCCGTCGGTGATATTAGCTCCGTTTGAAACCGCTGTTACAATGAAGATAACGATGGGTATAAAGACAATCCATGCCCATTCGTGGGCATCTTTTTCATTCATCCAAAACAGAATTCCGCTATAATCGAATTCATTGTTCTTTGTAAAGGGAACGGTAGAAACTGTAATTTTTTCTGTAGGCATAAAGTTTTGCTCTACATTGTTTCTGTTTACCACTTTTGCATCTGCATACTTTCTTTTAACAGTGATGTCCGGGTGGAAATACATTGTAATTCCGACAATTAACCCCAAACCAACTTGTCCCACTATTTTAAACTTACCACTAAGTCCGTCTTTGTTTTTCTTGATTTTCTTTAAATAATCATCCAAAAACCCAATAGCACCCATCCAAAACATGGAAACAAGTAACAAAACAATATAAACATTGGTGATTCTTGTAAACAGCAATACCGGAATAATGGTTGCCAAAATGATGATAAGACCTCCCATGGTAGGTGTTCCTTCTTTTTGCTTTTGTCCGTCTAGCCCAAGGTCACGTACTAATTCACCCATCTGCTTTGTTCTAAGGTAATTGATCACTCTTTTACCATAAACAAGTGCAATAATTAAAGAGAACAGTACAGCCATTCCGGCACGGAAGGAGATGTATTTCAACATTCCTAATCCCGGAACGTGAATTCCATGGTCAGTTAGATATTCGTATAGATAGTATAGCATGTTTCTTTTTAATTTAAATCTTTAAATGAGTTCAATCTTTCAATCTATTTAGACATTAATCTCCAAAGCTCATTGATTGTTTCTTTGTCATCAAAATGATGCTTTACACCATTTATCTCCTGATAGGTTTCGTGGCCTTTTCCGGCTACTAAAACAATATCTTTAGGTTCTGCAAACTTTATGGCCATTTTTATGGCTTCTTTTCTGTCCGGAATTGAAGTGTATTTGCTGAAGTTTTGAGGCTCAACTCCTGCTTCAATCTCCTTAATAATTTGTGCGGGATCTTCTGTTCTCGGATTATCTGAAGTGATGATGGCCAAAGTTGATTTTTTGGTGGCAATATTTCCCATTTCAGGTCTTTTGGAGTGATCTCTGTCTCCTCCACATCCGAAAACGGTGATTAATCTTTCGTTTTTTGTTCTGATATCATTGATGCTGTCCAGAATGTTTTCCAACGCATCCGGAGTGTGAGCATAATCTACGATAAAGAAAATTCCTCCGTCTGACTTGAATGTCTCAAATCTTCCCGAAACTCTTTTCAACTTGCTGATAGCCTGAAGAATTTCATCTTGTTCAAATCCAAGCTCAACAGCAATTCCGAAGACCAGTAATAAGTTGTAAACATTGAATTTCCCTGTCAATGTTGTCCAAAGTTCTTTTCCATTGAAATTTACCAACATTCCGTTGAAGTCAACTTCCAGTAGTTTTCCATGGTAATCAGCCATTGTTTTCAAAGCATAAGACTTCTTTTTAGCCTTTGTGTTTTGAAGCATAACATTTCCGTTTTTGTCATCTACATTGGTGATGGCAACAGCGGTATCTTCCAGTCCATCGAAGAATCTTTTCTTTGTTTTTAAATATTCTTCAAAGGTTTTATGATAATCTAAATGATCGTGGGTAAGGTTTGTAAAGCCCGCTACCTTGAAGTGAAGTCCTTCAATTCTGTTTTGAGCAATTCCATGAGAGCTTACTTCCATGAAAGCAAATTCGCATCCTTTCTCAACAGCTTCAGCTAAGATTTTGTTGATGGTAATCACATCCGGAGTGGTGTGAGTCGCTGGAATAATTTCTTCCCCGATTCTGATTTCAACAGTTGAAAGCAATGCAGATGTGTAGCCAAGATTGGTAAAAACATCAAAAAGCAGAGTCGAAACAGAGGTTTTTCCGTTGGTTCCTGTAACTCCTATCAGCTTAAGTTTTTGAGATGGATTTCCGTAGAAGTTAGAGGCAAGATGACCTAAAGTCTTAGCTGAATCTTTTACCTTCACATAGGTTGCGTTTTCTGCTAATGTCTCGGGAAATTCTTCACATACAATGGTTGTTGCTCCTTTTTCAATAGAAGATGCAATGAATGTATGTCCATCCACAACCGTTCCTCTCATAGCGATGTAAAGAGAGTTCTCCGAAACCTTTCTGCTGTCGAATACCAATTCGGAAACCTCACGGTTATTATCACCGTGAATTTCTATTACTGGAATTCTGTTTACTAATTCTGTTACTGTCATTGTTATCAATAGGATTTCGTCCTATTTTTGTTAAATCGTCCTTTTTGGACAGGTTCTTCTAATTTTAATTCTGCAGAGATAAATATATTCTCTGGTTCTTACTGATGGTAGTGCCCTCCAACGGGAATTGTTCTTTTATTCTTCCAACTCCTTTGTAATCAACCCGGTAGCCTAAGTTTTCCAATTGTGGGATAACGTTCTTCCCGATTAACCCTACCACACTAGGCATCTGTTTATTATTAACTGCTACCTTCACATTAGGTTCAACCATTTTGCTAAGGTTTACCTTTTTGTCTACAAGCATTTCTTTTTCAATATTCTGAGGTGTTTTCAGGAATGTTTTTCCTGCAATTTCCTTAAATACCGGTGCTGCTACAGGCCCTCCGTAAAATCCGATTGAAGTATTAGGCTCGCTTACCATTACATAGCATGTATATTTTGGAGCATCTGCGGGATAAAATCCGGCAAATGATGCACGATACTTCATAGGGCCGGGAAGCCAGTATTCAAACCTGGCGGTTCCTGTTTTTCCTGCCATTTTCAGATTCGGGGTGAAGATGCTTCGTCCCGTTCCTTTTTCTACAGCTTTAGTTAGGGCGCTTGTCATCATTTTAATAGCCTTTTCCGAGGCCATTTTATTCACCATTACTTCAGGTTTTGCATTGTACATTACCTTTCCGTCTTTCATGATTTTGTCGATGAATAATGGCTTAAGCATTTTACCTCCATTGGCAACTCCATTGTAAAACGTTGTTAGTTGCAGCAGGTTAACGTTTGAAGAGTAGCCATATGAGATGGAGGCTAGAGTAGCGGCATTCCATCTTTTGTTTTCTGGAGTTACAATCTTTGGCTTTGTGATCCCTGGAAGTTCAATGTCCATTTTGTCGAATAATTTCCAACGTTTTAAATGGTCAAGGAAGATCTGTGGTTTCTCTGCATAATATTTTGTAATCAGTTTGGAGGTTCCTACGTTGCTGGATTTAGCCAGTACATCACTAATGTCATAGGTTCCACCACCGTGGCCGTCAGAAATTCTCTGCTTGGCATATGTCCAAACTCCATTTCCTACGTTTACGGTTGTATTTTCATCGATGAACCCATCATCCATTGCTGCCAAAAGGGAAATGGTCTTGAATGTGGATCCTGGTTCGATATTGTCTTTTAGCGCATAGTTGTAAGAATCTTCGTATTCGCCATCGTCTGTTCTTCTTAGATTAACCAAAGCACGCACCTTTCCGGTCTCAACTTCCATGACGATTACAGTGCCGTGTTTTGCTTCGTAATGAATCAGTTGTTTCTCCAGTGCAGAATGGGCAATATCTTGAATTCTAAGGTCTAATGTGGTATATACATCTTCTCCGTCTACGGGTTCCTGAACTTTCCAGAAGTCAATGGGCTTCCATTGTGAAGAATTGATTCTCTGTTCTAATCTTTTTCCATCAGTACCGGTTAAATACTTTGAAAAAGCACCCTCCAAACCGGATCTTAGTTCTCCGTTATCGATACCAATGGTTCCGGCCCCAATTTCTGAGGTGGCAAGTTCTCTTTTGTAATTTCTGTCAACAATAAATCCGCCCTTGTTTTTACCCCTTTTGAAGATTGGGAAATTTCGGATTCTGTCGTACTGATCAAAATCAAGTCCTTTTACCAGGGTATAGTATTGGTTTTTCTTTTTCTTCTGTTCGTCGAACTTTTGTCTGAACTCTCCTCTGGATTTTCCGAACATTTTGCTCAAAGAATCCGTTAAAGCCCCGATGTTGTTGCTGTAGATCGTATCTTTCATCGTTTTGAAATCAAGATAGATATCGTAGCGCATTACGGTTGTTGCCAAAATGGAGCCGTCGGAAGCAAATAAATTACCACGGGCAGCCTTTAAAGTGGCTTCCCGATAGTTTTTATTGATGTAATCATCCTTAATCTCCTGAACATTGGTGTTCTGAAGAATTACAATCCTTGCCAGGAACATTACAAACACGCACAAAGCTACCACTGCAAAGAGGTAGCCCCATCGTAAAGTTTTTTTACGCTTATTGTCGTATTCATTTTGCTTTTGCATCTGTACTGTCCAGTTTTATTAGCAATTTATGAGGATGATTTTCCAGGGTCATTAATGAGTCCCGGGCAACCTCTTTCCCCAACTCTGATTCCATTTTTACCTTGATCAGCTTACTTTGAGCGTAAGCATTTCTCGATTTATATTCTTCTGTTTCTTCCTTTAAGGCATTTACAATTCTAATTTTCTTGTTGACGAGGTGATTACTGTAAATCATGGCCATCATCAAGATAAACAACAAGAGAAAATACTTGTAATGTATTTTGATCTCATCACGATTCAGAAAGTTTCCTTTTATAATATCTATAAAAGTGAGTCTCTTCTGTGGGCGATTTGTTGTTCTTTTTGCCAATTTTTATTTCAATTTGCTTCGCAGTGAATTCACTGTTGCTTTATAGTTTTATTCCGGTTCTCATTTTTGCACTTCTTGCTCTTGAGTTTTCTTCAATTTCCTTATCATCAGGGATAATCGCTTTACTCTTTATCAATTCAAATGCCTTTTTATAATTTCCGTAGATATCTCTTGCGGGTTCTCCCTCAAACATTCCGTTTTTCAGGAATCTTTTTACCAATCTGTCCTCTAATGAGTGATAAGATATTACTACCAATCTTCCCTCAGGTTTTAAAACATTATAAGCCTGAACAAGCATTTCTTTTAATACTTCAAGCTCTTGATTTACCTCTATTCTTACTGCCTGAAAAAGCTGAGCATAGAATTTATTAACCTTATGAGGAGGAATATAGCTGAAAAGCTTTTTTAAGTCCTCTGTGGTTTCAATTGTTTTTGTTTTTCTATGATGAGCAATTTCTCTTGCCAGTTTTCTTGCTTCTCTTAACTCTCCATAGTGATAAAAAATATCGGCAAGCTCTTCTTCTCCATATTCATTAATCACTCTTTTGGCATCAAGATTCTGCATCACATTCATTCTCATATCCAAAGGAGCGTTGCTTCTTGTAGAGAAACCACGGTCTGCCTCATCAAACTGATGCGATGAAACTCCAAGGTCTGCCAAAACGCCATCCACCTGGGGTACTCCATACATTAGCAATGAGTTTTCCAGAAATCTGAAATTCTGATTTACCAATGTAAACCTAGGGTCATCAATTGTATTTTTAAGCGCATCGAGATCCTGGTCAAAGCTGAACAATCTTCCTTTGTCAGAAAGTCTGCTCAAAATCTCCCTTGAGTGTCCGCCACCTCCAAAGGTGCAGTCCACATATATTCCGTCAGGATTCGTCACCAAATCATCAACACTCTGCTTCAACAAAACGGGGTTATGATACATGCTTAATTGTGTTTTTTGTTTAATATAATCTTAATAACTGATACCGCTATTCTTCATCGAAAGAGCCCATCACATCCTCGGCAAGGCTGGCAAAATCAGTTTCATTGGTAGAGATCACTTTTTCGTAGGCATCTTTATCCCAAATTTCGAAAAGCTCTCCTGCGCTGGTGATCACCGTATCTTTCTGAAGATTTGCAAAACTCATCAAGTCTTTGGAAATCTGTAATCTTCCTGCGTTGTCCAATTCTACTGTTTTTACTCCTGCCGTAAACATTCGTATGAAATCAGCATTCTTTTTAATGAACCTGTTCAGTTTATTAATTTTGCCCATCAGTTTATCCCATGCATTCATTGGATAGACCTCCAGACAAGGTTGGAACACAGATCTTTTGACTACAAATGCTTTGTCCTCGAAGTTTTCCATCTGTTTGATTAAAGATGAGGGAACTTTTAGGCGGCCTTTGTCGTCAATTTTACACTCATATGTTCCAATGAAATTTTTCATTTGGGACAAATTTATATAATAATTTCCAAAATTTCCCACTTTTTCCCACTTTTTGACTCAATGTTAATAAGTTTTATTAAAGATTGAGTTCCAAGAATGTAATTTACTGATATGTAGAGGGTTGTTAAAACTGTTATTTAAGCCATAATAAAGCAGTTTTTAAAAAAAAAGTTAAAAAGAGGAATATTGTATTATTTTTATCTTAAATTAGGGTAATCAAAATATTTTTGAGGTTTAATTTGTATTTTTGCAAGGCTTTATTAAGGCGTTTTATGATATTTAGTACAAAAAAAGAAAAGAAATACTCCTATATAGAGGCAGGGGAAGGACATCCATTAGTGCTGTTGCACGGGTTAATGGGTGGTTTGAGCAATTTCGATAAGATGGTAGATTTTTTTTCAGAGAGAGGATATAAGGTTTATGTTCCTCAGCTGCCAATCTATGATTTGCCAGTACTCAATACGAATCTTACCACTTTAGCAAAATATATCATCAAGTTTATAGAGAGCCATATTTCTGGCCCTGTAACGATAGTAGGAAACTCGATGGGAGGACACGTGGGACTTATTCTTACGTTGGCAAGACCGGATCTGGTAAAGAATCTTGTTTTAACAGGAAGTTCTGGTTTATACGAAAGAACTTTTGGGGACAGTTTTCCAAGGAAAAACGATAAGTCTTACATAAGAAAGAAGACTGAAGAGGTTTTCTATGATCCTAAAGTGGCTACTGAAGATCTTGTAGATGAAGTTTTTGGGGTGGTAAATGATAGAATGAAAGGAATAAAAACAGTAATGCTGGCCAGAAGTGCCATTAAGCACAATATGCTGAATGATCTTCCTAAGATTTTGACTCCTACTTGTCTGATTTGGGGAAAGCAGGATAACGTTACTCCTCCGGAAGTAGCGGAAGACATGCATAAGTTTATTCCTAATTCGGATCTATTCTGGATTGATCATTGTGGCCATGCTGCCATGATGGAGAAACCGGATGATTTTAATGAAATCCTGTACAACTGGATAAAAGATAAAGTTTAAATACATAATAAATGACCATTAAGAGCTTTTCTTAGTGGTTTATTTTTCTAAAATATTTTCAAAATGGTTATTAAGACAGCAACGTTCGTAAAAAGTAGTGGAAAATGGCAGGATTGCCCGGAACCTACTATGCCTGAATATGCTTTTATCGGAAGATCCAATGTAGGAAAGTCTTCGCTGATCAATGCAATGATGAATCATAAGGATTTGGCTAAAACTTCGGGAACTCCGGGAAAAACTCAGCTGATCAATCATTTTCTAGTGAATGAAAACTGGTACCTTACCGATTTACCCGGATATGGATATGCAAAGGTTTCAAAGTCCATTCGAAAAGACTTTGAAAAGTTGATTACGAATTATATTCTGAACAGAAGAAATCTGGTCAACCTTTTTGTGTTGGTAGATTCGAGACACAATCCACAGAAAATTGATTTGGAATTTATCCAATGGTGTGGAGAAAGTGGTGTTCCTTTTTCAATTGTCTTTACTAAGTCGGATAAGTTAAAACCAAGCGAGGTTATTAAAAACTTTGAAAATTATAAGAAAGAACTTCATAAGACATGGGAAGATCTTCCTGAGTTGTATGTTACCTCAGCTGAAAAAAAACTGGGAGGTGATGAGATTCTAAATTTCATAGAAAAGACCAATGATTTTTTAACCCAAAATAGTGTAAGTTTTGATGAGGAATAATATAATCTGGAAAATAAAAACCTTTGATGAGTTTACCGTTCCGGAGCTGTATTCAATTTTGAAGGCCCGTATAGATGTTTTCGTTATTGAGCAGAATTGTCCCTATCCTGATTTAGATAATTATGATCAGAAAGCAGTTCATATCTGGGCAGAAGAAGATGGAGAAGTTCTTGCCTATTGCCGTGTTTTCAATAAGGGAATAAAATATGATGAAACCTCTATTGGAAGAGTTTTAACGACTGAAAAGGCGAGAGGTAAAAGTTTGGGTAAACTATTAATACAATATGCTGTAGAAACCATCGAAAATAAATTTCATACTTCTGAAATCAGAATTTCGGCGCAGGATTATTTATTGAGATTCTATAGTGGATTTGGTTTTGAAGATACCGGAAATAAATACTTGGAAGACGATATTCCGCATACGGAAATGATAAGAAGATAAATTAAAGCAGGCTATCCTACATTTGGATAGCCTGTTTTATTTTTTATTTCTTTGGAGGTGTTTGGGTTGTTTCTCCACCGGTATCAAGATTTTCAGTAAGGCTTATACTGCTTTGTGTTGTCATTGGTATTTGATTGATGCTAGTTGTGTTTGTACTGCTATTTGGGAAAGAAAATCCGAATAACATGAGTATAAAGTGAATCATAAGTTATTATTTTTTAGGTGGAAGTATAGGAAGCGTTTCTCCTCCGGTATCTATTGATTCTTCAAAGGTTATATTCCCTTTCGCTGTTGTTAAAGTTTGATTATTATCGACTGTATTTGTATTATATGGAAATATTAGTCCGAATAACATTATTAGAAATTGTATCATGATATTGATTTTTAAATTATCATCTATTTTTTAGGAGGAAGTACAGGTATTGTGTCTCCACCAGTATCCATTCCTTCTCCTGATATCAGATTGTTTTGTATTGTTATTTGAGTTGGGTGGGTAGTGGTTGTACTGTTATTAGGAAATGTTATTCCTAATAGGATTAATAGAAATTGAATCATTTTATTTAATTAGTAAGGTTGAGTAAATGGCGGTGGTGTCTGGCCCGTATTGCCACCAGTACTTCCACCGTTTCCGTGCCCATTTCCACCGTTTCCATCTCCTAGTTCTAGACTATTGTGGATCGTTACCGAGGCTTGATTACGATTTTGAGTATTTTCTTTGCTTGGGAATATTAGCCCAATAAGAAATAATAAGAGTTTAATCATAGTATTAAAGTTTTTATAATTGAAGTCCGCCGAAAATACAAAAAAAGCGAAAGTAATCTTCGCTTTTTTTAGTTAATATATATGGAGTGTTTTTTTAGAAAAGTTAGTTGCAGCCTGAGCAATACGACCTGTCTACATATTGCTTGCTGTTTCCTGAGTAATAATAACAGCCGCCTCTTGATCCAACATATAATTGATTCCCGTTATAGGTGCAGCCTCTATTTTTTGAATAAGATCCTAAAGATGAATAATTTGATCTTGTAGATTTGCTTCTGCTGCTTTTTTTAGTCTTTCCTTTTCTTGGTTTTTTAGTAAGGAGTTCCTTGATGGAAGAAGAGCTGGTGGTAGATGCGGAAAAGTTTGTTGGTAATAATAACCCAAGACCTAAAAGTCCCGTGAAGAGTAATTTTTTCATAGTATTTGTTTTTTAGTTATATGAGATAGTTTTCATGGTTATTAGTTTTGTTGTTTCTAATGCATAATTAATAGTTTTCCAGCGTTTTGTGAAGCTCTTCTCTGAAATGGTATATTTCATCGAGGTTATTAAGCAATACCTTTTCTCCGGAATCCTTTCCATTATGAAAAGTTTCAATGTATTTATTGGCTGTGTTGAAGTGTAGTCTGCATAATGGTTTTCTATTGTTGTCATCCAGTAAAATTCCAAAATAGGAGAGGGTGTCTCTATAGGCAATACGCGCAGCAGGAACTTTTTCCCTCATGATGGCCTTTACAATTTGGAATCCTTCAAGTTCTTCTTCGGTAGTGACAATTTTAGAATCATTGTTTTCATCAATAGATGGAGGTGTTTTTACATCCTCATCCTGTTTTTCAATTTGCTCATTAATGCTTAAAGCAGATTTCAACCTGAAACTTATCGATTCATTGATGGAGGTCGTAAGGGCTTTCTTGGTATACTCCTTAAAAGAAATCATTCTGTTTGCTGTTATAGGCTTTTCAAAAAACCTGCTCACCAAAAGCTTTACAATTTCATCAGAAGGGGTTTCTATTTCCTTTTCAAATTCTTTTCTTATTGCCTTGATGTATTTTAAAGCTTCTGCAGAATCAAGAATACTCTCAAGATTATAATCCTTTTTTGTAAAACTTTCAAGTATTTTGATTGAACTATCTTTTAAGTCTTCAATATCAATGGTAAAAAAGGGTTTTTCATCCATAATATTAGGCTTTTCAAGATCTGTGTAAAAATTATAAACAATACCATTGGTAAGAACCCCAAACCTTGTCTTGGAAACATGATAGTATCTGTGAAGCTGAGAATTGTGGGCATCAGCATTCTCTTTCCAGTGTTTACATTCTATAATAAAAATAGGTTCATCATTGTTTTTGATGACATAGTCTACCTTTTCTCCTTTTTTTGTTCCAATGTCACATACATGTTCAGGAACAACCTCTGTAGGATTAAATATGTCATACCCAAGAATCTGTATAAAAGGCATTACAAAGGCATTTTTAGTAGCTTCTTCGGTAGCAATCTGGTCTTTTAATCCTACAACTTTCTGTTGTAATTGCTCAAGTTTAATTTTAAGATCCATGGTTTTAATTTTAAAGGGTTTCATCAATTATTTCTGCTTCTGGAGCGTTGGCTTTTACAGAGGTAATTCCATTTTCCATTGCAGTATTTGAGCTATACAGCTGACTTTTACCAATAATTTCCCCATTTCTGGCTTTCAGTACAAAATAGTCTTTATTATTGACGGCCACTCTTCTGTCATACCTTGAGTCTTCCTGAGAATTAAGCTTTACAGACTCTATTCCTTTATGACAAGAAGCTTTCTGAATATAGCCTTCGCTGGTAAGAATAATTTCTCCGTTTTTAGCCCTAAGATTGAATTGATATTCATTATTTACTCTTTGAGTCATAACAAATTTTCCCATAGTTGTTTTTATTTATAGGCCAAAAGTATAACCCTTTATAGGCTATTCCTTACGGGAACCCGTAAAACGAAATCTTTCTTTGATATTGACATTTTATGCGTCAAGTATTGTCGTTACCGGTGAATATCTTCGCTGTGTTAACCTTATAAAAAATATTAATATGATTTTTACAGAAGATTTTTTCAGTCCTGGCAGTTCTTATCCATCTGATGACCTTGTTCAGCTTGTTGATAGCTATACAAAAGAAAACGTTAACTATCAAAAGTATAATGGCTCTGCTACGGTGATTGATGATGGGGTTGTATACAGGAAAAAAGGGAATGACTATTATGTTGATATCAATTTTTTAGCCAGTGGAAATGTAAATATTCAGAGATTTGGAGCTAAAGGAGATGATTTTACAGACAACAGTGTTGCCATCAGAAGAGCTTTGGATTTTTGTAGAATATATAGAGAACCAAAGGAGGTTCAATCTGCAAAAGATCCCAGTATTAAGTATAAACAATTTGACAAAGCTATAACAATATTTTTTCCGAATGGTATTTATCGGTATACTGATATTGGTAATATTGCAATGACCAATCTTACTATTCAGGGAGAGAGTTTTAGAGGTGTGGTTTTAAAATGTGTTCAAGGAGGAATTGCATTAAAGATTGATGCTTTTGAGAATGCTACAAAGAACACTCCATTTTGCCGAAATGTTAACTTAAGTAATATTGTTGTAGAAGGTCAATATAATACAACAGTATTGATATACGCTCAGGGGCTGTCTAGTTGTAATTGGGAGAATGTTGCGGTACGTGAAGCGGATAAAGATGTAGGGATAGGCTTCCATTTTAAAGGAGTTATGCTTTCCTGCTTCAAAAATTTACAATGTTCCACTGATATGGATCCTGTAATGCTATCTGGGATAGGAAATATTCCTTATCAAGGATTAAAGCTTGATCATGGACATAGGATGGAAGTAGGAATAGGAAATAGCAGTAACAACTCTTTCTATGATATCAAAATGGAGGGATTGCCTTTTGGAATCAACATTTTTATGGGTGACCAGAATATTTTTTATACCGGAACCCCAGAATCCTGTACGAAATATGGGGTAATGGTAACCAGAGAAAGCCGCTATAATGCATTTATAGGAAGTGCATTTGAGAATGATTTTTCGATTGCTGATGTTTTAGATGATGGAATTCATACGACCTATATCAATTGCTATGCCTCCAAAAAGGCTTTGTTTCAAGGCCAGGGAGCTACTGTTTTAGGAGGATTCTGGCAGGAAGTACAGATTGACAATTCTGCAGAAGCAACAACAATAGAAAATGTAACCATCAGATATTTCCAGCCACCGAGCGCAGGGATTATAGATAACGGGAGAATGACAACCATTCAGAATGTAAAAGATAAAGTTCTTGGCCAGTTTATTCCTAATAAATATAACTCTACCATACACCTAGATTCGGCCAACAGACCTCAAAATAACTCTGTAGGCTCTGAGATATTTGATACAAGTCTGTCAAAACCTATCTGGTTTAATGGAAACAATTGGACTGATGCATCAGGAAACATTGTTTAATGATATAAAATGTAAAAAAACGGCAACTATGAAAATGGTTGCCGTTTATCTATTTATGAAAGTCTTTTATAATTATCATTTATCATTTATCATTTATGATTTTCATTGTGATTTTTTTGATTAATAAATCTTTCTGAAATTTCTGACTCATGGAGTATTTCATTATTTGGTAATATAATCTGCAATTTTCCTGTTAACGGATTTGTAATGATATTAGCCCCGGCTCCACAGTTTTGATATCTATATTTAAATGCTTTTAACCCGGACAAGAAACCATAATTACTAGTTTTCATATAAACATATTTTGAGCAGCTTATTTTAAACAAACATTTTCTTCTTTTATGAGAAGGGATTACGACCCAATATAATCTAATTAGAAGGATAAGAAGATTTTTCATTTTCGTCTCTTATAAAAACAGCCATCTGATATGAAGCCATAAAACCCTTATTTACAGTAGAACCAAAACATCCTGTTATTGGTTGCACATATGTAGATACATTCTCTAGTCTTATGTATTTCCAACCAAGAGCTGTTTGTTCTTTTATTAAATCTTCCAGTTGAGTGGCAATGACTCCTGATCTTGATCTTTCGTTTTGTTGACTTACAGTTGCAACAAATGGGATAACTTTATGTTCCATTATTATTTTATTTATGGGTTAAAAATATAACTCATTAAATTCCAATTATTACGGGTACCCGTAAAACAAAAAAACCTTTCAAGTTTTTGAAAGGTTTATAAGGTAGTAATAAGGATTATAGATATTACAATTGAATTATCTTTTTAATTATGATCTGGGTTTTACGATCTGATTAGGGGGAAGAATATCCCAATCTGGGAATTTTGCGTTCTGTTTATCCTTTCTTGGAAAGTTTTCAGGTTGTTTGTCTTCCTTATTTCTTTCTTTATTGTTTTCGGTATTATTTTCCGGATTGTTCATCTTATTGAGTATTTGTGTTATGATGTAATTCTAGAGTTCGCTAAAAACTCTTCAGCCCGAATAGATTGAAGCATTGTTTTTACTTCTGAAGCTTTTGCGTCTTCCATATCGTATTTTGCTTTGAAGTCCTTCAGTTCTGTAAGGCATCCTCTTAATGCTTCATCGGACTTTATACGGGATTCATTAACTTTTTTTCTTACTTCTGTTTTCTGTGAACTTCCGGCCCAATACATTAATGCCAGAAATCCTGTACATACGGAAAAGATAAGATAGCCAAGAAATTTAGCCTTAGGATTGGTCAGATAACAAAATAAGCCAAATGCGTAAATGGGAATAGTGATCGCAACAATACAGCCGTTGCCGGATGAAGCTTTCTTTACCTCATCTTTTAAAATCTTATCCCAATGTTCTCCATGCACTTTCATCTGCTCTGCTTCATCGGTACTATCTGAAGATATTTTATAATTTTCAATAGTTAAATCTGCGGTGGTAACAGCGTTCATTCTGTATTCTGCCGTATAGGCCTCATGGGCCTCCACAATCCAAGGGCTGCTTATGGCTACTGCCAAAGGTTGAGTAGCGTGTGTTCCTCCTGCCAATTCCGGAATAAAAGCTACGTTGGTAAGCATCTGAAGAAAGTTTGTTTTTTCTTCAAATGCTTTCTCCAAAGCATAATCTGGTTTTACAGATCTTCTATCCTTTTTTTTATCTATAAGTTGCTGGTTGAGCTTTATTTTCTTTTGCAGTTCAAACTCTTCATCATCAAAATTAGTGATCAGTAATGACAGAATTTCATCTAACTGATTTTTTGACGTTTTTGAATAATCTACAGGAGTATTGAGGATATCTTTAAAGTAAGAAATCAGAAACTGGTGGAGTTTCACTTTTTTCATAGAAGACTTAAGGTCCGCCCAATTGGTACAGTATTTCTCAAGAAAAGGATACTCTTTATTGTCTAGGCTACCTTTAGACTGAAAAAATTGAAGCCATTCGTTTTTCTGCTCATTAATATACTGATCCGTTTGTGTTAAAAGATTAAGCCATCCATCCACAGTAGAAATAATCAGTTCCTGGGAAGATTGAGGAAATGATCCGGTTGCGGCGGCCTCCAGAACCATCACAAATTCGCGGTCAAGACGATAAGGGTCCTGATGCATGAGATACCTTTGTACCCATTGATGGCAGGCTTCATCTCTACCTAGTCTTCTCATAAGAAGCATGAAGAACAGGGTTGTTTTATAATCATCTCTCCTTAGTGCCTCATTCAGCGCTCTTTCAGTATCTTCTCGGTCATCACGAACCCAGGCTACAATAGCAACCATTGCAGGAGCCAGCCAATAATTGGGCGTTTTTATCATTAGGCTTTCAGCGGCATCCTGCATGATCTCATGTCTTACAATACCACTGTCTACAGCCTGTAAAATACCCAGTACAGTTCTTCGGATCTCCTCATAATAACCGAATTTGTTGCTAAGGTCTTGCTTTAAGCTTTCCTGCATATTTTCAGCAAGCTGAAGCTCCCTTTTTTCTTTATCTGCTTTGATAAAATCATCAATAATACCAGACATATCATTCATTCTTCCATCCAAAGCTTGTTGTTGGCTATTAATGTTACCTATTTCCGAATTGATATTACCTAATTGGGAGTTGAAAGAATTCAGATTATTATTAAGGTGATTGATATTATTGTTAATCCCTTTAAGATTATCATTAAGTAAAGAGTCTTCTTGTGACATTTCCTTGTGTTTTTAAAAGATATTAGTTTTATTATCCTAGCAAAAATATACAAATATCTTTTTAATGGACTAAATAAGTCCTAAATCTTTACAAAAAGCAACAAGTTGTTCATTGCTTGTAATCTGAAGTTCTTCTTTCAGGCTATTGAGTTTTTTTTCCACACTGCTTAGACTATTGGGCTTGATATTATTATTCTGGAGATAAGTGGGAATATTCTTTTGCAGTACTCCCTGTGAGAGAAGAGAAACCAGGATGATGTCGTAATCAGTAAATTCATAGCTGTTTAGTTTTTTTACATCCTGTCTAAGATCAAGGGACAGGTAGTTTTTATTGTCATAAACTGAAGCGATGGCTTTTTTCAGTTCTTTGGAGTCATTTCTGGCCTTACGAACGAAACCGTTGATTCCGTAATCTTTGAAAAGGGAATCTATAACACCAGATTTGTGTTCTGCAGAAAAAACTATAATCTTCAGTGAAGGGTGGATTTCCTTAATGGCTCTAATAAGTTCCTTACCATCTTTAATATTTTGTTCACGGTGATCTTCCTCATACTCAAGATCAGTAATCAATAAATCATGAAGGTGTTTTTCACGGATGGACTTTTGAACTTTAGCTAATGCATCATCGCAATAGGAAACATAATCTACATTGGAAATATTGAGATCTTCAAGTGTTTTTTGAACAGAGATACTGCTGCTTTCGTGGTCTTCGGCTATTAAAATTTTTTTGAACATTTTTTTCTTTTTTTAGGAAGTGGGAAATGAAATGTACACTTTCAGTCCCTTTTCTGTTTTGGTGTCAAAAATAACGGTACCCTTAATTTTCTCAATACGGGAAACCGTATTTGTTAATCCATTTTTATGAATAACCTCTCCCGGAATACCAATTCCATTGTCTGTGTACTGAATTTGTATAAGGTTATTGCTTCTTTCAAACTTAAAGGCAACAAGAGTAGCCTGGCTATGTTTTTTCATGTTCACTAAAAGTTCCCGTATTACCTGATAAACTTCGTTTTGGGTAGAATCATTCACGTCATTCCATATATTCAGACTATTTCCTGCCAGAAAGGTTTTTACAGTGTCATTTTTAAAAGAACCGATAAGGCCGGATATTTTTTCATGAAACTCAATCTTATCACTAGAATCAATTTTGTCATAGGAGATATCACGGGATTTTTCGTATACAAACTCAAGTTCATCAAGCGCTTTATCCTTATCAAAATTTTTCTGATTCTCAATCTTGGTCATTACCTGATAAATTCCATTGGCTACTACATCATGAACCTTTTTAGAGAGTTTGAGTTCGTTTTCTTTTATTTTTAGCTCGTTTTCTTTTTGTAATCTTTTCTTTCTTCTTTTATAGTAGAAAAAGCCCCCGATTAAAATACAGGATAATGCTCCTAGTCCTATATTTCGTTTAAAAATTTCAACTTCATTTTTTGCATTTTTTACCTTTAGCTGTTCAGATCCAAATCTTTCAAGAGCGAACTGGCTTTTAGATTTGTTGCGGGCTATCTGCAGGCTGTCATCCAAATCCTGGTACTTTTTGAAGAATAGTTTTGTGTTTTCTGGAGTTTCTAGAAGAATTATTTTTTGCAAAGCAGCTAATTTATCATCTGGAGTTTTAATTTTTGATGTAATCTGAAGCATTTTTTTTGCATAGAATAAAGACCTCTCCGGATTATGATCTTTGAAAAAGTCGGATAGATGAGAATAAGTTGCATTTAGTCCAGAAACATCATTTGTACTGTCTCGAATTTTTAAAGTCTTAAGTAATTCTGGTTCAGCGTTGTATTCTTTATTTTGTAAAAACTTTGTATAGGCTAAATTATCATAAGCCATTGAATATAAACTGGGGTGTTTTATCAAATTTGGATAAGACAATACGTTGTTAAAAGTAATAATTGCAGAATCAAACTTTTTTAAAAGAGTAAATGATATGGCTTGATTATTAAGTTGTGTTAATTTGTAGATTGAATCTTGAGAAAAAGTAGCCGCTTTATTAAAAAAAATAATTGCTTTGTTATAGTCTTTAAGCTTTTGGGAGGCTATTCCTAAATTATTATAGTTGGCGGAAAGTTCAGCAGAGTCTTTTTTTTCATCTAAATACTTAATTGCTGATAAAGCAGTTTCCTGGCTGCCATAATAATCTCCTTTCTCACATTGTATAATTCCCATAATGACCAGGCTATTTCCTGCAAAGGAATAATATCCCTTTTCAATCAATTCGTCCTTTGCCTTATTGAAGTAGGTAAAAGCACTATCACTTTGCGAAGCATCGTAAAAATCATAGGCCTTGTCATAGGTTGCCCTATCAATTTTAGAGATCTCTTTTCTATGGCAGGAGCAAAGAACAAGAATAAATAAGATGTGAATAAAGTTTTTCACGGTTTTCTTTCAAAAATAATAAAAAAAGCGAAAGAATTTCTTTCGCTTTGCTATTTACTTTCTTGGAGGCGGTGTTTGTCCGGTTTCTCCTGTCACGGGCCCTCCGTCCTCAGGAGCGAGTGGTACCGTTGAATAGGTTGTTATTGTACCAGAATCCTGGCTATTATGAGTTGTTGTATCTGCGTTATTATTGGTGAATGTTAAGCCTAGTAACATTAATATGAATTGGATCATCTTCTTAAAAATTTAAAAATTGAGCATTTCTGTAGTTGCCGGCGAAACTGATCACAGGTAGAGCTACACGATTAAAAAATTTGAAGCGCTTCTAAATTTTTGGGAAGTGAACCTTCAAAAACGGAGGAGAAACATCTGCTTCCCAACCCGGAGTTTTACCTCCGTTTTATCTGGTGATTTTGAAATCAGTTTTGTAAATTTGTTTTTGTAATGTTTTGTTTGTCACTGATTTCTGAAGCAAAGATGCGACAAACAGTGACGCAGGTGTTAGTCACGCTTTGGACATTGAAGGACACGGAATGGACACGGGGGGCTTTATGGGAATCCGTAATGTGGTACGATTGGGAATCACCTATTTTGTAACGACCGAAAAAACGATATATGACCAAGAAAAAACTACTAATTCATGAGGTGTTCAAGAAAGCACAAAAAGATTTTCCGGCCGCGAGTACAAAGAGCGGGCTATCTTCTGCGCTCTCTGATTATTTTGAGGAGAGCTTGAAATTTATGATTAACGAAAGATCGTTTGTTAGATATCATAATGCATCCATACGTGACAATAGAGACCCTGATATAAAAGATGTTGTAATTCTTGATAAACTTAGTCAGTATCTAGGCTGTACAGACTTTACTGATTTCTCCAGAACATTTGTAAAGAATGAAGAAGCCAATAAAACAACGGTGAAAATAAGAGTGGATGAAGATGAAGAGTCGTTAACAGAAAAGCTTTCTAACATTATTATCAATATAACCAATGAACAGCATTTCAAGATGCCGGAGTTTGTAAAGCAGAATGGATTGGGGATTGTTGGAATTTTCCTTATTGGAAGTGTATTGATTGGTAATTATTCTTTAGGAGGCAAAAGCAAGAATAGCAGTACGCCATTAAGTTTTTTCGGTGGTTTTGCCAATGAGCAAAACTGTATGTTTTGGGAAAAGAATGAATATAAGGTGATGGATTGTGAGGACAGGAATCCTCACAGGAGTGCTGTTCCTAAGGATACGGTGCAGCTGAGGTATTTTAAAAGGATCACAAGAAAGGATACTCTTACGGTAGATAATGCGCTTGGAAAGACATGGTACTCAAAATTCAATGGAAATGTAGAGTTTTTTACAATGGATGGGATAGATCCGGATAACGGAAGAGAACTAAGAGCGTCAACGGTTTATATTATTGAGAAATATGCGGGCGTGCCGGTTTCATCATATGGAGAATAAAAAAAGCGAAAGAATTTCTTTCGCTTTTTTTATTACTGTATTATTCTGCATTTAGCATTCCCAATTCTCCAAAATACTTTTTAAATTTTAGGATCTTAGGACCTACTACAGCACTGCAATAAGGCTGTGTTGGGTTTTCATTATAATATCCCTGATGATATTGTTCAGCAGGCCAGAATTTTTCAATTTGAGCTAATTCTGTGACATATTTTCCAGACCATCTTCCTGATTCTTCAGATCTTTTTAAAGCTTCTTCAGCCTTTTGTTTTTCAGCCTCATCTTTATAGAAAATAACCGAGCGGTATTGGGTTCCGATATCATTACCTTGTCTGTTCAGCTGGGTAGGATCGTGCAGGAAGAAAAATACATCCATTAATTGCTTATAGGAAATGATGGTAGGATCGTAAGTGATTTGTACCACTTCTGCATGATCTGTTTCTCCTGTACACACTTCTTCATACGTGGGGTTTTCCTTATGCCCACCTGAATATCCTGAAATAGCAGATTGTACCCCTTTCAAGATATTGAAGCAACTTTCTACACACCAGAAGCATCCGCCGCCAAAAGTGATTTGCTCTAAATTATTGTTGTCCATTGTTGGTAATTATATTGTTGTATGGTCTTTTCCAGATCCGGAAAAAGCTGATCAAAAATATGAAAAACTTTTTCATTTAAGCATCATTTTGGCTTATAAACGCAAATTATAATGATAGATGTGACAAATGATTTTAAACACAAATAATACGAATATTTTCACACATAAGCACAAGAAAAATAGAACGTAATCATCTGCGAAAATTTGTGCAATTTGTGGAAAAAAAGAAAGCACCCTAAAATAAGGATGCTCTATATTATTAAAAAGGGTTTCAGTTATTTTTCCCAAACCAAGGCGCTTGCTCCCAAGATGGCTGCATCTGCCTCGTCCAGTTCACTGAATACTAGTTTTACTTTATTTCTAAAGATAGGAAGAAGGTTTCTCTCCATATGAAGCTTGGTAGGCTTTAGGATAAAATCTCCAGCCTTGATCACTCCACCAAATAGAAGAATAGCCTGTGGTGAAGAAAACATTACAAAATTAGCTAATGCTTCACCCAATTTTTGTCCCGTATATCTGAAAACCTCAGTAGCAATCGGGTCTTCTTTCATGGCACATTCATACACTGTTTTAGAATTAATTTCGTCTTCAGGGTATTGATTTAACATGGATTCAGGAAACTCCGCTCTCATTTTCTTGGCAGTGATGGTAATTCCTGTAGCAGAAGCATAGGCTTCCAGGCTTCCTTCGGATCCTGTACTCCAGTGCTTTCTTCCGCCCGGCTTTACAATAGTGTGTCCCAGTTCTCCGGCAAAACCATCATGTCCATAGATCAGGTTTCCGTTGGCGATGATTCCACTACCAACTCCTGTTCCCAGAGTAATCATAATGAAGTCTTTCATTCCACGTGCAGCTCCGAAGAGCATTTCTCCCAAGGCTGCAGCATTTGCGTCATTGGTTATGGTACAAGGCAAATTGAATTTTGCCGTCATCAGTTCAGCAAAAGGAATAACACCTTTCCAGGGCAGGTTAGGAGCCAGCTCTATGGTTCCTTTGTAGTAGTTCGCATTGGGTGCGCCTACCCCAATTCCGTCGAAGTGCTTTTCTGTACCATGTTTTTCCATCAAAGGATATACACTATCGTACAATGCATCGATAAAATCTTCTACTTTATCATAGGCATCGGTTTTAAGGTTTCCTTTATCCAGAACTTCTCCACGGTGGTTTACAATTCCGAACTTAGTATTGGTTCCGCCGATGTCAACTCCAAGGGCAACTTGTTTTGATAAATCTATTAATGACATTTCTATTATTAAATTCTAGGGACTAAAATTATAAAAAAGATTGTATTAATAGATTATTAACCAAGTATTATTTAAAAAAGTTTAAGCAGCTTTTACCGGCTTCTTCTTTCTTCTGCCCCACCAGATCAGAAATCCGGTAACAGGAAGTGAAGCACAGATAAGACTTACAATAAAGGCGATAATCTTTGTAGGAAGCCCTAAAATAGCTCCCACGTGTATGTCATAATTGGCATTTACAACCTTTTCACCAAAATTTTTGTCTTTTGGATCGTGGGTGTGAAGAAGCTCTCCGGAATTTTCATCAAAGATCAGGCTGCTGCTTTTGTGATACGAATAGGTAAGATGCTTTACATACACCTCAAAGTTAGGATGCTCATGGTCATCCATATGCTCATGTCCTAAATCGATTGCAAAACCATAAGAATCAGGATATTTTGTCTGCACTGTATTGATGACTTTATCCAGTGTTCCCTCCGTTCTCAGCTCAATAGGAGCTTTAGTTTTAATATGGGAGAAGTCAGGGTATTTGGTTTCTCCACCCGAAAACAGGACATAGATCATTGCCTGAACTACAAAGAATGCATAAAAAAGACCGGTAATGGAAAAGATAAGCGCAAAGATGGAAGCGTAGAAACCCAATACATTATGAAGATCATAGTTCTTTCTTTTCCAGCTTTTAATATTTTTCCATTTAAAAGAAAAGCGTTGCTTTCTTGCGGCCTTGTTCTTAGGCCACCATAGAATAATCCCGGAAATCAGCATGATGATGAAGATGATAACAGGTATTCCCACTACATATGTTCCCCAATCCTGCTTCAAAAGATAGCTCCAGTGAATCATTTTTACAATATTGAAGAACCCGTTTTTCTCATCATAAACACGAAGCACCTTTCCGGTATAGGGGTTTACGTAAGCTTGTTTATAAACAGGAAATTCATCAAAATAATTCCAGGCATCCGTATTGTGTTCATACCAGAAGAACATGTATGACATTTTTTTGTCGATAGGAATATTAACCCAATGGATGGGGTATTTTTCCTTTACCTGATCGGCAACGGCCTTTTCCATAACCCTGATGGGCAGGATCTGTTTCTGGTCGATATTTTGTTCATGATGATAGATAACATCTTTTCGGGTAATGTTTTCTACTTCATCCTTAAAAACGTACAATGCTCCGGTAATAGAGATAATAAAGATAAGAAATCCTATTCCCAACCCGAACCATAAATGCAGTTTGGCAGACCATTTCTTAAAAAATCCCGGTTTCTTTTTATGATGATTTTTCTTCATATTGTAGTAAAAAGTAAAGCAAAGATATGCTTTGCTTTTTATTTAGTTTAATTAAAATTTATATTCAATCATGAATGTTCCTCTCAATCCAAGAGCGTTTGTGAAATCACTGTCTCTTGCTGTCCACCATGAAATAGCAGGCTGATATACTTTGTTGAAAATGTTTTCAACACCCAATGATAGCCTCCAGTTGTTGTTTACTTCATAGCTTGATTTGAAATTGAAAACAGTATACTCAGGAACATCTCCCTCTCCATACCCAAATAATCCTGTTTTAGCATTAGGCTCAAATCTGTTTTGTTGGAAAGAGTGAAGCATATCAAGACCGATGGATAAAGCCGGAATAGGTTTTGCCTGAACATACGCCAACACTTTAGGGGCAGAAATTCTGCTGTTGTTGATCTTTGCAGAATAATCACCATCATCCTTTACGGAAGTAATTCCTTCCATCCAGCTGTAGCTTCCTCCAAACTGAATCCATTTTGTAGGGGTAAAATGTAAAAATCCTTCGACTCCGTATACAATTTCAGGAGATCTCTGAATCATTAACGCTCTGTCCGGACTTTGTACAAATGAAGCTCCCAGTTTTGAGGTACTCACATAAGATGTCAATTCATAGTTAAGCCAGTTAGAAAGCTGTCCTGTAGCCCCCAATTCATAGTTGTTAACGATTATTGGCTTAGTTTCCAGGCTTTTTATGGTTTCAGAGGTTGAGGTTCTTAAAATTCTCCCTAACTCATTGATCGAGTAAGCTTGAGAGAAGCTCGCAAAAAGGTTGATGTATGGCTCAATGTTATAACGGACACCAATATTTGCTACCAGTGCATTATAGTTTAATTTTCCACCGGCTACAGGGATACTTTTGGTGAAAGTTCCATCACTTTTAAGGGTAGAAAGAGTATTGAAGTCATCTACATTAACTTTGATATTTTCGTAGCGAAGTCCTCCTTTGATGGTCAGTTTTTTAAACAGATCAATTTTAGCCAATAGGAAAGGGGCGATATTGGTCATGCTCATATTGGGTGTCCAAAAACGTCCGTCTTCCAGCTTCTGCACAGTTTCATCATTTAGGATATCCGCTCCGTAGATGATTTCTCCCTGAGAGTTTGTTGAGTTCCAAAGCTGGGTGTCAAAATTGAATCTTGCTCCTGCTTTTTTTGAAATCACATTAGACTGTCCACCATTGAAAAAGGTATCGCTGTATCCGTAGACGGTTTTGAAGTCCTGATAATAAAGATTGATATTCAAAGAAGTTCCTGCAAACAGGTTCTTATTGTCATAGCTCACACGGATGTTATGGTTTTTCGGAGTTCCCTGAGGTGTTGTTTCTAAACCTTTTCCCACCCCTTCACCAATGGTTGGAGTGATTCCATATTTTCCTGTTTTTAATCCTAAGCTAAGGTCTGATCTTGAAGAATAGCCAATATAGGAGGCTTCAATTCTTTGGTTCTCGTTGATATCATAACCTATTTTCAGCAACCCGTTGTAATTGTTCATCTTAGCGATGCTGTAGGTAGGGCTTATCATAACACCATCTCCATCTTTGGTATATCCTGTTCTTTCGTAGGCTAATGAAAGGGTGTAATCAAATTTATTGATCTTTCCGGATAAAAGCTGGCTGGCCCTTACTCCTAAAGTTCCCCCATAAGGTTGTCCTGTAAAACCAATCTGTGAAATCCCGGAGATTTTTTTATCTGTTTTGTTTCTTTTCGTAATATAATTGATGATTCCTCCGTCTGCACCATTTCCATAGATGGAAGATGCTCCTTTGATTACTTCAATTCTTTCAATAGCTGATGGGTCTATTGTCCTTAAATCTCGGGCTCCGTTACGAAGTGGGGTAGACTGTGGAACTCCATCAATTAAAACCAAAACCTGGCGCCCTCTTAAGGTTTGCCCCGAATTGGAAGTCTGTCCCGAATTGGTTCCTAAACTGGGAACGGTGTACTGGAGGATACTGGTAATATCCGAATTAACTGTCAATTGAGACTGTATCTGCTTTTCTCCTACTATTGTAATAGAGCTTGGAACTTCTTTTATGTTTTCCTTTTTTCTGGAGGCAGTCATGACAACTTCGTCTACATTTTTAGTTTGTAAACTATCCTTCACCTGGGCAAAAACGGTAGTGGTTCCTAAGCAGGCGGCTGATAAAAGCACTTTTTTCATTATATTTTCTTTCCTTGTTTCTTTCTTTTTCCCCACCAAACCAAGAATCCGGTTACAGGGAGTGATGTACATATGAGGCCGGCAATAAACCAAATGATTTTTCCAATGATTCCGAAGTAAGATCCTGTATGAATATCATAGTTGGCATTGGCATATTTTTCGGCGGTGCTCAGTTTTTGATGAGGTTTATTGGCTAAAAGTTTTCCTGAATATTTATCAAATGAGAGTAAGCTTCTTTCGCTGAATCTTCCTTCCTGTCCGTAGATGGTTACCGGAAGGTTTTTCAGCTCTTTTCCTTTTTTATTCTTTCCGTTTAGAGTAATTCTGAAGCTGGATGATTTTGCATACAATTTTTCAGTTTGTACCGCAGCCAGATCAAAAACAGCTTCATTCTTTGCCATCAGAGAATCCGGTGATTTTTTTTCTTTTTCCTTTGGAAGTTCCCATGAGCCGGATAAGGCAAGTGTAAACGTATTTTTTACGTAGGGGTATGCAAAGTAGATCCCCGTAACACTCATTATTAAGGCAATGAAAGAGGCATAAAATCCTAGTACATTGTGAATGTCATAGTTTTTGCGTTTCCAGTTTTTTACATTTTTCCAATTGAACCAAAAGCGCCCTTTTCTGGCATTTTTGGTTTTCGGCCACCATAAAATAATTCCTGTAATCAGCATAGCGATAAAAAGAACGGTTGGAATTCCTACGGTATATGGTCCCCATTCTGAGTTGAGCAGAAGTCCCCAGTGGATATATTTCAGAATATTGAATACATCATATTTTTCATCGTATACGGCAAGAATTTGTCCGGTATACTGATTCACATAGACCTGCTTGTTGATCAGTACCTGCTGAAAATAGTTCCACCCTTTTTTACTCTTTTCATAATATAAAAAACGGTAGGACTTTTCTTTGTCTAAAGATATTTCCACAGAGTTTATAGGAGCTTTCTCATTAAGTTCCAGGCTTACTTTTTCCCGAAGAATATTGATGGATAATGGTTTCTTTCCTAAATCTTCCTTTTTTACATAAATAGCTTCTTTTCGAAGGTTATTTTGGATTTCATCCTTAAAAACATATAAAGTCCCTGAAAGAGAGACTATGAAGACAATAATACCTACGGACAAACCAAACCACAAGTGCAGTTTGGCAGACCATTTCTTTGTTGGAGAAACTTTCTTTTTATGATGACGTTTATTTTTCATAGCAAAAAGTTAACCCCCGAGAGGGTTAACCTTTATTTTTTAGAATTTATATCCAATTGATATTCTGAAATTTCTAGGCGCATCTGCCTGATAATAATAATAGCCGGCATATGGTGAACCTGAGTATAAATACCTGTTGAAGATATTAAATACGTTCAGATTTACTCTGAATTTTGAGTTCTCCCAAGAAGTTCCTGCATCAAATTTTACATAGTCAGCCATTTGTAGGGTATTTGTACTTCCCCAATTCCAGCTGCTTCTGTCTGCCATGTAGGTTCCCCCGAAACTTAATCCAAATCCTTCAAGGATATTATCACTAAAAGTATAATTCAACCAACCGTTAGCTGTGTGTTTTGCATAGCCCGGAACTCTGTCTCCTTTTTTAGCGCTGGCTGTTGTTTCTGTATATTTGTTTTCTGTAAATGCATAATTGAAAATAGCATTGAATCCTTTTACAATCTCTCCTTTAAGATCAAATTCTACTCCCTGAACTCTGGTTTTCCCCAGTAGAATAGAGTATTTTCCATTTGGGTTATCTGTAAGATCAGGATCTCCTGTAATTTCATTATTTTTATTGATATTATATAATGAAAGGGTAGTATTCCATTTTCCTGCAAACCAATCCCTCTTAAACCCTACTTCAATATTACTGCCTGTTAATGGAGAAGCCGTTGTTCCATTTCTGAATAGCCCCGCCTGTGGTACGAATGACTGATCATATAATGCATATGCAGAAGTATTTTGATCAATAGAGTAGCTTAATCCGATACGAGGGGTAATTCTGTTGGCTTCAGCTTTTGTTCCGTAATTAACTTCTTTTACGTTGGTGTAACGAGCTGCTAATGTAAGTCTTAAGGCATCATTGAAGAAGCCTAGCTCATCTTGTAGATATAAACCTGTATATCTTTGATCTATTGTGCTTCCCGCACCGGCTCTTACAGAAAGAGGAGTGCTCTTATCAAAAGTCTTGTAGGCCGTAGTATTATTAGGCCCGGAATAAGCTTGGTTACCCGGAATATTAATGTCATAGTTACTGGTGTCAATATTATACCAATATCTGTAATCTTTATCTTTATTGTTTACTGCGTCATAATCCCCATTGGCATTATATTTATCTAAATTGTATCCTTGTGACCAGTCTGCCATATATTTTTTGCTTCCTAGGTCAAGACCTGCTAAGATCTTATGAGAAACACTTCCTGTCTTTACAAATCCGTTCAGAAAAACCTGCCCGAATTTCATTGTATTGTCCGCTTCCCAGTAATTTAAACGACGAATCATATAGTTACCCTCGAACATACTTGGCCAAAGATCGCTCCCTATTGTGTATTCATTCACATATGTCAATTGGGAAGTTAATTTCCAGTTTTCGTTGAATTTATGCTGTAAATTAACGTTGATGGTATTGTTATCAACTTTTGTTGGATCAATACCAGCATCTGTAAGGGTGTATCCTACTGGTTTTGCTTTGTAGCCCTGAAAGCTGAAAACATAAGCAGAACCTACTTCAGACATTTTTGCCTTTTGATAGATATATTCTGCCGTTAAAGTAGTTTTATCACTAAGTTCTACTTTCAATGATGGATTAATGATATACCTGTCATTGAATTCATAGTCTCTGAAACTGTTCTTATTCTGAGCCATTAAATTCAATCTGAAAGCTACTTTATTGGTGATTTTAGTATCTATATCGGCTTCACCTCTGTACATATTGAAACTTCCAAGTGTTATTCTTGCTGTTCCATTAAGAGCGTTTCCGGTTGGTTTTTTAGTAACGATATTATAAATTCCGCTTGGTTCACCATTTGACATCAAGAAACCCGATGGGCCTTTGATAAACTCAATATGATCCACATAGCTCATATCTTCGCTTAAAGGTCCCCAGGTTGAAGTTACATTAACTCCGTTCATGAAAGCAGCAGCTCTGGCTCCTCTCATATTTACCCTTGTATACATATCTCCCCAGTGTTCCAGTCTTTGAGCTCCGGCTACGTTTCTTAGAACACCGTCACTTAAAGTAGTAACCTGTTGGTCTTCTAAGGCTTTGTTGGTAATAATTGAAATATTCTGAGGAATTTTGATAAGCGCTTCATCCAGTCGAAGAGAAGAAGAACCTTGTTTTTCTACATATCTTTTATAATATCTTCCGTTGACAACGACTTCTTCAATATCATTAGATTTAATCGTGTCTTTTTCCTGAGCAAAAATTAACATGGATGTTAATAATGCAGCTCCTATCGTCAGTTTTTTCATTGTTTATATAAGGGGTAGTAAATTATTGTAACAGTTTAGAATTTATAAGTAAGAGTTCCTATAGCGTTGATTAGTCGCTGCGGATTTGCTGTTGTATACCCAATCCAGTAATGTTGGTTGGTAAAGTTGTCTACTTTCACCCCAATTCTGAATTTTCCGGTGTCATAAAATGCGCTGGCATTCAGAACAACATATGATGGTAAAGTGAATACTTCGTTAGTTTTGTCTGTTGTATTGAAAGTATTTACAATTTTATTTTCGCTAGCATAGTTTCCGCCAACTCCGAAACCAAGACCCTTAAGCGTTCCGTCTAAAAACTGATAACTTGCATAAAGATTAGCCAAATAAGGAGATCCTGATGTATTCGGTCTTCTGTTCAGAACAGATTCGTCAGATTGTGTATATTTTGAATCATTGTAGCTAAAGCCGGCAATTGCTGTAAAGCCTTTTAGCAAATAAGCGTTAATTTCAAGCTCAACACCTCTGCTTACAATTGTTCCATCTTGTACCTGTGCATTTGGGGCTTCTACAGACGGGATATTTCTTAAAACATCTTTTACCCTGATGTTATAATAACTGAAAGTAGATGATACTTTTCCGTTAAATAGATTGGTCTTAATCCCTCCTTCCATTTGGTTAGCTTGTTCAGGAACCGGTGTTCTTGTAACCTTGGAGGCATCTACAAAATAATTAAGATTTTTGAAACTGTTTTGGTAATTTCCAAAAACAGAAACCTTATCTTTTATAAGCTCATATACGATCCCTAATTTGGGAGAGAAGAACGTTTGATTTAATTTTTTGTTTTGCTCAGGATCAATTGTATTTGGTTTGTTAATGTAATTATCAACGCGCAATGCCATTAATACATTTAGGTTATTGGTGATGTTCAGTACATTTGAAATATAAACAGCATAGTTCTCCTGAATTCCTTTTATAAGGTATGGTTTTTCATTTCCTGCCATGGCATTGTATTGTGCCTGTAATGCAGTACCATTAAAATTAGTATAATCAAAACCTGGCTGATGCAATGGAACAGGAATTGAGTTCCCCCCTGCATCTTTATCAAAGCCATTAACATCATAGAAATTCTGATCATTGTTTACTCTTAAATAATCAAATCCTAATACCACTCTGTTTCTTAAGTTCCCAATACGGAAGTCTCCATTAAAGTTTTGTTGGAAATTGAATGATTTTTTTCTGCTGTCTCGTGTAGATTGGTCGCTTCTGTACATACTGCTTGCATCATCTCCGGAAAAATATAAATAAGGCATAAAACCGTTAGAATAGCTGGATGATGTACTGAAATTGGTGGAAGAAGTAATAGAATTTGAAATCTGGTAATTCACTTGTCCGAAGAAGTTGATACTCCTTCCTGTATTGGTAAGATCTTTTCCTAAATATGAATTTTTATAATCAAGGTTAAGGTCTTTTACATTGTTTACCTTTTGCAGATACTTACCAGAGTAAAAGAAAAACGTCTGATCACCCATATTTTTCATTTGAAAAAGTTCCATATCAAGGTTGATGCTCAGGCGGTCTGTAGGTTTATAGCTTAGACTTGGAGCAATTGCTAAATTTCTTCTGAACCCCTCTGTTTGAAAAGTTCCCTCGTTTGTATAAGCAGAATTTAAACGAAACAATAATTTTTTATCTTGAGTAAGAGGAGTATTGATATCTACTGCAGCTCTGTAGGTATCATAACTACCTCCGGATACACTGATGTTTCCTCCAAAAGTTTGATACGGTTTCTTGGTAACCCTGTTGATTACACCGCCATAGCTTGAAAGCAAACTTCCGAATAATGTTCCCGATGGACCTTTTAGAACCTCCAGTTTTTCTAGATTAACAGCATCAATAGTACCTGTTACAGCACCTAGAACACCATTTCTTAAAGAATTTGCAGAGACAAAACCTCTTAAACTTACATAGGCCCCACCATCGCCGGCTCTACCATTGGATGTCCACATGGGTTGTAGACCGGGAATATTCTTTACAGCGTCATCTGCAGTATAAATTCCTTGATTTTCTAAAATGACTTTATCTATGCTTGAGAAAGACTGCGGGTTTTCAATAGCCTTTAGAGGTATCTTATTTGAATATTCACTATCTTTCTTTATATAAGAGTTAATAAGAACTACTTCTTCTATGCTTTTGGTATTGGTAGAATCTTTTTCTTGAGCAAAAGCCAATATAGGACCAAGCATTGAAGCACAGATCAGTACATTTTTCATGAAGTCAAATTTTCTGCAAATATATTATTTTTAAGTATTCTAAATAAATAAAATATTTGATATTTATCATGAAAATAGTATATACTGAATAACAAAAAACCGCTTTGGCAATGCCAGAGCGGTTTTTTAATCATATTGGTAATTGTTTTCTTACGCTGGAATTTCTCCTTTGTATAAGAAAGAAACAATTTCTTTGTTTAGTTTATCCATCATTTCGCTGAATAAGTGGAAAGATTCTTGTTTGTAAATAACAAGTGGATCTTTCTGCTCATAAACAGCACCCTGAGAAGATCTTCTTAGATCATCCATTTCACGAAGGTGAAGCTTCCAGTTTTCATCGATGATTGATAAAGTGATGTTCTTTTCAAAATCATTGATTAAGCTTTCACATTGAGTATCGTATGCCTCTTTCAAATCAGCCACAATAGTCATTGTTTTGTGCCCATCTGTGAAAGGAACCTGAATCATCTTAAACATTGAACCTTGGTTTTGATATACATTCTCAATGATTGGGAATGATTTTTCCTTCAACAGGTTCAGCTTCATCTTATAGTCTTCCTGAGCGGCGTTGAATAGGATATTAGTTAAATCCTGAACCGTTTTATTATTAAAATCATTCATAGAAACCGGAGATTCCATTGTGAATGTTTTAATGATTTCGTATTCAAAATCCTTATAATTTCCAGTAGCTTTTCCTTTCGCAACGATAGAATTAGCAACATCGAAAATCATGTTTGTAATATCATATTTCAAGTGGTCTCCGAATAGAGCATTCTTTCTTCTCTTGTAGATTACGTCACGCTGCTTGTTCATTACGTCATCATACTCAAGAAGTCTCTTTCTTGTTCCGAAGTTGTTTTCCTCTACTTTTTTCTGAGCTCTTTCAATAGACTTACTGATCATGGAGTGCTGAATAACTTCACCTTCCTTATGACCCATTCTGTCCATCATTTTAGCAATTCTTTCAGAACCGAATAAACGCATCAGATTGTCTTCAAGAGAAACATAGAACTGAGAACTTCCTGGGTCTCCCTGACGTCCCGCTCTACCTCTCAACTGTCTGTCAACACGTCTTGAATCGTGTCTTTCTGTACCGATAATAGCAAGACCTCCTGCTTCTTTTACTTCTTTAGAAAGCTTAATATCCGTACCACGACCTGCCATGTTGGTTGCAATAGTTACCACTCCCGGTTGTCCTGCTCCTGCCACAATCTCAGCTTCTTTCTTGTGAAGCTTCGCGTTCAGTACCTGGTGCGGAATTTTTCTCAATTGAAGTGCTTTTGAAAGCAACTGAGAAATTTCAACAGAGGTAGTACCTACCAGTACAGGTCTTTTTGCTGCGGTTAATCTTTCAATTTCCTCAATTACAGCGTTATATTTTTCTCTATTAGTTTTGAAAACTAAATCTTGTTTATCATTTCTTAAAATAGGACGGTTGGTTGGAATTACCACAACATCTAATTTGTAGATTTCCCAAAGCTCACCTGCCTCCGTTTCAGCAGTACCTGTCATCCCCGCAAGCTTATTGTACATACGGAAGTAATTCTGAAGAGTAACGGTTGCAAAAGTTTGCGTTGCAGCCTCAATCTTTACGTTTTCCTTAGCTTCAATAGCCTGGTGAAGACCGTCTGAATAACGACGTCCCTCCATGATACGTCCTGTTTGCTCATCAACAATTTTTACCTCACCATCAATCACTACATACTCATCATCTTTTTCAAATAATGTATAAGCTTTCAATAGCTGGCTCATGGTATGAACACGTTCTGATTTTTCAGCAAAATCAGAGAAAAGTCTTTCTTTAGCCTCGAATTCCTCTTCTTTAGATAAGTTTTTAGCTTCTACTTCAGCAATTTCAGTCCCAATATCAGGAAGAACGAAGAAGTTAGCATCAGAGTTCCCCTGAGACATGTACTCAACACCTTTGTCTGTAAGGTCAACCTGATTGTTCTTTTCTTCAATCACGAAGTAAAGATCCTTATCTACAATCGGCATATCACGGTTGTTATCCTGCATGTATTGCGCCTCAACTTTCTGAAGCAATGCTCTGTTTCCGCTTTCCGATAAGAATTTGATTAATTGTCTGTTTTTAGGAAGACCTCTGTACGCCTGAAGCAATTTAAATCCTCCTTCTTTGGTGTTTCCTGCAGCGATTAATTTTTTCGCTTCATTGAAGATGACAGAAACTGTTTTTTTCTGAACTTCAACAATTCTGTCGATTGACGGTTTCAGAACATCAAACTCCTGTCTGTCTCCCTGAGGAACCGGACCGGAAATGATTAATGGTGTTCTCGCATCATCTACCAATACAGAATCCACCTCGTCTACGATAGCAAAGTTCAATTCTCTTTGTACCAATTCTGTAGGTGAAGTCACCATGTTATCTCTCAAATAATCGAAACCAAATTCGTTGTTGGTTCCATAGGTAATATCTGAGTTGTATGCTTTTCTTCTTCCGTCTGAGTTCGGCTGGTGGTTGTCAATACAGTCAATGGACATCCCATGAAACTGATAAAGAGGTCCCATCCACGCGGAGTCTCTTTTTGCAAGGTAGTCGTTCACTGTTACAACGTGAACCCCTCTTTCAGGAAGTGAATTTAAGTAAATAGGTAATGTTCCTACCAAGGTTTTACCCTCACCGGTTGCCATCTCGGCAATTTTACCACTGTGAAGAATAATACCTCCGATAAACTGAACGTCATAGTGGACCATATCCCAAACTACAGGAGTTCCGGCAGCGTCCCATGAGTTTTTCCAAACAGCTGTGTCTCCTTGAATTTCAACGAAATCTTTTCCTGCAGCAGCAAGTTCTCTATCCCAGTCACTTGCAGTTACGCGAATTTCTCCATTCTGCGCCCATCTTCTTGCGGTTTCTTTTATCAATGCAAAAGCTTCCGGAAGAACCTGAACAAGAACTTTTTCTTCAATTTCGTATGATTCTTTCTTTAAAGACTCAATTGTTGAGAAAAGAGCTTCTTTCTCGTCAACGTTTGTTGAGTTTTTTATCTGCTCTTTAATCTGTTCTATTTGAGCTGTGATCTTACTGGTTGCAGATTTTATATTCTCTTTAAACTCAGCAGTTTTTTGTCTCAAACCATCATCCGACAATTGTTGGATGTTTGGTTCTACAGCCTTGATTTTTGTTACAACTTTTTTTACTTCTTTTAGGTCCTGCGCTTTTTTGTCTCCCAAAAACCCTTTAAGAACTTTGTTTAAAAAACTCATAAATTTTTTGCTTTATGCTTAATGCAAGATGCTTTAAGCGTTTTAAATGACACGCTTATCGTGTAAGTTAATATATAAAAAAGGGCAAAAAAGCTCTAAGCACGCAGCCTAAAGCTTATCGCTTTATTAATATTCGTCCTCGTTCCAAAGGAAATCCTCGTCCGTAGGATAGTCACTCCATACTTCCTCAATAGATTCATAAATTTCTCCTTCATCTTCGATTGCCTGAAGGTTTTCAACTACTTCCATAGGAGCACCAGTTCTGATTGCGTAGTCAATAAGCTCTGCTTTTGTCATTGGCCAAGGTGCGTCACTTAGATATGAAGCTAATTCTAATGTCCAGTACATAATTTTCTAATTTTTTGCAAAAGTATAAAAATAGGTTGTATAATAAACTTTTTTATACTTGATTTTCAATTCTTTTTATAATTTTTTCTTATAAATGACTGTCACCAACTGCATGGCAGCCATGTCAGTAATTTACTTAATGTCGTTTTCTCAAAAACCATTCCACAAATTTTTTTATGCCATTTTGGAAGTCTGTAGAGGGTTGATAGCCTATTAAAACCTTTGCTTTTGTAATATCTGCATTCGTTTTTGTGACATCACCCGGCTGCATTGGCAGATTTTTTCTGACAGCAGTCATGCTCATCGCATTTTCTATGGTGGCAACCATGTCGTTTAAGGTGATCACCTGATTTTCCCCAAGATTAAGAATTTCATAAACGTCAGAATTCTTTTCCAGATAAAGAATAGACTTGGTCACGCCATCAATAATATCATCAACATACGTATAATCTCTTGCTGTATTTCCATCTCCGTAAAATGGAATCTCCATTCCCTCAGAAATAAGTTGAGTAAATTTGTGTATGGCAAGATCAGGGCGTTGTCTTGGTCCATATACCGTAAAGAATCTTAGCTGGATCATATCAATATGATAAAGCTTATGATATACATGTCCTAGAATTTCCCCGCATTTCTTGGTTGCAGCATAAGGTGAAATAGGATGGTCTACATTATCTGTTTCTGCAAACGGAGTCTTTTCATTATTGCCATAAACACTTGATGAAGAAGCGCAAATGAATTTTTTAATATTAAGATCCCTGCATAATTCCCATAGATTCATGGTGCCGCGAACATTCACTTCTTCATATTCCAAAGGCCTTTCGATAGAAGGACGCACACCTGCCAATGCTGCCAGATGGATCACCATATCAATAGAGTGGCTCTTAAAAATATTCTCAAGTCCTTTTTTATCTCTAATATCTTGATAATAAAGGGTGTAATTATGAGAGTGGGAGAGAGAGGCTAAACGCTTGATATCAGTCTCTTTATCGGAGAACTCAAAATCCGAAATTTTACCAATTGACTCTAAAGTATTTTTAATTTTTATCTGATAGTTGTAGAAATTATCAAAATTGTCAATGTTTATGACAGAATGTCCATTTCTTAATAATCGTTCAATTAAATGGGAACCAATGAACCCGCTGCCTCCTGTTATAAGATAAATCATCTGTGGTTTTTATTTACACAAAAATATAAATTTTACTTTTTGAAAAATATAATCATTAAATTTACGTAAAAAAGTAATATAAATATAATATGCAGTTTCAAGGGCAAATATTAAAAATGACAAGCTACGATGGAAAACCTATCCAATATTATCTCAATCTTTCAGAGGATTTGATCCACATGAATGAGCTGTTTGGAAAGGAGTTAAGCATTAAACATATAGGATTCCAGTGTGTAAACTGTGGCGAGAATAAACCTATTTACAGAATGGGATTCTGCAAGAGTTGCTTTTTTGAAAGTCCCTATGCAAGTGATACTATTATCCGTCCGGAGCTTTCCACGGCGCATTTAGGGGTAGCAGAACGTGATCTGGAAGTGGAAAAACAAATTCAGCTTCAGCCTCACACCGTTTACTTGGCTTATACTGGTGATGTAAAGGTGGGAGTAACCAGAAATACTCAGATCCCGACAAGATGGATTGATCAGGGCGCTACTTTTGCATTACCCATTGCAAGAACAGAAAACCGTTATGAAGCAGGGATGATAGAAGTGGCCCTAAAGGATCATTTACCAGATAAAACGAACTGGAGAAAGATGCTTCAGGATGACTTGGAAGGAGAAATAGATCTTGCAGATTTCAGACAGAAGATTAAAGAATATTTTCCTGAAGATTTTCAGAAGTTCTACAGCGAGGGAGAGGAAGTATGGATGTTTGATTATCCTTTTGAAAAACCAGAGAAAGTAACTTCATTTACTTTAGATAAGAAACCTGAATTTACAGGAAAGCTTATCGGCATTAAAGGTCAGTACCTTGGATTTGAAGGTGGGAACTTCATCAATGTGAGAGGACATGAGGGCTATGTAATTGAACTGACAATAAAGAATTAATCTTAATTTAAGATGTAATAAACCAAATCACAATATGAAAAAATGGGTTAAAAGACTATTAATAAGCTTCGGGATTCTGGCAGGATTACTTCTTGCTGCAAATTTCGGACTGAACATGTGGCTGAAAACCCAGCTTCCGAACTATATAAAGGATAATACAGACTATAAAGTTTCCTATAAAAATCTGGATGTGGATCTAGGAACAGGGAATATCCTTGCAATAGGTATTTCCGTTAATAGTAAAGATCCACAAAATACCAATGTTTTAGGTCTTCAGGGGACGGTTGATACCCTAAGGATAAGCCGATTCGGAATCTATGATGCTATTTTTAACAAAAAAATAAGCTCTTCAGATCTCTTGTTGGCAAAACCCAATCTGAATGTAATTCTTGCCCAGCCTATTGATCATAAAACAGGTAAGAAAAAGAACCCGTTTTTATTCGAAAATATAAGGATCAATGACGGATCTGTAGCTGTTTTCAGGCATACCAAACAGAAATTACTCTCTGTACAAAAACTGAATCTATTTATAGAAAACTTACAGCTGACGGAAGAGTCTATAGAGAATAAATTACCCATTGTCTTTGATAGGTACAGTATAAAAGGAGAAAATTTCTTCTTTAGGCCGGATAATGTATATGCCGTTACCATTCGATCGATCAATACTGCTAACGGACAAATGTCAGTTGAAAATTTAAAGCTGATTCCACTGTTGTCCCTTGGGCAGTTTAAAAAATATTATCCTAAGAAAACTCAGCTGTTTGAATTTTCTATTCCTGAAATGAACTTCAAGGAGGTGATTCTAAATAAAAATAAAATTTCTCTGGCCGATGCAGAATTTCAGAATCCTATTTTTACGGTTCATAATACTGGAGTAAAAAACGCTAAAAAAACAGGGAAACCATTAAACCTTGAGATTAACTTAGAGAATATAAAACTAAATAATGCTATTGCTCAAGTCAATAAACCCGATGGAAGCAAACTTTTATCTGCTGGAAACCTGAATTTGAATATCAATAAGCTGGTATTTAACAAAGAGACCTCAGAACAGGTTATTCCAATAGGATATAAGGATTTTACGTTCTCAGGAAAAGATATTATATATTCCAATCATCAGAGCATTAGCATTGGAAGTGTTGCATTGAAGCCTACCAATGGAGAACTTAGGAATATTTCATTCTCTCCAAATGCTGTGGCTAATGGAAAAACAACATTGGATTTAAAATCCAATCACATTGCCTTTAATATCAATAAACTGGAGTTCATCAATAAGAAGCTGAATCTGGATATCAAGGATTTTCTTGTTGAAAATCTAAATGGAACCATCAAGGCTGGAGAAAATAAGCCGAAGAAAAACGGTGATTCAGGCATCATAGAATCTATCATCATAAGAAAGGCTTCTTTAAAAAACTCAAATGTTATTTATGATAAAGGAAAAGAACCACTGGCGTTTCGCGATTTGAATGCTACGATAAATGGCATTGAAATAGGACCAAAAACCAATCGTCAGGGGCTTTCTTTTAAGGTAAAGGATTATTTTCTAACCACTCGTAACTTTGCCTACAGAACTCAGTTTTATAACATCAGCCTTGGCCTTTTAAAACTTAATAAAAATAAAGTTCAGATCAATAATTTTGCAATGAAACCTCTCGTTTCGAGAGCCCAGTTTATCAAAATGATACCTGTAGAAAGAGATTTGTATGATTTAAAGATGGCACAAGTAACTGCTGAGGGAGATTGGGATCTGTTTTCCAACAATAAATCCATCAATGCTTCTCATGTTACAATTCAATCTGCAAATGCCAATATTTTCAGAAGCAAGATTCCCAAAGATGATCCAAAGGTGAAAGCTTTGTATTCAAAGATGCTTAGATCCATTAAAATTCCTATGAATATTAATAATATGGATCTGAAAAACTCTGTTTTAGTCTACGAGGAAGATACTCCTGAAAGCACTGGCCCGGGGAAACTAACTTTCAGCAACTTTAATATGAACGTTAAAAACCTGAATTCTGCCAAGGCAAAAGGAAAACCTACTAAGGTTGATATTAAAATTAATTGCTCATTCATGAACCTGGCACCACTTTCCGTTAACTGGAGCTTTGATGTTGCGGATCACAATGATACTTTCGCTATTTCAGGTAAAACTACTAATCTTCCGGTAAACGGGATCAATCCATTTATAAGACCTTATCTTCACGTGACAGCTACTGCAGGAACTATCCAGGAGATGCTTTTTAATTTTAAGGGAAATCCGGCTGGTTTACATGGAACATTCAACTTAAAGCATAAAGACTTAAAGATTGCTGTTTTAAACAAGAATAATAATGAGAAAAAAGGCTTCTTAACGGCAGTTGCAAATGTTTTCTTAAAGTCAAACTCAGGAAGCTTCCCGGAATCAGTTGCCGTAGAGAATGTAGAGCGTGATCCTACAAAATCCTTTTTTAATTTATTTTGGAAAGGAATTGAACAGGGGCTGAAGAAAACACTGATTGGCAAGAACGTTGAAAAGACAGAGGCTAAAGTGAAGAATGCCGTTTCTTCAGTAAAGGAAATGAAGCAATCGGTAAAAAATATTAAACAGGAAATAAAAGATTCTAAGAATAAAAAGCCTACTCCTAAGACGCCGGAAGAAGATGAGAAAAAGAAAGGATTTTTTAATAAAGTCTTTAAAAAGAAAGACGAGGCTGAAGCAAAATAATCTTTTAAACCATTAAAATGTATTAATCCTTAACTTATCATATCAATGATTAATAATATGAAATTGAGTTTTGTTTTTTAATCAAAACAGTCTTAATGGTTTAAAAAATTAATATTTGTATTCTCAATTTAATAATTGAATTCATCACTATCCAGAACAGGAATATTTCTCAGGAATTCATCAAATTTTTCACCAGGATAATTACTGTCAGCACCATAGGAATCAATGATCATTCCACGATTTCCGGCACTATCTTTTAATACATATAATACAGCACTGTCATCCGGATTACTGTCCCCTTCAAAACGATAGGTCTTTAGGATGACCAATTCAGAGGGCTGGTAGACTTTATCCGAGTTCTCAAATTTCATTTCACAGTTCTCATTCATTCTAAACTCTCTCTTAATACCCCTCTCAGAGAGCGTTTGCATGACTTGGCTTAAGGTTGTCATTCTGTCGCTGTTTTCTGAATTTTCCATAATAATATTTTTGTTAATAAGTGCAATAATTAAACCATTGCTTTTCTAAAGATAAGAAAAATAATGAATTAGGGTTTTCTTAAAAATGGAGGTTAATGTTAACAAAATTTATAATTCAGAAAAATAAAATAGGTACACTTTTTGCAATGGTAACAATAATAAATCAAAGAAAATATGAAAAAAGAAGTTGGAGTTTTACTGGCAGGAGGAGTTGGTCTTTTGGCAGTATTAAGCTTAATAGGATTAAAAAAGATTTTAACTAAAAAAGACAAAAAATATAGTGATACCTATTCGGATTATCACAGACACTTTGATGAAAAGAACCACGACGATGAAACACACGGAGTGGAATTTTATGCGCTGAAGTAGTAAAAAAATATATTTAATTATGTTTAATCCAACGCTTTTGAAAGTGTTGGATTTTTTTGTGGAAAACTTTAATGTTAAAGTTCATTATTTTATAATAATTCCATTCTAATTTTACATCAGAATGAAAAACGAAAACTTCATAAAAGGTCAGGGCGCTCAGCGAAACGTAGTCAATCGTTTCGACAGGTATACCTATGAGCCCGAAGATGAAGATTTGGAAACCATAAAGACCGTTTTCACCGAAGTGTTTCCGAAAACTATTGTTAATCAGGTTAAAAGTGAAGATCTTCCAATGGAATACTCTATGAATCCTTATCAAGGGTGTGAACATGGTTGTTCCTACTGTTTTGCCAGACCCACCCATGAATATTGGGGGTATAGTGCCGGAATTGATTTTGAACGAAAAATCATGGTGAAAAAAAATGCTCCAGAATTATTGGAAAAGTTTTTCCAAAAAAGAGGGTATAAAGCCGCGCCAATTTTACTGTCAGGTAATACAGATTGCTATCAGCCCGCTGAAAGACAATTTGAAATCACCAGAAAACTCCTGCAGGTTTGTCTTGATTACAGACATCCTGTAAATGTTCTGACAAAAAATGCACTGGTCTTAAGGGATCTTGATATTTTAAAACCAATGGCGGAGCAAAGCCTTGTTTCAGTTTCATTAAGTATTCCTACCATTAATGAGGATCTGAGGAGGAAAATGGAACCAAGAACAAGTTCGTCAAAAAATAAATTAAAGGCCATAGAAATTCTCTCTGAAAATAAAATTCCCGTACATGTCATGGTGGCGCCCATCATTCCTGGACTTAACAGTGATGAACCTTTAACTATTCTTAAAACGATTGCTGATGCCGGAGCTTCAAGTTTCGGTTACACTTTAGTTAGGTTAAATGATACGGTAGAACCTGTTTTTGTTAACTGGATTGAATCTCATTTTCCGGACAGGGCACAAAAAGTACTTAACCTGATCCGCTCCATGCGTGGAGGAAAGCTTGGAGATAAAAGATATTTTGAAAGGCAGAGAGGAGAGGGTAATATTGCAGACATGATCCATACAACCTTTAAAATAGGAAGAAAGAAGTTCTTTGACGGAAAGGAATTTCCCAAACTCTCCACCAGTAATTTCACAGGAACACGAGGTCAGCAGCTGAGATTGTTCGATTAATTTTCGTTTTCTCCCCAAATAAAGAATCTATATCTATATAATAGATAATAAAAGATTCACATATTCTCTATTTCTTAGTGTTCATCTTTTCAGGAGCTTTTTCCTGCTATTCATTCATACTCCTCGCTCCGGACCTTCCCATTCCCGGTCCACCAGCTTTCCCACCCCTGGGTAACCGTTCCTATCAGGGCTAGGGAGGAGGGCATCCACAAAAATACATACCCTTCCGCTTATATTCACTAGTGATGGGCTTTAGCCCATCTTAATATAAAACCCCATCGAATTCGGCCTTGGCCAAAACCTAGAGAAAGTATCCGTTCCCTAAAAACGTCATCCTTATATACTATATGTACATCCTCCATTGCCCATCCTATATATAATGACTGCAGGCACCCCGATGCCCCTTTTTCCCTTCATTCTGCAATCCCTGCCTCCCTTGTCCCGGGATGCCAAACATTTGTTTAAAATTTTAGTCCC